>NZ_JAHFUY010000002.1 GCF_023264895.1 Herbiconiux sp. | reverse complement strand
GAAGAAGACGAAGAACATGATGAGCGCGGCGGCCGTGACGACGCGTGCGCCGTGCTGGAAGCCGATCCGGATCGCTCGTCGCGCATCCCTCGACTTCACGTACTCCTCGCGCATGCCCGACACGAGGAACACCTCGTAGTCCATGGCGAGCCCGAACAGGATGGCCATCAGCAGGATCGGCAGGAAGCTGATGATGGGGCCCGTGGCGTTGACGTGCAGCAGGTCGGCGAGCCACCCCCACTGGAACACGGCGACGGTGACGCCGAACGAGGCGCCCACCGAGAGCACGAAGCCGAGGGCGGCCTTGATGGGGACGGCGATCGAGCGGAAGACCATCGCGAGCAGCAGGATTGACAGTCCCACCACGAGGATGCCGAACGGCACGAGCGCGTTGGTGAGCTGCGTGGAGACGTCGATGGCCACGGCGGTCTGGCCGCTCACCACGATGGGGGTGCCGTAGTCGGCCTCGATCTCGCCCTTCATGTCGCGGAGGCGCTCCACGAGCTCCTTGGTGTCGTGCGAGTCGGGGGCTGTGGTGGGCACCACCTGGAAGATGGCGGTGTCGAGCGTCTCGTCGGGAAGGCCCGGGCCCACGGTCGCGACGCCGTCGACGGCTTCGAGGTCGCTGCGGATGCCTTCGAGGTCGTTCTGGATGTCGGTGGTCTGGGTGATGTCGGCCACCACCACGATGGTGCCGTTGTAGCCGGCGCCGAACTTCTCGGCCACGGTGTCGTAGGCCGTGCGGGCGGTGGAGCCCTCGGGCTGCGAGGCGGCGGTCGGGAGGTTGAGGTCGAGGCTCGCGACGGGGATGGAGGCCACTCCGAGGAGGCCCACCACGGCGACGATGAAGACGATCGGGGCCTTCATGACGAGGGCCACCCAGCGGCCGCCCATCGAGGGCTTGAGGGGCTTGGCGGGCTTGGTGGTCGCGGTGGGCTCGCTGGCCTTGTGGGTGTCTTCCGCCGTCGCATCCGGCGCCGCCTGCCGGCCGCGCCGCTGCTCGTGCCCTGCTTCGCCCTGCGCGTCGTGCTCGGCGGCGGCCTGGGCCCGGCGGGCGGCGCGCGAGCCCGGCTTCGGGATGAGCTTGCCCTTCGCGATGCCCAGGATGGCGGGCAGCAGCGTGATGGCGATCGCGACGGCCACGAAGACGGCGAACGCAGCGGCGACGCCCATCACCGAGAGGAACGGGATGCCGACCACGAGGAGGCCGAGCAGCGCGATGATGACGGTGAGACCCGCGAAGACGACGGCGGCGCCTGCGGTGGCGACCGAGCGTGCGGCCGATTCCTCGGGGTCTATGCCGGCGGCCAGTTGGGTTCGGTGTCTCGAGAGGATGAAGAGGGCGTAGTCGATCCCCACGGCGAGGCCGATCATGACCGCGAGCATGGGGGCGGTGCTCGAGACGGTGGTGAAGGCCGAGGCGAGGATGATGCCGCCCATCGAGATGCCCACGCCGAGGAGCGCGGTCAGGAGGGGGAGGCCGGCGGCCAGCAGGGATCCGAAGGTGATGAAGAGCACGATGCCGGCGAAGAGCACGCCGATGGCCTCGGTGGGAGTGAGGCCGAACTCGACGCTCTGGAAGACCTCGCCGCCGAAGGAGACGGTCATGTCCTCGCTCTCGAGGGTGTCGCCGGCGGCCATGACCTCGTCGAGGGTGGCGTCGGAGACGTCGGTGGCCGGGCCGTCGAACTGCACCTTGAGGAGGGCGGTGGTGCCGTCTTCCGAGATCGCGTTGGTCGCGTACTCGGAGTAGGGGGAGATGACGGCGGAGACCTGGTCGAGGTCGGCGATGTCATCCGAGACCGCGGTGATCTCCTGTTCGACGGTGTCGTCGTTCACGTTCTGGCCGTCGGGGGCGACGATCACGATCGTGGCGGCGGCGCCGGCGGCGGAGGGGAAGAGGTTCTCGAGCTTGTCGATGGCCTGCTGGGACTCGGTGCCGGGGATGGTGAAGCTCTCGGCGGTCTGGCCGCCCAGGGCGAGACCGCCGCCGAGGATGGCGGCGAGGGCCAGCAGCCACGCGATCACGACGTACCAGGCCTTGCGGTAGGCGAATCGGCCGATGCGGTAGAGCAGGGTGGCCACAGGGAAGCTCCTCGGTGTGCGGTCGGGTGTTCGGGTGTTCGTGACTGCGGGTGTTCGGGTGTTCTGGTGTTCGGGTGTGCTCTTGTTCTTGTGTTCTGTCAGCTCGAGAGGGGGGTGATGAGTTCGCCGACGACGTCGATGAGGGCTTCCCTGACCTCGTCGATGTCGTCGATCTCGGCGGCGCTCGGGCGGGATGCCACCATCACGTAGGCGGCGCCGGCGAGGGCGACACCCAGACGGATGCGCTGCTTGGTGGTGGGGAGGCCGGACATGAACGACTCGCCGATCCGGTCGATCAGGCCGCGGGCGCGGTCGACGGTGGGGATGTCGGAGAGGGTCTGGCCCTGGTTGATGATGATGTGGGCGGCGAGGCGGTGGTCGAGCAGGAGGTCGACGAAGTCGGCGGTGAACTGCGCCCGCGAGTCGCCGGAGGTGGCCTTCTCGACGATCGAGTCGAGGAACTCCTCGAGTTCGGCCACGCTCGGGGCGAGTGCCTCCTCGAACAGACCCTCCTTCGAGCGGAAGTGGTAGAGCACGCTCGACTTGGAGTAGCCCGCGGCGTCGGCGATCTGCTGCAGGCTCGTGCCGGTGTAGCCGTGCTCGGCGAACATCGCGAGGGCGATGGATCGGAGTTCGGCCGCGACATCGGTCTGCGGGCGGGCGATCGGCTGAGGAGTGGGCACGGATTCGAGGGTAGTCTGACCGATCGGTCAGCGCCTGCACGATCGGTCAGACTCTGAGCTACCTGCCAGTTATGCTTCTACCCGTTCGAAGGAGAATCCATGCCTGATCCGCTCGTTGCGATCGTGTCGTTCCTGCCGCTGCCCGGGCGGCGCGACGAGGTGGTCGAGGCCCTGGGTCCGATCATCGAGATGGTGCAGGCCGAACCCGGCTGTCTGCTCTACGCCCTGCACGAGGCTCCGGGCGGCACGCTCTACTTCATCGAGAAGTGGGCCTCCAAGGCGGATGCCGATCACCACGGCAGCACGAGTGCCGCTCTTCCGCTGCTGGCGGAGCGCCTCTCCCCCCTGCTCTCGGCCATCCCCGTCATCACCGAGCTCACTCCCCTGCCGGCCGGCAGCCCGGAGCAGGGTCGCCTCTGACCCGCTGATCAGAAGGGTGGCGGATCGCCCCCACTGCGAGCGGCGGGGTTGGTGCGGTAGGTGGCGCCGAGAGGTGATCGCCACTCCAGGGTTCGGGATGTCGGCCCGGTGTCGGGCGGGCGGGTCACCTGCCAGCCGCCGTCGTGCTTGAGGTGGTGGTGGCTCGTGCAGAGATGGGCGAGGTTCGAGGCGACGCTGCGGCCGCCGTTCGCCCAATCCACGGTGTGATCGAGTTCGCATCTCGCGGCCCGGCGGCCGCACCCGGGGAAGCGGCAGTGCTCGTCCGCCACGATCAGCACCTCGCGCAGCGCGGTGGGGATGCGGTACCGTCCGGCGGTCTCGATCACATCCCCGGTGACCGGGTGCGTGAGCACGCGGAGGAACGTGGGAGCGGCCGCGGCGATCCGGCGGGCGGTGGCGGGATCGATGGGCCCATAGCCGTGCAACTCGGCGAGCGGATCACCCGGGGTGGACGTGGGTGGGGTCGTGGGTGTCGATTCGCACCCGGCCAGGACCACCGCCGGCACCGTCACAATCACACTCGGCGTGAAAACGGCCAGGCCATCAGTGCGGCCGAGGATGCGATCCGCGAGGATGTCCGAACGCAGCTGCGCCTGCGTCCGCGGCTCCATGTCGCCCCGCGCCGCACGGGCCGCCTGATCGATCACGTCGTGGATGGCCAGCGCATCCACGGCCGGAAGGTGGTGGTGGAGGGTGGCCATTCCGTCGCGCTCGGCATCGAGCCACACGGCACGCTCCTCGCGGGCGAGCACCGCGCGGCGGGTGATCGACTCGGGGTGGTGCACCTCGCGCAGGCGACGGGCTGCGTCGTCGAAGCGGGCCGGGTTCTTCTCCCGCGCCTGCGGCAGGACAGCATGCTCGAACGACCCGCGCGCCTCGATCGGGAGCGACCCGGCGTGCACCACCACCGAACGGGCATGGGCGTAGGAGACCTCGCCCGCCTCGAGAGCCGCCAGCGTCTCCGGCAGATCAGCCACCAGCGTCTCCGCATCCGCGAACAGGCGGGACACCGCCCCTTCCGAACGGCGTGACGCGCATGCGACCTCGGCCCGCAGCGACCGGCGAGCCCACTCGCGCGCCTTCGGCGTCAACCCACCCTGCAGCAACTCCGCTCGAGTCTCCGCCAGGCCGACCGCCCGCGCCAACCGCCGTGCCTGACGGGCCTGCAGCTTCGCGATCTTCCGGTCGTCCCGAGCGAAGCCCGCCACTTCATCCGTGATCGCACGCTCAAGAGCATCCAGGGCTGCCCCGGGAGGTGATCCGAACGTCGTCTTCATGAGGTTTATTCAACCAGCAGCCACCGACACTGGGGTGATGAGCTGCCGCGCGCTCCGCGCTTGCCCTCGATGACCATGGCCACCAAGAAAACATGAACCGAATACCACGCACCATCCGCACCACGACCATCGAAGGCAAGCGCGAAGCGCGCGGCAGCCTTGTCGGCTGGGGAAGCGCAATCACCGACCAGCCACTCTGTCCATCCACGTCGCATCCACTGACCGATCCGGCACACACAAGCCACCCCGGCACCCCCGACACTGGTCCCATGACCACGAACGACTCCGTCAGCCGCGCCGACCGCTCCACCGTCTTCCACTCCTGGTCGGCCCAGGGGGCACTCGCCCCGATGGCCATCGCGGGCGGCCTCGGCACCACCGTCTGGGACTTCGAGGGCACCGAGTACCTCGACTTCTCCAGCCAGCTCGTCAACGTCAACATCGGCCACCAGCACCCCAAGGTGATCGCCGCCATCCAGGAGCAGGCCGCACTCCTCACCACCATCGCCCCCGCCCACGCCAACGAGACGCGCGCGAAGGCCGCCCAGCTCATCCTCGACCGGGCCCCTGCCGGCTTCGAGAAGGTCTTCTTCACCAACGGCGGCGCGGATGCCAACGAGAACGCCATCCGCATGGCCCGCCTCGTCACCGGCCGCGACAAGGTCATCTCGCACTACCGCTCGTACCACGGCAACACCGGCGCCGCGATCGTGGCCACCGGCGACTGGCGCCGCATGCCCAACGAGTACTCCCGCGGGCACGTGCACGCCTTCGGCCCCTACCTCTACCGCTCCGACTTCTGGGCCACCACCCCCGAGGAGGAGAGCGAGCGCGCCCTCCGCCACCTCGAGCGCGTCATCCAGTCCGAGGGTGCCGACACCGTCGCCGCCATCCTGCTCGAGACCATCCCCGGCACCGCCGGCATCCTCGTGCCGCCGCCCGGCTACCTCGCGGGCGTGCGCGCCCTCGCCGACCGCCACGGCATCCTCCTCATCCTCGACGAGGTCATGGCGGGCTTCGGCCGCACCGGCGAGTGGTTCGCACTCGACGCCTTCGACGTCGTGCCCGACCTCATCACCTTCGCCAAGGGCGTCAACTCGGGCTACGTGCCGGTGGGCGGCGTGCTCATCCCCTCCGCCATCGCCCACCACTTCGACGAGCGCGTGTTCCCCGGCGGACTCACCTACTCCGGCCACCCCCTCGCCGCCGCGAGCATCGTGGGCACCCTCACCGCCATGGCCGAGGAGGGTGTGGTCGAGAACGCGCGATCCATCGGTACGGATGTCATCGGCCCGGCACTCCGGCGACTGGCCGACACGCACGAGGTCGTGGGCGAGGTGCGCGGCACCGGCGTGTTCTGGGCGATCGAGCTCGTGGCCGACCGCGACACGCGCGCTCCCCTCGACGCCGCCGCCATGGGCAGGCTGAAGGGCGAACTGCTCGGCCGAGGGCTGCTGCCGTTCCTCGCGGAGAACCGGCTGCACGTGGTGCCGCCCGCCGTCATCACCCCGGAGGAGGCCGCTCGCGGACTCGCGATCATCGACGAGGCGCTCGCCACGCTCTGATCCGGGTGCTCGAGCGGGATCCACGACAGTGCGACCGCGGCCTCCGACCTCTCAGCCGGTCGGAGCCGCCTCAGTGCCCCAGCTCGATGAGCAGCACGCCACCCACGATCAGCGCGATCCCGAGCCCCATCAGCCAGGTCAGCGACTCCTTGAACAGGATGCGCCCGGCGACCGCGGTGAGGGCGACGCCGACGGCGGTCCACGTGCCGTAGGCCGCCGCGAGCGGAACGCCGCTCGCCAGCGTGAGCGCGAGCAGGGTGAACGCGACGAGGCAGCAGACACCGACCGGCAGGTACCAGATCGCCTTGCCGTGCGTCGCCATCCGCAGCGACAGCGTGCCCGCCACCTCGAACAGGATCGCACCCGCGAGCAGCGCCCAGCCCCACCCCATCAGCGCACTGCCTCGCCGGGAGGATCGGTGGCCTCGCCCGTGCCGCCGGCCCCGGATCGCGCAGCCGCCGCAACCGCAGCCGCCGCAGCCGCCGCGGCCGCCGCCTTCGTGCTGGCCGCTCGCTGCGATCCGATCTCCACCGCGAGCACCCCCGCCATCACCATCGCGATGCCCGCGAGCATGACGGGCGTCAGCGTCTCGCCGAACAGCAGCGCCGCGAACCCCGCCGTGAGCGCCACCCCGAGCGCACCCCACACCCCGTAGGCCACCCCGAGCGGCATGCCGGCCCGCAGCACGAACGCGAGCAGCACGAACGCCGACGCATACCCCAGCACCACCACCACGAACCACACCGGATGCTCGAGCGCCGCCTTCAACGACAGGGACGCCGAGACCTCGGTCACGATCGCGCCGCCGAGCAGCACCCACTTCCTCATGCGCCCATCCTGGCAGTCGGCGCACCCGCCCGGCACAGCGTTCCGCCACCCGAGCCGTTCACGCGCACACGGTACGATCCCGGCATGACCGAGCCCCGCACCGCCCCCGAGCCCGCCTCCGCAGGCGCCCCCGAGCCCGCGACGGGCACGCCTGCCGCGACCGAGACGGAAGCACCGATCGTGCTCTTCGTCTGCGTGCACAACGCCGGGCGGTCGCAGATGGCGGCCGGGTTCCTGGGGGCCGTGGGCGGAGGCCTGGTCGAGGCGCGATCCGCCGGCAGCGAGCCCGCCGAGGGGATCAACCCGGTGGCCGTGGCGGCGATGGCCGAGGTGGGGATCGACATCACCGCGAACTCTCCGAAACTGCTGACCCCGGATGCCGTGCGCGCCGCCGACGTGGTCATCACGATGGGCTGCGGCGACGCCTGCCCGATCTTCCCCGGCAAGCGCTACGAGGACTGGGAGCTCGACGACCCGGCCGGGAAGCCCCTCGAGGAGGTCCGGGCGATCCGCGACGACATCGAGCGACGCATCCGCTCCCTCGTCGACGAACTCGTGCCGCAGGTGTGATGAAGCGACCGGATGCGCCACCGCCGTCGTCCCCGGCTCCTCCCTCGGGTCCGGCTCCGGCTCCGGGCAGCGGTTCCGGGCGGGGCTCGGTGCGGGAGGTCTTCGCGGCGTTCCTGCTGCTCGGGGTGACGTCGTTCGGGGGGCCGATCGCGCACCTCGGCTACTTCCGGGCGGAGCTCGTGGGGCGGCGTCGCTGGGTGAGCGACGCCGAGTACTCCGACCTCGTGGCGCTCAGCCAGTTCCTGCCCGGGCCCGCCTCGAGTCAGGTCGGCTTCGGCCTCGGCCTCCACCGCGCCGGACCCCTCGGAGCACTGGCCGCGTTCCTCGCGTTCACCCTGCCGTCGGCGGTGCTGCTCGTGGCGTTCGCCGCGGGGGCCGCAGTCTTCGGCGGCGTGGTGGGCGGCGGCATCCTCTCGGGGCTCACGATCGCCGCGGTGGCCGTGGTGGCGCAGGCCGTGCTCGGGATGCGACGGAGCCTCGCACCCGACCCGGTGCGCGCGTCGATCGCTGTGGTCGCCGCCATCGTGGCGCTGCTCGCCGCCGGGCCGCTCGGCCAGCTCGGCGCGATCGTGCTGGGGGCGGTGGCGGGCGTCGTGCTCTGCCGCGCAGAACCGGATGGTGCGGTGGGGGCCGGCGCTGGTCCTGGTGCTGCAGCCGGGTCGAGCGCCGGGGCGGCAGGCGTGGCAAGTGTCGGGGCGGGTGCTGGGGCAGCCGACGCGAGTGCCGGCGCAGATGGCGCGAGGGCCGGCGCAAGTGTCGGGGCGGGTGCGCCGGGTGCCAGCGACCACGGCATCATCCGCTTCCCCGTGGGGCGGGTGGCCGGCGGCGTGTGCCTCGGGCTGTTCGTGGTGCTGCTGGCGGGACTGCCCGTGCTCGCCCAGGCCACCGGCTGGGGAGCGCTGCAGCTGTTCGACACCTTCTACCGGGCCGGCGCACTCGTGTTCGGAGGCGGGCACGTGGTGCTCCCGTTGCTGCAGGCGGGGGTCGTCGACCCGGGCTGGGTGACCGCCGAGCAGTTCGTCGCCGGCTACGGAGCGGCCCAGGCCGTCCCCGGCCCCCTGTTCACCTTCGCCGCCTACCTCGGCGCCCTGTCGGCGGTCGGTCCGGGCGGTGCGGCAGGCGCGGCCATCGCCCTCGCCGGCATCTTCGCACCAGGGTTCCTGCTGCTCGTCGGGGTGATGCCGTTCTGGAACGCCCTCCGCTCCCGCCGCTGGGCCCGCGCCCTGCTGCGCGGCACGAACGCCGCCGTGGTCGGCATCCTGGCGGCCGCCCTCTACGACCCCGTCTTCGTCACGGCGATCACGGGGCCTGCCCCCGCCGCCCTCGCGCTGCTGTGCCTCGCGCTGCTCCTCGTGTGGCGGGTGCCCGCGTGGGCCGTGGTGGCCGTGGGCGCGCTCGGCGGCATCGTGCTCGCGCTGGCGGGCTGAACGGCGCGCAGACGCGGCGCGCCTCACCGGCGGACCTCACACGACTGGCCTCACCGTGCGCACCTCACAGGGCCAACGGCGTCTCCGACGACTCGATGATGGCGAAGCCGCGACCGCGGAGCCGACGACGCTCCTCGGCCAGGTGATCGAGCAGGCGATCCCGCGTGCCGCGACTGTGCGCCACCACGAGAGCGGAGGCCAGCTCCGCATCGCGCGCACGCACCGCCGCCACGATCTCGAGGTGCTCGGCCCGAGCCTGCGCACGCGACTCAGGGGTGCGCACCTCGAGCCACCGCGTGCGACTCAGCCGGGTGAGCGAATCGCCCATCGCGTCGGCCAGGAACGGATTCCCCGAGAGCCGCGCGAGCGCCAGATGGAAGTCGCCTCCCCGCCGCAGCCCGGCCTCGCCGGCGCCGTTGCCGAGTTCACCGCGGCCGGGTTCACCGCTGCCGGGTTCACCGCGGTCGGCGCCCTCATCGGCATCCGCGTCCCCGCCGGCACTCCCACCCGCATCCCCGCCCACATCCCCGCCGACCGGGCCCTCGGCCAGCAGGCGCAGCGCCGCGAGCTCGTCGTCGGCGGCGCGCTGCACGGCCAGCCCCACCACCGCCGCCTCGACCACCTCGCGGAACTCCATCACCGCCCGCACCTCGGCGAGGTCGATCGGCGTCACCTGCCAGCCCCGGCCCGCCCGCTGCGTGAGGCCTTCATTCTCGAGACGCATCAGAGCGGCCCGGATGGGGGTACGGGATGCGGACAGCCGCTCCTCGAGGCCCCGCTCGCTCAGCCCCTCGCCCGGCAGCAGCTCGAGCGTCAGGATCGCGGATCGGAGCGCCTCGTAGGCTCCCGCACTGCCGCCTGCGTTCATTCGATCTCCTTTGGTATACCATCAGCGTATACCAGTTCCCGCGTCACGTCCGGAGTCCCGATGAGCAGCACGAAGTCCACGACGACACCGGCGCCGGCGCCGCAACCGGCCCGCGCCCCGGCCGCCGCCTGGCGCATGCTCGCCCTCGGCGTGGCCGCCCAGGCAGCAGGCACGTTCCTCGTGAGCACCCCGGCCTACCTCATCCCGTTCCTGCATGTGCAGCAGGGCATGCCCCTCGCCGAGGCCGGACTGCTCGCCGCCGCCCCCACCTTCGGCATGGTGCTCACGCTCGTGGCGTGGGGCGCGCTCGCCGACCGCTTCGGGGAGCGCTGGGTGATCGCCGGCGGGCTCGCGCTCACGGCACTGTTCGCCCTGGTGGCCGTGCCCGCCGCCGGGTGGGGCTACGCGGCGCTCGGCATCCTGCTGCTGCTTGGCGGCGGCGCCTCCGCGAGCGTGAATGCGGCGAGCGGACGCGTGGTGGTGGGGTGGTTCCCCCGCTCGCGCCGGGGCCTCGCCATGGGCATCCGCCAGATGTCGCAGCCGCTCGGCGTGGCCGTCGCAGCCCTCGTGGTGCCGCCCCTCGCCGAGCAGCACGGCATCGGGGCACCCCTCGCCGCCGTCGCCGTCGCCCTCGCGGTGCTCGCCGTGGCGTGCGCGGTCGGCATCGCCGACCCGCCCCGCCCGGCGAAGCCCGGCAGCCCGAACGCCAAGACCACCCCCACCTCCACGAGCAGCAGCGCCCCCACCCCCACGGCCACCTCCACGAGCCCCTACCGCCGCAGTCCCTTCCTCCTGCGCATCCACCTCGCCTCGGCCCTGCTCGTGGTGCCGCAGTTCACCCTCTCGACCTTCGGCCTCGTCTGGCTCATCACCGCCCTGCACTGGAACCCCGCCGCCGCCGGCGCCGTCATCGCCCTCTCCCAGTTCGTGGGCGCCTTCGGCCGCATCGCCGTCGGCCACCTGAGCGACCGCGTCGACAGCCGCACCCGCGTGATGCGCTGGGTGGCGGTGAGCGGCGTCGCCGTCATGCTCCTCCTGGCCACCACGGGACTCCTCGAGTGGAGCGCCGCCGCCGCGGTGATGCTCGTGATCGCCACCACCGTGAGCGTCGCCGACAACGGCCTCGCCTTCACCGCCGTGGCCGAGGCGGCGGGGCCGCACTGGTCCGGCCGCGCGCTCGGCGTGCAGAACACGGGGCAGTTCGTGGCCGCCTCCGTGGTGGGCCCGGCCATCGGCGCCCTCATCACGGTGGCGGGCTATCCGCTCGCCTTCGCGCTCGTGGCCCTCACCCCGCTGGCCTCCCTCGCCCTCATCCCCCGCCACGACGAGCAACCGCTCGAACCCTGAGCACGGGTACAGGTACTGGCAGAACCCTCCTGCACCCCCGCATCCGGGCGTAGCGTCGCACCCATGACCATCCCCCTCCTCACCCTGAACAACGGCGTCGAGCTCCCGGCCATCGGGCTCGGCGTCTTCCAGACCCCGCCCGACGAGACCACGGATGCGGTCGTGGCAGCCCTGCAGACCGGCTACCGCCACATCGACACCGCGGCCGCCTACGGCAACGAGCGCGAGGTCGGCGAGGGCATCCGCCGTTCTGGCGTGCCGCGCGACGAGATCTTCGTCGAGACCAAGGTCTGGATCAACGACTTCGGCTACGACGCCACGCTGCACGCCTTCGACAAGAGCGCCGGCAAGCTCGGCGTCGAGACGATCGACCTGCTGATCCTGCACCAGGCCCTGCCGAGCCACTTCGACCTCACGATCGCGGCGTACCAGGCGCTCGAGAAGCTCCTGGCCGACGGCCGGGTGCGCTCCATCGGCGTGAGCAACTTCATGCCCGAGCACCTCGCCGCCCTGCGCGAGCAGACCTCGGTGGTGCCCGCCGTCAACCAGATCGAGCTGCACCCCTACTTCCAGCAGAAGGAGCTGCAGCGGGTGGACGCCGAGCTCGGCATCCTCACCCAGGCCTGGTCGCCGATCGGCGGGATCACCTTCTACCGAGACTCCGAGAAGAGCGCGCTCGAAGACCCGACGATCCTCGGCATCGCCGAGGCGCACGGCAAGTCGGCCGCGCAGGTGATGCTGCGCTGGGGCATCCAGGAGGGCCGGTCCGTCATCCCGAAGTCGACCAAGCCCGAGCGGATCGCGGAGAACTTCGAGGTGTTCGACTTCGAGCTCACCGCCGACGAGGTCGCCGCGATCGACGCCCTCGACACCGGGCAGCGCGGCGGCCCCGAGCCCGAGGCCGTGACGCTCGAGACCTTCAGCCGCGAGATCCCGGAGGCCTGAGCAGCGCGGCGGGCCGGTGCACCGTCAGGTTGCGCCGGCCCGCCGTCATGAGCAGCGCGCTCAGCCCACGTGGTCCCGCCACGAGTGCTTCGGCTCGAACCACAGCATGCGCCGCGCCTTGTCGATGCCGAGCAGCGTCTCGGTGCCGGGAACGGCCCGCGTGAACGGCACGTCGGGGAAGAACCGCGCCGCGATCTCCTCCGACGGCGTGCTCAGCACGGTGTCGGCGGCCGCGATCACGAACGCCTCGAAGCCCGTGAGCGTGCTCTCGAGAGCGAGTCGCACGGCCTGGGCGCCGTCACGTGCGTCGATGTAGCCCCAGGCGTTCCAGCTGCGCGCGGCCGGATCGCTCTCGAACGCCGGGAAGCCGGCGTAGTCGTTCTCGTCCATGACGTTCGAGAACCGCAGCCCGATGAGCTTGAGGTCGGGGTTCCAGCGTGTGAAGTGCCGCGCCATCTCCTCCTCCACGGCCTTGCCGAGCGAGTAGGTGGTGGAGGGACGCACGGCGAACTCCTCGTCGACCGGGAACGAGGGCGGCGGATTCTCGGCGAACGGGAGCCCGAGCACGGTCTCGCTCGAGGCCCACACCACGTTCGTGATTCCGGCGGCCGCAGCGGCCGCGAAGACGTTGTAGCTCGAGGGCACGTTGTTGGCGAAGGTCACCGAGTTGGGCACGAGCCCGGGCGCCGGAATGGCGGCGAGGTGCACCACGGCGTCGACCCGGTCGTAGCGGTCGTCGACGGCGGTGAAGGCCTGCAGCACCTGGCCGTAGTCGGCGAGGTCGACCTTGACGAAGAGGGCTCGGGGCTCGGTCGGCAGGGTGCCGGGCCCGAGCGGCCCGGTCTCGGGCGAGGGCACGCGATCGAGGTTCACGACGTCGTAGCCCGCGCCGAGCAGCTCCCTCACGACGGCGCGGCCGAGCTTGCCGCTTCCTCCGGTGACGACGACACGGGACATGGGCGACTCCTTCTTCGGATGAGGGGGGACCTCCCCACCCTAGGCTGACCTCATGCTGATCGCCGCCGCCGTCTTCACGGCCCTCGCCGCCCTCGTGCACGTCTACATCTTCGTGCTCGAGAGCATCCGGTGGCGCCAGCCCGCCACCTGGAAGATCTTCGGCATCCGCGACCAGGCGGATGCCGACACCACGGCCCCGCTGGCCTACAACCAGGGCTTCTACAACCTCTTCCTCGCCGTCGGTGCCCTCGTGGGCCTGGTGCTGCTGTTCACCGAGGCGCGGGAGGCCGGCTACGCGCTGGCCCTGCTCAGCACCGGATCGATGCTCGCGGCCGCCGCCGTGCTGCTCAGCACCGGCCGCTCGCGCCTGCGCTCGGCCGCCGTGCAGGGCACGTTCCCGCTGCTCGCGGTGGTGCTGCTGCTTCTCTCGCTCGCGGTCTAGCACCGGCCAGCGCGGCCGCGGCGCTAGCGCGCGCTGAAGCC
Organism: Herbiconiux sp.; assembly: GCF_023264895.1. Classification (GTDB taxonomy): domain Bacteria; phylum Actinomycetota; class Actinomycetes; order Actinomycetales; family Microbacteriaceae; genus Herbiconiux. The sequence continues at coordinate 17,555 of NZ_JAHFUY010000002.1, read as the reverse complement.
GCCGTCGGCGAGCTGGATGCTGCCCGTCACGAACGACGCGCCGTCCGACAGCAGGAACACCACGACATCCGCGATCTCCTCGGGCGCCGCCACCCGGCCGAGCGGATGCGACGCCGCGATCGGCCCCCACGCCTCCTCGTCGAGATGGTCGAGCAGCGGCGTGCGCACGTAGCCGGGGGCCACGGCGTTCACCCGCACCCCCGACTCGGCCACCTCGAGCGCCGCGGTCTTGGTGAGCCCGGCGATCCCGTGCTTGCTCGAGTTGTAGCCCGAGGTCATGGCCTGCCCGTTCACCGAGGTGATCGAGCCGATGTTCACGATGGCCCCCGAGCCCTGCGCGATCATGGGCGGCAGCTGGCTGCGGAGCGCGTAGTAGGTGCCGAGGAGGTTGACCTCGATCACCCGGCGCCAGGCATCCGGATCGCTGTCGACGATCGAGGCGTACTCACCCGTGATGCCGGCGTTGTTCACCGCGAGGTCGAGCCGCCCGAACTCGTCGAGCGCGCGCTGCACGAGCGCCTCGGCCTGGGCGAGCTCCGCGATGTCGGAGGCCACACCGATGGCGGTCCCGCCCTGCGCGGTGATCTCCGCGGCCACCGCCTCGGCGGCCTCCGCGCGGATGTCGGCGACGACCACCTGGGCGCCGCCCGCCGCGAGCTTGCGGGCGGTCGCCGCCCCGATCCCGGATCCGGCGCCGGTCACGATCGCGGCACGTCCCTCGAATTCAGCCATGCTCCATCATGCCCGGCCCCGGCGCTCACCCGTCAGTTCGTGCCGCACTGTGCTCGCCGGAGCGGGACGAAGTGACGGATGAGCCGGGCGCGGCCGCTATTTCTTGCTGCGGTTGGCGAAGCGCTGCTGGAGCATGACGGCGGCGACGATGATGACGCCCTTGGCGATGTTCTGGACGGAGGTGGAGAGGTTGTTCTGGGTGAAGACGTTGGTGAGGGTGGAGAAGATCATGACGCCGAGGACGGTGCCCATGATGGTTCCTCGTCCGCCGATGAGGAGGGTTCCGCCGACGACGACGGCGGCGATGGCGTCGAGTTCGTAGAGGGTGCCGTGGGTGGAGGTTCCGGCGGTGGTGCGGGCGAGCATCATGACGGCGGCGATTCCGGCGGTGAGGCCGGAGAGGATGTAGACGTACATGAGGTGGCGCTTGACTTTGATGCCGGCGAGGCGTGCGGCTTCGAGGTTGCCGCCGATGGCGACGGTGCGGCGGCCGAAGGTGGTGCGGTTGAGGATGAACCAGCCTGCGGCGACGACGACGACGAAGATCCAGACGAGGATGGGGACGCCGATGAGTTCGCCGCGCATGGCGGAGAGGAAGCCGGGTTCGATGACGATCTGGGTGGTGCGGTTGGCGAGGACTTCGGCTAGTCCTCGGGCGGCGACGAGCATGGCGAGGGTGGCGATGAAGGCCACGACGTTGCCGTAGGCGATGACAATCCCGTTGATCAGGCCTGCGAGTCCGCCGACGGCGATGGCGACGATGACCATGACGATCCAGTTGGTGGAGGTCGCGAACTGCTGCACCCAGGAGAGGGTGGCGACGACGGAGGCGAGGCCGAGGACGGAGCCGACGGAGAGGTCGATGCCGCCGGCGGTGATCACGAAGGTCATGCCGATGCTGATGACGCCGATGATGGAGGCGAACCGGATGATGGTGAGGATGTTGTCCACACTCGCGAACCGGTCACCCGCCGTGATCGTGCCCACCACGAAGAGGGCGAGGAGCGCGATCACGAGCCCGAGGCTGCGGCCCGCCGATCCGCCGAGTGCGCGGTTGAGCACCGAGCGCTTGTCGCCGGCGTGGGGGCTTACGGTCTGAGTGCTCACGCGGCACTTCCCTTCATGACGAGGTCGAGCACGTCGTGCTCTTCGATGGCCGAGGCGGCGCTTTCGTGGATGATGCGGCCGTCGGCGATCACGAGCACGCGGTCGGAGAGGCCGAGGACCTCTTCGATCTCGCTCGAGATGACGACGATGGCGGTGCCCTGGGCGGCCAGGGCGCGGATGAGGGCGTAGATCTCGGCGCGGGCGCCGACGTCGACGCCGCGAGTGGGCTCATCGAGCAGCAGGATGCGCGTGCCGTGCACGAGCCAGCGGGCGAGCAGGATCTTCTGCTGATTGCCGCCGGAGAGGGTGCGGGCCGCACGGTCGGGGTCGGCGGGCCTGAGCTCGAGGGCCTCGAGCTGCGCCCGGGCCTCCTGCCTTTCGGCGCGCTCGTTGAGCACGCCGCCCTTCGCCCACCTCGCGAAGCTCGCGAGCGTGACGTTGCGGTAGACCGGCTCGTCGAGGATGAGGCCCTGGCTCTTGCGCTCCTCGGGGGAGAGGCCCATGCCCGCGTGCACCCCGGACCGCACGGAGCCCGGCGTCAGCGCCTTGCCCTCCACGAGCACCCGGCCGGCACTGGACTTCCGGGCACCGTAGACGGTCTCGACGATCTCGGAGCGACCGGATCCGACGAGCCCCGCAAGGCCCACGATCTCGCCCGCGCGCACCTGGAAGTCGACTCCTTCGAAGACACCGGAGAGCGCAAGGCCCTCCACCGAGAGCAGCACGGGAGCATCGTCGGCCACGGGCACCCGCGGCGGGAAGACGTTGTCGACGGTGCGCCCGGTCATCAGCTCGATCAGCTGCTTGGTGGGCGTCTCGGAGACGGGGAGGTTCGTGGCCATGGTCCGGCCGTCCTTGATGACCGTGATCCGGTCGCCGATCTCGCGGATCTCCTCGAGCCGGTGCGAGATGTAGATCACGGCGATGCCGGCCTTGGTGAGCTCGCGCACCACCCGGAAGAGGTTCTTGACCTCCTCGGAGTCGAGCACGGCGGAGGGCTCGTCCATGATGATGAGCTTGGCGTCGTGCGAGAGCGCGCGACCCATGCTCACGATCTGCTTGTTGGCGGCCGAGAGGGTGCCGACCTCGCGGCCGGGCCCGATCTGCGGGTGGCCGAGCCGCGCCATGATCTCGGCGGCCTCGCGGGCGGTGCGCCTCCGGTCGGTGACCCCGGCGCGGTCGTGCTCGTGGCCGAGGAAGATGTTCTCCGCCACGCTCAGGCCGTCGACCACGTCGAGCTCCTGGTACATCGTGGCGATGCCGATCCGAATCGCGGTGACGGGATCGGAGATCGCGACCGGCTCCCCCTGCCAGAGGATCTCGCCCTCGTCGGGCTGGTTGATGCCGGAGAGCGTCTTGATGAGCGTGGACTTGCCCGCGCCGTTCTGCCCGAGCACGCAGTGCACCTCGCCGGGAACGACGGTGAGGTCCACTCCCGCGAGAGCCCGGGTGCCCGAGAAGGACTTCGTCAGGCCCCGCACCTCGAGTAATGACGTTGAATGGTCGACTTTGATCACAAGATCAACATAACAGATCCGATCACCCAGGTCTTATGTCGATCAACATAAATAAGTTGAGACGCAGCCGGGGAACTTCTGTTACAGTTTCGATCGTCAGAGTGGACCGCAGGACTGCTGCACCAAAGAGGTGCTGTTCCGGATCCGTTCGGACACACCCGCAGCACACAGTCCAGGAGGAAAAGATGCGCACTTCACACAAGCTCTGGCCACGGCTGGCCCTCGCGTCCGGCGCGACGGTGGCCACGCTGGCCCTCATCACCGGTTGTACGGCCGGGAGCACGACCCCCGAGAACTCCTCGGCCCCGGCCGAGACCAGCGCCGGCGAAGAGACCACCGGCGGCACCACCGGCGGCACCGTCCGGATCGGGTTCTCCGGCCCCGCAGCCGACCACGGCTGGCTCGGCGCGATCAACACCGCCGCCATCGCCGAGGCCGAGAAATTCGACGACGTCGAACTCATCGTCGCCGAGGGCACCAACGACGCCAACCTCCAGATCAGTCAGGTCGAGACCTTCATCAACGACGGCGTCGACGCCATCGTCCTCCTCCCCACCGACGGCGCAGCCCTCACCGACGTCGCGATCCAGGCCATGGAAGCCGGGATCCCCGTGATCAACGTCGACCGCGAGTTCTCCAGCACCTTCGCCGCCCGCACCACCATCCTCGGCGACAACTACGGCATGGGCGTCTCGGCCGGAACCTACATCTGCGAACAACTCGAAGGACAAGACGACGCCGTCGTCGCCGAGATCGCCGGCATCGACTCCCTCCCCCTCACCCAGGACCGCAGCAAGGGCTTCGAAGACGCCCTCGATGACTGCGGCCTCGAGGTCTCCAACCGGGTCGCCGCCGACTTCACCGTCCAGGGCGGCGAAGCAGCAGCCTCCCAGCTGCTGTCGGCAGCACCCAAGATCGACGCGATCTGGAACCACGACGACGACCAGGGCGTCGGCGTCCTCGCCGCCATCGACGCCGCCGGACGCGACGAGTTCTTCATGGTCGGCGGCGCGGGATCTGCGAACGTCATGCGCGCCATCCAGGCCGACGACACCGTGCTGAAGGCCACCGTCATCTACCCCTCCACCCAGGCAGCCGACGGCATCAGCCTCGCCCGCCTCATCGTGCAGAACGAAGGCATGGAAGAACTCGTCGAGAACTCCATCCCCCGCAAGATCCAGCTCTTCGCCCCCGTCGTCACCAAGGAGAACGTCGACGCCTACCTCCCCAGCGCCTTCGAGTCGTAAAGACCCGATTCCTGGAATCGAAGCGGGGCCGGCCGCAAGGACGGCCCCGCTTCACCATCCGCCACCCCCGCGCGCCGCTTCGCGCGCGTAGAGAAAGCAAGAGAACGTGACTCGAACCTCCCCCGGTCTCCGCGTCGCCATGGTCGGCAACGGCTTCATGGGCGCCGCCCACTCGCAAGCCTGGCGGGTCGCCGGACGCTTCTTCGATCTGCCGCTGCAGCCCGAGATGACCGTCGTGGTGGGCCGTGACGCCGACCGGGCCGCCGACGCCGCCGCGAAGTGGGGCTGGGAGGAGTCCTCCGCCGACTGGCGCGAGGTCATCGCTCGCGACGACATCGACCTCATCGACATCGTCACCCCCGGGTTCTCGCACGCCGAGATCGCCATCGCCGCCCTCGAGGCCGGCAAGCACGTGCTCTGCGAGAAGCCCCTCGCCAACACCGTCGCCGAGGCCGAGCAGATGGCCGAAGCCGCGCGCCGCGCCGCCGCCTCCGGGGTCTACGCCATGGTCGGCTTCACCTACCGCCGGGTGCCCGCCGCGGCCCTGGCCCGCGACCTCATCGCCGCCGGCCGCATCGGTACCGTGCGCCAGCTGAGCGTCAGCTACCTGCAGGACTGGCTCGCCGACGAGAACGCGCCCTTCACCTGGCGCCTCGACAAAGAGCAGGCCGGATCCGGCGCCCTCGGCGACATCGGCGCCCACGCCATCGACCTGGCCCAGTTCATCACCGGCCGCTCCCTCGTGTCGGTCAGCGGGACCCTCGAGACCCTCGTCTCCGAGCGCCCCGTGCTCGCGGAGGCCCAGGGCCTCTCCGGCACCGCCGGGGAGGAGAAGCAGACGGTGACGGTCGACGACCGCGCCCTCTTCACCGGCCGCTTCGACGACGGCGTGCTCGGCGCCTTCGAGGCCAGCCGCTTCAGCACGGGCCGCAAGAACGCGCTGCGCTTCGAGGTCTCCGGCAGCCTCGGTGCCCTCTCCTTCGACCTCGAGGACCTCAACTCGCTGCAGCTGTTCGACGCGACAGCCGATCCGCTCACCCAGGGCTTCACGAAGATCATCGTGACCGAGCCCGGGCACCCCTACCTCGATGTCTGGTGGCCCGCCGGCCATGCCCTCGGCTACGAGCACGGGTTCTCGCACCAGGTGCGCGACCTCGTCACGGCCATCGCGGCGGGCGAGCAGCCGGTACCCTCGTTCGACGACGGCCTGCAGGTGCAGCGGGCCCTCGATGCCGTGCAGCGCAGCTCGGATGCGGGCAGCGCGTGGAAGGAGATCTCATGAGCCGCCCCATCACCCTGTTCACCGGTCAGTGGGCCGATCTGCCTCTGGAGGAGGTCGCGAAGTTGGCCTCCGGGTGGGGCTACGACGGCCTCGAGCTCGCCTGCTGGGGCGACCACCTCGACCCCTGGCGCTGGAACGAACCCGGCTACGCCGAAGGAAAACTCGCCCTGCTGGAGAAATACGGCCTCAAGGTCTACGCCATCTCCAACCACCTCAAAGGCCAAGCCGTCTGCGACGACCCCATCGACGCCCGACACCGCGACATCCTCTCCGACCACGTCTGGGGAGACGGCGACCCCGAAGGCGTCCGCCAACGCGCCGCCGAAGAGATGAAGAACACCGCCCGCCTCGCCCGAGCCCTCGGCGTCGACACCGTCATCGGCTTCACCGGATCCGCGATCTGGAAATACGTCGCCATGTTCCCACCCGTCTCCCAGCACCTCATCGACGCCGGCTACCAGGACTTCGCCGACCGGTGGAACCCCATCCTCGACGTCTTCGACGAGGTCGGCGTGCGCTTCGCCCACGAAGTGCACCCCTCCGAGATCGCCTACGACTACTGGACCACCCAACGCACCCTCGACGCCATCGGCCACCGCACAGCATTCGGCCTGAACTGGGACCCCTCCCACTTCGTCTGGCAAGAACTCGACCCCGTCGACTTCATCCTCGAACACGCCGACCGCATCTACCACGTCGACTGCAAAGACGTGAAGATGAACACCGGCAACGGCAGGAACGGCCGCCTCGGCTCCCACCTCGCCTGGGCCGACCTCCGCCGCGGCTGGGACTTCGTCTCCACCGGACACGGCGACGTCCCCTGGGAGAAATCCTTCCGCGCCCTCAACGCCATCGGCTACACCGGACCCATCTCCGTCGAATGGGAAGACGCCGGCATGGACCGCCTCATCGGCGCCCCCGAAGCCCTCGCCTTCGTCCGAAACCTCGCATTCGACGCCCCCACCGCCGCCTTCGACGCCGCCTTCAGCACCCGCTGAGCTCACGCCTCCTTCCCACGAGTGGGCGCTTTCGGCGCGAAAGTGGTGGTTTTCGGGCACGAAGTGCCCACTCGTGGGAGGGGGAGCTCAGTCGGGGAGCGCCGCCACCATCGCGTCGACGCGCTCCGGTGAGAGGGCGAACTGGATGGCCATGACGCTCGCTCCCGCGATGGCCGCGTTCGCGCCTATCCGGGACTGCGTGATGTCGAGGTGCTGGGTGGCGAACGGCGTGGCGCGCGTGTAGATGGCCTCGCGGACACCGGCGATGAGGAACTCCCCCGCCGCCGCCAGCGCCCCGCCGATGACGATGGTCGACGGGTTCATGAGGCTCACGCACGTGGTGAGCACCTCGCCGAGGTCGCGGCCGGCCTGGCGGACCGCCTGGATGGCCTCGATGTCGCCCTGGCGCACGAGCGCCACGATGTCTCCGCTCGAGGTGGTCTCGATGCCGAGGGCCCGCGAGATGGCGGCACCGGAGGCGAGCGCCTCGAGGCAGCCGCGGTTGCCGCAGCGGCAGAACACGTCGGCGCCGCGCGAGACGTAGACGTGACCGAGGTCGCCGGCGGTGCCCTGGGCCCCGCGCTGCAGCACGCCGCCCGAGATGACGCCCGCGCCGATGCCGGTCGCGACCTTCACGAACATGAGGTCGTCGACACCGCTCCAGGCGAGCTCCCGCTCGCCGAGCGCCATGATGTTCACGTCGTTGTCGACGAGCACGGGCACACCGAAGTGGCGGCCGAGGGCGCCGCCCACGTCGTAGCGGTCCCAGCCGGGCATGATCGGCGGGTTGATCGGGCGGCCCGAGGCGTGCTCGACGGGGCCGGGGAGGCCCACGCCGACGGCGATGAGGGCAGCAGGGCCGCCGGCGCCGCCCGCATTCGTGCCGTCTGCCGCCTCACCCGACTGGGCCAGGAGCTCCGAGCCCATCGTCATGACGTGCTCGAGCACCACCACGGGACCGCGGGCGATGTCGATGAGCTCGGAGCGCTCGTCGATGACGGTCCCGGCGAGATCCGTCAGCGCCACCCGCACGTGCGAGGCGCCGACATCGACGCCGAGCACCGAGTGGCCGGTGACGTTGAGCGCGAACTGCGTCGACGGCCGGCCGCCCGTCGAGATGGCGTCGTTGACCGGGCGCAGCAGCCCGAGCTTCATGAGCGCGTCGATCCTGAGTGCCACGGTCGAGCGGGCGAGGCCCGTGATCGCTGCCAGTTCGGAGCGGGTGCGGGCCTGGCCGTCGCGCATGATCTGGAAGAGATCGCTCGAACTGGACGCGTTGGGAACCTTCGAGGGCTCACTTATGTCGATCACTGTGCGATCTTATCGCACCGGTCGACTCAACGAGTGGCCAGCGCCCGCTCCTCCCGCCGGTTGCGACGCCGCTCGAGCCCGCCCTCGTAGAGGTTGTAGATCACCGGGAGCACGATCAGGGTCAGCAGCGTCGACGACACGAGTCCGCCGATCACGATGATGGCGAGCGGCTGCGAGATGAATCCGCCGTGCCCGGTGAGCCCGATGGCCATCGGCAGCAGGGCGAAGATGGTCGCGAGCGCCGTCATCAGGATGGGCCGGAGCCTGCGGCTGGCGCCCTCGACGAGGGCCTCCCGCACGGGCAGTCCCCTCGCCCGGTACTGGTTCACGAGGTCGACGAGCACGATCGCGTTCGTCACCACGATTCCCACGAGCATGAGCGCGCCGATGATCGAGGGCACGCCGAGCGGGATGCCGGAGATCACCTGCAGGCCGATGGCGCCGGTGGCGGCGAACGGGATCGAGACGAGCAGCAGCACGGGCTGCATGAGGCTCTTGAAGGTGGCCACCATCACGACGTAGACGATCAGGATGGCCACGAGCACCGCGAGCCCGAGCTGACCGAAGGCATCCGACTGGTCGGTGACGACGCCGCCCACCTCGGCGGTGGCACCGGCCGGCAGCTCGACGTCCTGGAGGGCCGTCTGCACCTCGGCACTCGCGGTGCCGAGGTCGTCGCTGTCGGGCGTGACCGACACCGTGGCGGTGCGGATGCCGCGGACGGTCGTGATGCTCGCGGGGCCGTCGACCACGCCGACCGTCGCCAACGAGTCGAGCCGCACGGGGCCGGCTGCGCTGGGGATCGCCAGCGCGGCGAGCGCCTCCTGCGTGGTGGGCGGGTCGGAGGCGGCGATGTAGATCGTGTAGTTGGTGTCGTCGATCACGATCGAGCCCGCGGTGGTGGGCTGCATGGCCTGGGAGACGAGGCCGCCGACGGCCACCTCGCTGAGCCCAGCGGCCGCGGCGGCGGCGCGGTCGACGGCCACCTGCACGTAGGGGCGCGACTCGCTGAGGCTGCTCGTGGCCTGGGCCACGGCATCCAGACCCTGCATCGCGTCGAGCACGGCCGAGGCCGCCGTGGCGAGGTCGGCCTGGTTCGTGGCCGAGACGTCGACCGCGATGTCGCTCGAGCCGCCGAAGCCGGCGGAGGACGAGATCTGGAGGTCGCCGACATCCGGGATCGCCTCGAGGTCGCTGCGCACGGTGGCCTGGAGGGCCTCCTGGTCGACGTCCTCGTCGGTCGTGATGTTGTAGGTGATGGCGCTGTCCCCGCCGCCCGAGAAGGCGTCGCGCAGCGAGCTGCCGCTCGAGCCGATGGTGAGCTGCACGGTCTCGATGCCCTCGATGCCGTCGAGCGCGGCCTCCACCTCGTTCGAGGCCGCGGCCTGGGCGTCGAGGCTCGAGCCCACGGGAACGGTCTGCGTGACCGTGAAGGTGTTCTGGCCGCTGTCGCCGAGGAAGTTGGTCTTCATCAGCAGGGTGAGCGGCAGGGTTCCGAGGAGCACGACCACCGCGATCAGGATCGTCGCGACGGAGTGCTTGAGGGTCCACGCGATGATCGGGAGGTAGCGGCGCTGGAGGGCGGTGGGCGGCTCGTCGTCGACCGTCGGCTCGACCCGGTGGTTGCGCGCACGGCGCGTGGGTGCGTCGTCGTGCTGCGCCTCCGGCGCGGTCTCGGCCTGCCCGTCGTGGTGCAGCTCGGGAACCGCGGCGTGGGCGTGCACGACCTTGCGCTTGGGCGGGCGCACGAACCAGTAGGCGAGCACCGGGACGATCGTGAGCGCCACCAGGAGCGATGCGAGCAGCGCGATGGTCACGGTGAGCGCGAACGGACGGAACAGCTCGCCGGTCATGTCGCTCACGAAGGCGAGCGGCAGGAACACCGCCACCGTGGTGAGGGTCGAGGCCGTGATGGCGCCGCCCACCTCGCGCACGGCCTCCACGATGACCGTGGCGCGAGCGGTGGCGGACTCCTTCGGCGTGAGCTGCTGCCCCGCGAGGGAGGCGAGATGCCGCTTGATGTTCTCGATCACCACGATGGAGTCGTCGACCACACGGCCGATCGCGATCGTGAGCGCACCGAGCGTGATGATGTTGAGCGTGTAGTTCGCCGCCTGCAGCCCGAGGAACGTGATGAGCACCGAGGTGGGGATGGAGATCGCGGTCACGAGCGTCGACCGAATCGACAGCAGGAAGAGGAAGACCACCACGATGGCGAAGAAGAGGCCGAGCAGCCCCTCGGTGGCGAGCGCCTCGATCGACTGCTGGATGAACGGCGCCTGGTCGAACACGATGGTGAAGGTGGCACCGGGCAGAGCGGCCTCGAGCTGGGGCAGCAGGTCGCGCACGGCCTGCGAGACCTCGACGGTGTTGGCGGCGGGCACCTTGGTGACCGAGATCGTGAGGGCGTCCTCCCCGTTCACCCTTGAGATGGAGGTCACCGGGTCGTCGACGAGCTCCACGGTGGCCACCTGGCCGATGGTCACGACCGTGCCGTCGGGGTTGACCGCGGGCAGGGGCAGGCCCTGGATGTCCTCGACCGAGCCGAGCTTCGAGCCGGCCTGCACGGCGTAGCTCTGCCCGTTCTCGGTGAGCGTGCCGGCCGGGACGAGGAGCCCGTTGTTCTCCACGGCGTCGCCGATCGCCGAGGGCGCGAGGGCCACCGCGGCGAGCGACTCGTTCGAGGGCGTGATGGTGACGCGCTGACCGACCTGGCCGAGCACCTGGGCGGCGCGCACACCGTCGATCTCCTCGAGGTCGGGCACCGCCGAGGTCTCGAGCTGCTGGGCGAGGGTCTTCGTGTCCTCCCCCGAGACCGCGATCGAGATGACGGGCAGGTCGTTCACGCTGCCGCTCAGCACCTGGGTGTCGAGATCCTCGGGGAGGGTCGAGGCGATGCGGTTGATCGCCTGGGTGATCTTCTGCTCCGCCGTGGCGAGATCGGTGCCGTAGGTGAAGGTGGCCGAGATGATCGAGAGGTTGGTGGCGCTCGTGGCGCTCGTCGTCTCGATCCCCTCCACCCCCTGGATGGCGGTCTCGATCGGTGTCGACACCTCGTCGTTGACCACCTCGGGGCTCGCCCCGGGGTAGGGCGTGAGGATGGCCAGCTGCGGGAACTCGATCGAGGGGATGAGCTCCTGCTTGAGGTTCGTGAGCGCGAGGGAGCCGAAGACGGCGACCACCACGGTGACGAGCGCGATGAGGGCGCGGTTCTTCATGCTGATGACGGCGAGGAAGTGCACGGGGAGTCTCTCTGTCGGCCGAGCGAAGCGTCTAGGTGACTTAACTATCTCATCGCGCGACTCCCTCCTCGCGCGGCGAACACCCAGCACGACGGGGTTATGCTTCACCTGTCGAGTTCAAGGGAGAACAATGACTGAAACACTCACGCGCGCGCTCCACTGGCGCCGTCGGCCCGAGGGCCTCTGGGTGGCGACCGACGCCGAATCCCGCCCCTTGGGCATCATCACCGAACGCTGGGTGCACGGCTTCGTGCTCACGAGCCGATCCGGCAAGGATCTCGGCACCTATCGCAGCCTCGACGAGGCCATGGCCGCGCTCGAAGCGGCGGTCTAGCCCGAGCCGGCTAGCGGACGGTCGCGGGGCCCGACGCTCCGTTGTGCGGGTTCGCGTTGCCCGTGCCGGGCTCCTCGGTGAACTGCAGGCCGCCGCTGCCGTTCGACGACGCGGTGAGCACGTCGAGCCACTCGCGGTTGATGGAGGGCACCCGGCCCCCCGCGAACTTGAAGTACAGCGGGATGGCGGCGTCGAGCCAGATGCTCGAGCGACCGTCTCCGATGGCCGGGTCGTCCTTCCAGGAGAAGAAGAAGCTCTCCTTGCGGCGCAGCTTCGCGGCGATCACGATCTGGAGATGCGTGAGGGTGCGGTCGTCGAATTCGATCTCGATCCCCGACGACCCGTAGAGAAGCTTGCCCATGCGTCCATTAACGCATGCATCGGTCTAGTGTTGCCAGCGGATGAGATGAGGTGTCTTCGTGTTCAGCAAGAAGAAGAAGAGCGACCCCGCGGCCGCAGCGCTCGAGCCGGGGAGCGACCTCGACGTCGCGGGCAGCAACAGCATCCCCTCCGTGCGGGTCAACGCGTTCCGGATCGGACTCGTCGGCGGGCTCGGCGTGCTCCTGTCCATCCTCATCGGCGGGGTCATCACCCAGCTCAGCACGGTGCTCATCTACGTCGGTGTGGCGCTCTTCCTCGCGCTCGGACTCGATCCGCTCGTCTCCTGGCTCGAACGCCGCATGCCGCGGCCGCTCGCCATCGTGATCGTCTTCGCCGCGGTCATCGGCATCTTCGTCGGGCTGGCCTTCGCGGTCATCCCGCTCGTGGTCGACCAGGCCTCCTACCTCGTGAAGAACTTCTCCGACATCGTCGACGAGGTCACCAACAGCGACTTCGTGACCGGCCTCCAGGGCGTGGTGGGCAACTTCGTCGACATCGACAAGGCCGTGCAGGATGCCGCGGCCTTCTTCCAGGACCCCGACAACCTGCTCGCCCTCGGCGGCGGGCTGCTCGCCGTGGGCACGGGTATCGCGAGCGGGGCCACGGGCGCCGTGATCGTGCTCATCCTGACCCTGTACTTCCTCGCGTCGCTCCGCAGCATGAAGAAGATCACCTACCGCTTCGTGCCCGCCAACAAGCGCCTCGCCTTCGCCTCCCTCACCGAGGACGTGACGGGTGCCGTGGGCCGCTACGTGGTGGGGCAGATCGGACTTGCGGCCATCAACGGCGTGCTGAGCCTCATCTTCCTCACGATCATCGGCGCCCCGGCCCCCGCCCTGCTCGCGTTCATCGCGTTCCTGGCGTCGCTGATCCCGCTGGTCGGCACGCTCTCCGGCTCGATCGTCATCATCCTGGTGTGCCTCTTCGCCTCACCGCTCACCGCGCTCGTGGCGGCAATCTACTACGTGATCTACATGCAGCTCGAGGCCTACTTCCTGAGCCCGCGCATCATGAACCGCGCGGTGGCCGTCCCCGGTGCGATCGTGGTCATCGCCGCGGTGGCCGGTGGAACGCTCGGCTCGGTGCTCGGCGCGCTCGTGGCCATCCCGATCGCCGCGTCGGCGATCATCATCGTGCAGAAGGTCGTGTTCCCGAAGCAGGACGCGAAGGTCTAGTTCCCCTGAGAGGGTCTGGGGCACCTGTGAGGGTCGGCCTCCGGCCTAGCCGATCCCGCTCGCCGAGCGTAGGTTCGGCCTCATGAGCACTCACGACGAAGACATCCAGACCATCGCGAAGCTGATCGAGTCATCGAAGATCGCGCTCGTCACGAGCCGCACCGCGGGCGGAGACCTGCACAGCCGCCCGCTGCAGGTGCAGGAGGCGGAGTTCGACGGCGACCTCTGGTTCTTCACGCCGCACCCGAGCGACAAGACCGAGGAGATGGCCGCGCACCCCCAGGTCAACGCGGCCTTCGAGTCGTCGAAGGGCTACCTCTCCATCGCCGGCCGCGCCAGCGTGGTCACGGATGACGCCAAGATCGACGAGCTCTGGAACAAGGGCGTCGAGGCCTGGTTCGAGGGCGGCCGCAACGACCCCTCCGTCGCCCTCCTGAAGATCGAGGCCGACTCGGCCGAGTACTGGTCGCTCGACGACCCGAAGGCCGTGCGCCTGTTCAAGATCGCCCGCGCGGCGGTCGGCGGCGGCACGCCGGACGTCGGCGAGAACAAGACGGTCGAGCTCTAGGCGCCATCCGCCCGCTCTCGCCTCACCTCGAGAGCGCTGACTCCATCGATTGCACGAGAAAGGAACACCATGACCGCCACCATCGAACGCCACGTCGAGGCTCCCTCCGACGGCGGAGCCCGCCCCACCCGCCGGCAGAACGCCGAGCGCGGCTTCAAGGCCTCCAAGGAGCTGACCGACTGCATGCAGCGCGTGCTCGTCGACCTGATCGAGCTGCACCTGCAGGGCAAGCAGGCGCACTGGAACGTGGTCGGCAAGAACTTCCGCGACCTGCACCTGCAGCTCGACGAGATCATCGAGGCCGCCCGCGAGTTCAGCGACGTCGTCGCCGAGCGCCTGCGCGCGCTGCACGCGGTGCCCGACGGCCGCAGCGACACCGTGGCCGCCACCACGACCCTGCCGGAGTACCCCAACGGCGAGATCGACACCGCCGAGACGGTCGACCTCGTGACCCAGCGCCTCGAAGCCGTGGTGGGAACCATGCGCGAGGTGCACGACCAGGTCGACGACGAGGATCCGACGAGCGCCGACATCCTGCACGGCATCATCGAGAAGCTCGAGCAGTTCGCCTGGATGGTCAGCGCGGAGAACCGCAAGCCCGCCAAGCGCTGAGCACAGTGCTGAGCACAGTGCGCTGAGCAGCGCAGGTCACAGGGCGACCTCGCCGCCGACGGGTCAGACCACGTCGGCGAAGAGGTCGCCCTGTGCCATGAGCGGGCGGCCGGCGACACCGCGCCAGGCCGATTCGAGTGCCCGGATGCCGCGCTCGAAGTCGCCGGGCGCGTGCTGGATGGGGATGCGCAGGAACCGCTCGAACGCCCCGTCGATGCCGAACCGCGGGCCGGCCGTCACGAGGAGTCCGTGCGATCGCGCCGCCAGTGCCAGCTGGGAGCTCACGGGCGCGCCGAGGTTGACCCAGGTGGCGAGGCCGCCGTCGATCCGGTGCGCCGACCACTCGGGGAACACCGAGGCCAGGGTGCCGAGCACCTCGTCGCGCCCGGCCCGCAGCTGCTCGGTGCGGAGGCTCAGCACCGGCTCGAAGTCGCGCAGCAGCTCGGCGACGATGAGCTGCTCGAGCACCGGGGTGCCGAGATCGCCCGAGAAGCGGTTGGCGGCCAGCTTGCGGATGATGGCCGGATCGGCCCGCACCCACCCCACCCGGAGCCCCGCCCACACGGTCTTGCCCACGGATCCGATGAGCGCCACCGAGCTAGCGGTCGCCGGATCGGCGTAGGCCGCAAACGGCAGATAGCGCTCGGGGCGGTCGATGTCGAGCTCGGCGGTGGTCTCGTCGATGACCACGATGGTGCCCTGCCGGGCCGCGTGGTGGATGACCTCCGCGCGGAGTCCCGCCGGCATCGACTCGCCCGTGGGGTTGTGGAAGTCGGGCATGAGGTAGGCGAGGGCGGGGCTCGTGCGGGCGAAGGCCTGCTGCAGGCCCGCCGCGTCCCAACCCGCCGCCGGTGCGCGCCATCCTGGCTCCTCGTGCCACTCCGATCCCTGGGCGGTCACGGTCACCGGCACGAGCCTCGCGCCCGCCGCCCGCAGCGACTCGTAGGCGTGCGGGTAGCTCGGCAGCTCCACCACCGCCCGGTCGCCCCGCGCCAGCAGTGTGCGCGCGAGCAGGAAGATGGCGTGCTGGGCGCCGATCGTGATCATCACCTGGTCGACGCTCGTCGGCAGGCCGCGCGCGGCGTAGCGGTCGGCCACGGCCTGGCGCAGTGCGCGCGAGCCGAACGGATCGATGCCCGTGCCCTCCAGCTCACCGGCGAACTCGCCCATCACGCGCAGCGTCGCCGCGTGCAGGCCCGGGAAGGCCGCCGAGGTGGCCTTCGAGAAGTCGATGTACTCGCCGGAGGGCTCCTGGCCGGCGATCGGCGCCCGCCCGGGCAGCCGGGTGACGCTGCCGGATCCGCGCACGCTCTCGGTGTAGCCCGCGCCGCGCAGCTCGCGGTAGGCGGCCGAGACCATCGTGCGGCTCACGCCGAGCGCCTGCGCGAGATCGCGCTCGGCCGGCAGCCGGGTGTCGGTGGCGATGCGGCCGTCGAGCACGAGCAGCCGGATGCGGTCGAAGAGGGCCAGGTAGGAGGGGCCGGAGGTCGCTCCCCGCCAGTCGCCGAGCAGGGCGATGAGCCCTCGGGTGCCGATGCGGACGTCTGTCATGCAACCACTGTAGCGGGATTGGCTTCTTGATAGCGGGCCAATTCTCGAATTGGATGTCTCTTGTGTCCCGATCCTTCGCTCTTCGCTTCGCCCGCCTGCTGGCCGGCCTCCTGCTCTACGGTCTTGCCGAATCGCTCATGGTGCACGCCACCATCGGAGTGAGCCCCTGGATGGTCTTCGCCCAGGGCATCGCGAACGTCACCGGGCTCGGCATCGGGCTGCTGACCGTGCTCATCGGCGGTGCCGTGCTGCTCCTCTGGATCCCGCTCCGCCAGCGGCCGGGGCTCGGCACGCTCATGAACGTGCTGCTCGTGGGGCCGTTCATCGAACTGGGGCTGCTGCTGTTCCCGGCACCGGATGCGTTCGGTGCGACGGGCGTCGCGGCCGTTCTCGTCTCCGCCGGCTACTTCGCGATCGGGCTGCTGCTGCTCGCGGTGGCGAGTGGCGTCTACATTGGGGCCGCGATGGGGCCCGGGCCACGCGACGGCCTCATGACGGGGCTGCACTCGCGGCTCGGCTGGCCCATCTGGCTCGGCCGCACCGCCGTGGAGGGCACGGTGCTGCTCGCCGGATGGCTGCTCGGCGGCAACGTGGGGCTCGGCACCGTGGCGTTCGCGCTGCTCGTGGGGCCGCTCTGCGGGGTCTCGCTGCGGTGGTTCGGGGTGACGAAGGCCGGGGCCGGATCGCGTGGGCCTCGGGCAGCGCGCCCTACTCGCCCTTCGCGCTCGCGCTCTTCGCGCCGGTCTTCGCCGGCTTCTCGCTCTTCGCGGCGGCCTTCGCGGCGCGCTTCGTCTCCCGCACGCGTGTGAGCGAATCGGCGTCGACGATGTCGGCGACGGAGCGGTAGGAGCCCTCCTCGCCGTAGGGGCCCGCCGCGTCGCGCCAGCCATCCGGGGTCACGCCGTACTGCTTGCCGAGCAGGGCCACGAAGATCCGCGCCTTCTGGGCGCCGAAGCCCGGCAGGCTCTCCAGGCGCTTGAGCAGGGTGCGACCATCGGGGCTGTCGCGGGTCCAGAGCTCCGAGGCGTCGCCGTTCCAGTCGTCGACGAGGGCCGCACAGAGCGACTGCACGCGGGCGGCCATGCTGCCGGGGTAGCGGTGCACGGCGGGAGTCTCGCGGAAGAGCTCGACCAGGGCCTCCGGGTCGTAGGCGGCCAGGGTCTTGGCGTCGAAGGTGCTGCCGGTGCCGGTGCCGGTTCCGCTTCCGCTTCCGCTTCCGGCCGCGGTTAGGCGCTCGGTGATCTTCTTCGGGCCCTCGAAGGCCGTCTCCATGGCGATCTGCTGGTCTAGGAGCATGCCTATGAGGAGGGCTAGGGGGTCGGTGGAGAGGAGGTGGTCGGCCTTGGGGTCGCCTGTGATGTGGAGCTTGGGCATGGTTCATGTTTGCATGTCGGTCTTCTGGGGGGAATGCCGGCGTGCGTGGCCGGTGGCTGAGCTGAATGGTCTGGTCGTGTCACTTCCGGCGGTCGCTTCGCGACCGCTGCCAGGCCCACCACGT
>NZ_JAHFUY010000049.1 GCF_023264895.1 Herbiconiux sp. | reverse complement strand
GCCGGCGACGGGTGCGGGTGCCGCTGCCGGCGTCACGGCGCGCTCGGCGCGCTCGGCGTCAGGAGCTGCATCGCGCTGGCCCTGGTCGATCGCCCCGGCACCCGAGAGCCGTGCCATCCGCTCCTCGTCGATCATCGAGGGCCGCCCGGGCTCGCCGTCGACGCCGCGCTCGGCGACCGCCGCGGTCGCCGCAGCCGCAGCCGCCTCGAACTCGCCCGCCGCGCCGAGGATCTCGGCCTCGCACGCCTGGCGCGAGAACCGGAACAGCCGTTTGTCCGCCATCGTCGCGTCCTCCGAGCCCCGGAACACCTCGAGGGCCTCCTCGATGCGACCGCGCCTGGCCAGCGCCACGGCCCGGAACGACGCCACGATGGGCCGCCAGGCCGCGAACTCGACCCGGTCGAACCGGCGCAGTGCCGCGGCGAGCTCGAGCTCGGCCCGCCGCATGTCCTGCCCGAGCAGGCCGTGCAGCTGCCCGGCCACGATGGTGGCGAGGGTGAGCGCACCGCGGTCGTCGCGCTCGGCGGCCGCGAGGGCCGCCCGGCGCAGGCGGGCCAGCAGGCTCGGCCGGATGGTGCCCGAGAGCATCATCGCGATCGTCTCGAAGGCGATGGCGGCGAGCTCGGCGATCGTGGAGCGAGGTCGTCCCGTCACCGCGTCGCGGTTGGCGTACTCGACCGTCGCGAAGGCCTTCGCGCTCTCGTCGAACCGCCCCAGCTCGGCGAGGGCCGTGCCCGTCACGATGGCGGCCCGCACCCGGGTGAGCGAGCTCACCTGAGGGGTTCCGAGCACCACGGCGGCGTGCTCGAGCGCACGCTCCCATTCCATCTGCAGGCAGGCCGCCTCGGCGCGGCCCTCCGCGATCTCGGCGAGCGCCGCTGCGTCTGAGACGCCTCCCTCAGCGAGCCACTGCTCGATCTCGTCGAAGGAACGGTCTCCGGGCGCCCAGGTCACGAGGGTCGCCCACCACCGCACGAGCCGGCGCAGCACCGCGGGGTCGAGCTCGTCGGCCGAGTGCTTCGTGAGCACCGAGAACGCCTCGGGCATGCGGTGCAGCCGAGTGTAGGCGCGGGATGCCTCGATCAGCAGCGCGGGGCATCCGTCTGTCTCCATGCCCAGTCGCACGTAGGCGAGAGCGAGGTCGGCGCGCCCCCTCGCGTTCGCGCTGCGCGCGGCACGGGAGAGGATGCGGCAGCGCACCTCGTCGGAGACCTCGGCGGGCGCCGGCACCGTGTCGCGCGAGGAGTACCAGGCGGCGGCGATGATCTGGGCGACCGGGGCTCCGGCCGGCTGCCCGGGGGAGGCGAGCGCCCGGCGGGCGATGGCGTCGAGCGCCTCATCGAGCCGGCCGGGCTCGAGCCGCCGCTCGGCCTCGCTGGCGAGGAAGGGGTTGGCGTGCAGGCGCTTGCCGGGGGAGTCGTCGACGTGCACGGCCGAGCGCGAGATGAGCGTGTCGATCCACTCGGCGCGGATGCTCCGCCCGGCATCCGCGAGCGCGATGCCCTGCAACCGCCCGATCAGCGCGAGCGCGAGGCACAGCTCGGGGGTGCACTCAGCGATCGTCGAGGCGAACGCGTCGGAGAGCCGGGAGCCCGGCACGGGCTCGACGGCCGGATCGAGCGGATCGCGGTCGGCGGCCACCAGTGAGGCCGCCTCGACGGCGAGCTCGCGGAGGAGCATGCGCGATCCGCCCGCCCGCACGATGAGCGTGCTGCGGGTGGCCGTGTCGAAGACGTCGTCTCCGACGAACGTGGTGATGAGCTGCTCGGCGGCTCGGGGTTCGAGGGGGTGCAGGTCGTACCGGGCGGCACCGCCCTCGAGCCACAGGTCGGTGATGGCCTCGGGCGTGGCGCAGTCGGAGGCGCCGGCCGGATCGGCGGTCACCGAGAGCAGGGCGCTCACGCGGCCGGTGTAGACCGCGCGGCCGACCAGGCGCAGCGACTCCGCGTCGAGCGCATGCGCGTCGTCGACCACGAGCACGAAGTGCTCGTCGCCCGGTGCGGCATCCCGCTCGAGCGAGGGCAGCCGCGGATCGGCGTTCGCGCGCAGGGCGCCGAGCGCGGTGTCGGTGAGCGGCGCCGCAGCGCGCACCACCGCCGGATCACCCCCGCGAGCCCTCAGCTCCGCGACGATCGCCCTCGAGAAGTGGCTCTTGCCCGAGCCGAGAGCCCCGACCACGATGACGCTGCCACCCGCGTCGAGCCGCTCCACGACCTCGTCGACGTTGCGATCGTCGCCGACGATCGCCTGATTTCCCTCGTCGCTGAAGCGACGCGTCATTCCTGTCACAGTTGACCCCCACGATCAGAGACAGACACCCGATGTTCCGATTGTCCTCGCCGGAGCCGTCGCGACCGAGGGACGCATCGACACCGATGAGGTTCACCCACACTACCGAGCGCTGACGCCCGACATGGGGGTTCTTCGCAATCTGACTACTCAATTGCCGAGACCGCACCTACTGAGGAATACCGATCGGCGCGCCGGCGCACGACCGGTGGCTACCTGGCACTGCCGGTCCCCACTACTCAGCACCACCGACGAACTGCCGAACGGCCACCGGCTTCGTCGTGTGGCCCGCTCCGCCGCCCGTAGCGTCCGTTGCAGATCCGAGATCAGGATCGCCGGCACCGCGCTCGAGCGGCCGGCATCACGAGTGAATGGGGAACCGAGATGGCACTGCACGGCTCGACGGAAAAGGGCTCGATGAAGGTCGGCGAGAAGGGCTCGCGCCGACGCAAGATCTTCGCACTGGGGGCGGCGGGAGCCGTTCTCGGCATCGGCGTGACGGCGACGCTCGCCGCCTGGACCGACACCGAATGGGTGTTCGGCGGTGACGGCGCCGGGGGCCCCGGCATCGGCACGAGCACGTTCGAGGTGCTGCAGAACACGGAGGCGCCGTTCGACGACCCCGCCGCGTGGGTCAACGAGGACGAGAACCCCGGTGGCGAGATCGTGTTCGGGCTCGACGCGCTCGAGCTCTCGCCCGGCGACTCGGTCTACGCCCAGTTCGCGCTGCAGACCTCCGACACGTCGATCGCCGGCGACGTCACCCTGCAGTCGGCGGTCCTGGCGGACATCACGCAGGATGCCGACGCGCAGACCCTCCTCGACGCGCTCGCCGTGCGGGTGGCCACGACCACCGACGTGCTGGAGGACTGCGACGTCGACGCCTTCGGGCTCGGCGCGACGGTCATCGCGGACGGCCCGCTCACCACCACGGGCGGCAGCGCGGCCCAGGACCTGGCCGCCGAAGCCGGAAGCACCCAGTACTACTGCTTCGAGGTGACGCTGCCGGCCGACGCCGACGGCGAGGAGCTGATGGGCCTCGAGGCCGCACCGGCCTGGCAGTTCATCGGCGAGTCGGTCGACTGACGTCCGCTCGAAGCACCTGACCGGATCACCAGACCACCGCGGGGGATGTCATGAGCACCGTTCTGGCACACGGCTCCGGGATCGACGACCCGTCGTCGGATCCCGAGCCCCCCTCGGGATCCACCCGGCGCCGCATCCCGGCGCGTGACGTCGCCGTGACGATCGTGGGATCGATCGGCATGCTCGCGGTGGTCTGGCTCCTGGCGTCGTGGCTGTTCTCGCTCTCGGTGACCGTCTTCATCACCGGATCGATGTCTCCCACGATGCCCACCGGCACCGGTGCGATCGTGCAGTCCGTCTCCGCTGCAGAGCTGCAGGTCGGCGACGTCGTCACGGTCCACCGCCCGGACACCGGAACCCCGGTCACCCACCGCATCGTCGCGATCGACGACGTGGAGGGCTCGCCGGAGTCCCGAGCGCTGACGCTCAAGGGCGACGACAACGCCTACCCCGACCGCGACACCTACGTCGTGGACGAGGTGGGGCGCGTCGTCGCCTCCCTCCCGGGCGTCGGAACGGTCATCATCTGGCTCAAGCACCCGATCGCCATGGGGGCGATCGCGGTGATCGTCGCGGCCATCGCCGCGTGGGCCCTGTGGCCGTCCCGGCAGGGCCGGGCTGCACCACGTCACTGACAGGGGAATCACATGCACCACCCAGCACGGGCAGCGCGTCCGTCACGGGTCGTCACCGGATCGGTCGGACTGCTCTCCGTCGCCGCACTCGCGGCCGGATCGCTGCTCCTCGCCGATGCGGCCCGCGCGGCCTTCATAGACGTCCCGGAGACCGGGCAGCCGGGGCAGCTCGTGCTCTCGGCCGATCCGTATCCCGCCCAGTTCCTCGACATCAGCCCCGGTGAGCCGGCCTACTGGCAGGTGACCGCCCGGCTGGAGGACGCCTCGATCGCCACGCTGAGCCTCGAGCTCCGCAAGGACGGCGAGGTGACCGCGCACCCGCGGGGCATCACCATGACGGTGGACCGCTGCTCGGTGGTCTGGACGGATGTGGACACCACTCCCCGCTGCGCCGACGGACTCGCGAGGGTGACGGTGGCGACGCCGGCCGACGACTACACGACGTCGAGTCCCACCTTCGAGCTGCGCCCCCTGCGCGCGGACCGCCCCGAGCACCTGCTCGTGACGCTCGCGGTGGAGGACAGCGCCGCGGCGATGGCCGATGAGAGCCTGATGGGCCTCACCGGCAGCATGGGCCTCGGGCTCACCGCCACGGCGATCGACGACCGCCCGATCAACCCGATCCGCCCGGCCCGACCAGAACGACCAGGCGGTCCCTTGGCCGACACCGGTCTCGACGGCCAGCTCTCCGGCCTCGCCGCCCTCGGAGCACTCACGGCGGGTCTCCTCGGCCTCGCGCTCGTGGTCTCCCGCGTGCGTAGCCGCCGCACACTCACGAACGACGAGGTGAACTGAGATGCGACGTCTCACGACGACAATCGGACTGCTCTCCACGGCAGCGCTGACCGTGGCGCTCGTGCCCTCGACCATCGCGGCCACGACCGCCTCCTGGCCCGACGAGGAGTGGGTGAACGGCACCGTCGGCACCTCCTCCTTCGACTGCGGCACCGACACCGGCTACGCCTCCACCGCCTTCGGCCGCTTCCTCTCGGGAACCCTCCTCGGCCAGGACCTCGACGGCCTCGCGGCGCTGAACGGCGTGACGCTCGATCAGGCGGCGGACGGCACGCTCGACGTCGACCCGGCCACCGCGATCGACCAGGGCTCGGCCCCGCCGACCGCCACCTACACGAACCCGCTCAACGTCGACCTCCTGAGCGGTGTCGTCGGTCTCGATCTCACGGGCCTGACCACGGGTCTGCCGCTCGGCTCTGCGGGAGCGGTGAACCAGTACGCCCAGGTCTCCGGCTACGGCAGCGGCGCCGGCGCATCCGGCCTCGTGACCGATTCGGGCGGGGTCGGCATCACGCCCACGACGCCCGACAGCGACCTCCCCGAGCCCGCGACCATCGCCCTCAGCACCTTCATCCCCGCTGTCGCCGGTGTGACCGACGCTCAGCTCGAGGTCGGAGCCGTCGCCGCGAGCTCGCAGCTCGACTGGTGCGCCGTGCTCGCCGACGAGATCTGGGGCGTGGGCCCGGCGACCGGATCGGTGCGCGACTACGGTCTCGCGGGCCTCGGCCTCGAGCTCGACAGCCCCCTCGTCGGCGGGCTCACGGGCGCGGTGACCGCCGGGCTGCCGGACATCCAGGCCGCGATCGACTCGCTGCTGGGCACCGACGGTCTCATCTCGGACACGATCGGCGCTGAGCTCGAGGTGCTGCTCGACCCCCTCGTGGCGGCGGGCGTGACCGGGGACGTCTCGCTCTCGGGCCTGGACCTGGCCTCCTCGGTGAGCACGCTGCTCTCGACGCCGTTGACCGACGGTGTGGTCACGATCGATCTCACCTCGCCCGACGGAACCGTCTCGGTGGATCTCGACGAGCTGCTGGGCTACGACGCGAACTCGCTCAACAACCTCGCGCCGAACACCGAGCTGCTGCTGAACGACGACGTCGTCAACGCCCTCGTCACGCGCATCGGAGCGCTGCTGGACGACTGGGTGCAGGACGTCGTCGCCGCGCTCACCGCCGAGATCCGGGAGGCCACGCTGACGATCGATGTCGGCGTGACCGTGAGCATCCTGAACTCGCTGGACGTGGTCGAGGTCACCCTCGACGCCGTCGTCCCGCTCGGCGAGGTCATCGACGGCACGGCGGAGATCACCGTCGACGCGGATGCGCTGGGCCTCGGGTTCATCCTGAATCCCCTCCTCGCCGGTCTCGGTCTGCCCACGGTCACGGATCTCGTGAACCTGGTCATCGCCGACCTGGCTCTCGCCCTGGTCGACCCGCTGATGGATCTCGTGACGGACGTCGCGCTCGGAGCGGTGACGACGCTCGGAGCCACCCTGTCGGGTCTGGTCACCCCGATCGTGACGGCACTGTCCGGGTTCCTCGACTTCCTCCCGGCGGTCGTGTCGCTGCAGGCCAACGTGCAGCCGGACCAGCCGGGCGGGGACGGTGTGTTCGACCCGGCCGATCCCGCCACGCAGTCGAGTGCGCAGTACCTCGTGACCGCGCTCGAGCTGGAGCTGCTCGCGGCGACAGGGCTGCCGGGCGGACTCTCGACGCTGTCGTTCGGGACGGCGTCGGTGGGGCCGATCACGGCTCCGTGACGCCCCCCGAGCGGGTGACATTTCTTCAACAAAGAAGATGTTTACCTGCGCGAAATGTTCACTCTTTTTTCTGTTACCTCGGGCACTTAGCATGACCAGATCCGTGTGATCCGCCAGTTGTAGGAGAGTCATGTCTAAATCCCCCACGAGAACCGTGAAAGCGGCTCTCGCGTCGGTTCTGGGAGGGGCGCTGATCGCAGCGCCCCTCGTCGGAGTCGTGTCGTCCGCGTCCGCCAGTGTCGACGGTACCGGCGTCGTGATCAACGAGGTCTACTCCAAGGGCGGGTCGGCCAACGCCCCGTTCAACAAGAAGTTCGTCGAGCTCTACAACCCGGGTGACAGCGCCGTCTCCCTCGACGGCTGGTCGCTGCAGTACCGCTCCAGTGGCGGCACCGCTGTCGCGAACGGCGTCGCACCCCTCTCGGGCAGCATCGCTCCCGACAGCTACTTCCTGGCTCAGATCAACGGCAACGGCGAGGTGGGTGCGGCTCTGCCGACGCCCGACATCGACCTCGGGGGCGCCCTCAACCCCTCCGGCACCAACGGAACCCTCTACCTGGCCTCGACCACCACGGCGCTGACGCTGCCGGTGGGCGCGGTGGCCACCGGCACCGAGGGCGTCGTCGACCTCATCGGGTTCGGCACCTCCAACACCTTCGAGGGAGCGGTCGTCGCGACCGTCGGCGCCAACGGCGTGCCGAACTCCCTCAACCGCACGGGCTTCGCCGACAGCGACAACAACGCGGCCGACTTCGTGACGAGCGACGCCGTGACCCCGCAGAGCTCCGGCACCGGCGAGCCCGAGCCGACGCCCACGCCGACTCCCACGGACACCCCGGAGCCCACCCCCACGCCCACCGAGACCCCCGCGCCCGGCACCACCACGGCGATCCCGGACATCCAGGGACCCGGATCCGCGAGCCCGATCGTGGGCCAGACCGTCTCGGCGCTCGGCGTCGTGACCGCGGCCTACGGCACCGGCGGCTTCAACGGCTACTACATCCAGGCACCCGGGACCGGCGGCGCGATCGACTTCGCGACCCACACCACCTCCGACGCCATCTTCGTCTACTCGCCCTCGACGGCCGCCTCCGTGCAGGTCGGCGACTACGTCTCGGTGACCGGTGCGGTGAGCGAGTACTTCGACCTCACCCAGATCACGGTCACGAACGCCGCCGGGCTGCAGAAGCTCGACGCGTCGACCGTCGAGGCACCCACGCCCGCCGTGGTCGAGCTGCCGGCCGACGCCACGCAGCGCGAGTCGCTCGAGGGCATGCTCGTCGCGCCCCAGGGCGGCTTCACGGTGAGCAACACCTACAGCACCAACCAGTACGCCGAGATCGGGCTGGCCGCGGGTGACTCCCCGCTGATCACGCCGACCGAGATCGCGCGCCCCGGCTCCGCCGAGTACGACGCCGCGGTGGCCGACAACGCCGCCCGCGCCGTGACGCTCGACGACGGCGCCACCACCAACTTCCTGAGCAACGCCAACAAGGGCATTGCGCTCCCGTTCCTCACCCAGAACCCGGCGATCACCGTCGGCTCCTCGGTGGCGTTCACGGCTCCCGTCATCCTCGACTACCGCAACAGCGCCTGGAAGTTCCAGCCCACCACCCAGCTGACCGCCGAGGGCGCCCTGCCCGCCACCTTCACCGACGTGCGCCAGCCGCAGCCGGAGGACGTGGGCGGCCAGGTGGCCATCGCGAGCTTCAACGTGCTCAACTACTTCACCACCACGGGCGACCAGCTCACCGGCTGCACCTACTACACCGACCGCGCGGGCAACCCGATCACCGTCAACCGGGGCTGCGACGCCCGCGGTGCGGCGAACGCCGAGAACCTCGCCCGCCAGCAGGCCAAGATCGTCGCGGCCATCACCGGCCTCGGCGCCGATGTCGTGGCGCTCGAGGAGATCGAGAACTCGGCCCGCTTCGGCGACGACCGCGACGCGGCCCTCGGCACGCTCGTGGGCGCGCTCAACACGGCCGAGGGCGCCGAGGAGTGGGCCTTCGTGCCTTCTCCGGACGCCTCGTCGCTGCCCGCGAGCGAAGACGTCATCCGCACCGCCTTCATCTACAAGAAGGCCGCCGTGGAGCCCGTCGGCGCCTCGCACGTGCTCGTCGACACGGCGTTCTCCAACGCCCGTGCGCCGCTCGCCCAGGAGTTCAAGGCCGCCGGCGGCAGCGACGACGAGACCTTCATCGCCATCGTGAACCACCTCAAGTCGAAGGGTGACAGCGACCCGCCCGCCACGGGCGACAACGCCAACGGCATCCAGGGCGCCTTCAACGGCGACCGCACCCGCCAGGCCGCGGCCCTGCTCGAGTTCGCCGAAGGGCTCCAGACCGAGCTCGGCACCACCGACGTCTTCCTCATCGGTGACTTCAACTCCTACACGCAGGAGGACCCGTCGGTCGCGATCCAGGAGGCCGGCTACGTCGACCAGGGATCGAAGACCGGCAGCTACACCTACTCCTTCAGCGGCCAGAGCGGATCGCTCGACCACGTCTACGCCTCGGCCTCGGCCGATGCCAAGGTCACGGGCGCGGATGTCTGGAACATCAACTCGGGAGAGTCGATCGCCAAGGAGTACAGCCGGTTCAACTACAACCTGACCGACTTCTACTCGCCCGACGTCTACCGCTCGAGCGACCACGACCCGGTCATCGTCGGCTACGACTTCGCCGCCGCGGCCGAGCCCGTCGACATCAACCTCATCGACATCAACGACTTCCACGGCCGCATCGACGCCAACACGGTGAAGTTCGCCGGAACGGTCGAGCAGCTCAAGGCGGAGAACGAGAACTCGCTGTTCATCTCGAGCGGTGACAACATCGGCGCCTCGCTGTTCGCCTCCGCCACTCAGGACGACCAGCCCACCATCGACGTGCTCAACGCGCTCGGCCTCACCTCGAGCGCCGTGGGCAACCACGAGTTCGACAAGGGCTACGCCGACCTCACCGATCGCGTGATCGGTGCCGACGACGACCGCAACGCCGAATGGGACTACCTGGGCGCCAACGTCTACCTGAAGGGCACGACCACCCCGGCGCTCGACGAGTACACGATCCGCGAGGTCGACGGCCTTCGCGTGGCCATCGTCGGTGCGATCACCGAGGAGACTCCGACCCTGGTATCGCCTGCCGGGGTCGCCGGCCTCGACTTCGGTGACCCGGTCGAGGCGGTCAACCGCGTGACTGCCGCACTCACCGACGGTGACGAGTCCAACGGCGAAGCCGACGTCATCATCGCCTCGTACCACGAGGGCGCCGGTGCCGGTATCGTCGAGGGCTCGACCTTCGAGGAGGAGCTCGCCGAGGGCGGCGTCTTCGCCGACATCGTGAACGAGACCTCGCCCGAGGTCGCAGCCATCTTCACCGGTCACACCCACAAGCAGTACGCCTGGGACGCCCCGATCCCCGGCACCGACGCCACGCGTCCGGTGCTCCAGACCGGCAACTACGGCGAGTTCGTGGGCCAGGTCGTGCTGACGGTCGACGGCGAGACCGGTGACCTCGAGAGCTACACGGCTCGCAATGTCGCTCGCACCACCACGGCCGACGCCGACCTCGTGGCGGCCTACCCGGCCGTGGCCGAGGTCAAGACCATCACGGATGCGGCGCTCGCCGTGGCAGCCGAGATCGGCAACCAGCCCAAGGGCTCGGTGACCGCCGACATCACGACTGCCTTCAACGGCGGCTCCTACGTCGACGGGAAGTACACCGGGGGCGCGCGCGACAACCGCGCGGCGGAGTCGACGCTCGGCAACCTCGTGGCCGACTCGCTTGTCTCCTCGCTCGGTTCGCCCGAGCGAGGCGGTGCCACCATCGGTGTCGTGAACCCGGGCGGCCTGCGTGCCGAGCTCCTGTTCGCGGCCAGCACCGCGGGCAACCCGGCCAACACCGACGGTGTCATCACCTACGCCGAGGCCAATGCGGTGCTGCCGTTCGTGAACAACCTGTGGACGACCTCGCTCACGGGTGCGCAGTTCAAGACGGTGCTCGAGCAGCAGTGGCAGACGGATGCGGCCGGCAACGTCCCGTCCCGTCCGTTCCTGAAGCTCGGTCTCTCCGACAACGTGGAGTACACCTTCGACCCCGCCAGGGCCGCCGGTGACCGCGTGACGGGCATCTGGATCGACGACGCACCTCTCGATCCCGACGCCTCCTACCGGATCGGTTCGTTCAACTTCCTGCTGCAGGGAGGCGACAACTTCCGTGAGTTCGCCAAGGGCTCCGACACCCGTGACTCGGGTCTCGTCGACCGCGACGCGTGGATCTCCTACCTCGAGGCGAACCCGGGCCTCACGCCCGAGTTCGATCGCAAGGCCGTGCAGGTCACCGACGTCACCACCGACGAGCTCGAGCTGGGAGCCGAGTTCTCGGCAACCGTCTCGGGTCTCGACCTCACGTCGCTCGGCAGTCCGCTCAACACCTCGCTCACCGCCACCTGGACCGGTTCCGCCGCCACCTTCGAGCCCATCGCCGTCACCGCCGGCACGGCCGAGGTCACGCTGACCGTCCCGGCCGACGCCCCCTACGGCGCCGGCGAGATCGTGCTCACCGCTCAGCCGAGCGGCACCGAGGTGCGCATCCCGGTGACGGTCGCGGCTCCCGAGCTGCAGGACATCAACCTGATCGATATCAACGACTTCCACGGCCGCATCGACGGCAACACGGTGGAGTTCGCCGGAACTGTCGAGCAGCTCCGCGCGGCGCACGGCGAGGAGAACACGCTGTTCGTCTCAGCGGGCGACAATATCGGTGCCTCGCTCTTCGCCTCGTCGGCGGCCCAGGATCAGCCCACGATCGACGTGCTGAACGCGCTCGGCCTCACCGCGAGCGCCGTGGGCAACCACGAGTTCGACCAGGGCTACGCCGATCTCCGCGACCGCGTGATCGGCGCCGAGGGTGCTCGCAACGCCGAGTGGGACTACCTGGGTGCCAACGTCTACCTCAAGGGCACCACGACCCCGGCGCTCGACGAGTACTCGCTGCAGCAGGTCGGCGACCTCACCGTCGCCGTCATCGGTGCTGTGACGGAGGAGAGCCCGACGCTCGTCTCGCCCGCCGGGGTCGCCGGCCTCGAGTTCGGCGACCCCGTGGAGGCGGTCAACCGCGTCACCGCGACGCTGACCGACGGTGACCAGTCCAACGGAGAGGCCGATGTCGTCATCGCCACCTACCACGAGGGTGCCGGCGCCGGCATCGTCGAGGGCTCGACCGTCGAGGAGGAGCTCGCCGCAGGGGGCGTGTTCGCGAAGATCGTGAACGAGACCTCGCCCGGGGTCGCGGCCATCTTCACGGGCCATACCCACAAGCAGTACTCGTGGGACGCCCCGGTCCCCGGCATCGAGGGCAAGACCCGCCCGGTGCTCCAGACCGGCAACTACGGCGAGAACATCGGCAACGTCGTGCTCTCGGCCGACCCGGCCACGGGTGAGGTGATGAGCTACACGGCTCAGAACGTCGCCCGCACCACGGTCGCCGAGACCGAGCTCGTGTCGACCTACCCCCGGGTGGCGGAGGTCAAGCAGATCACGGATGCGGCCCTCGCGGCGGCAGCGCTGATCGGCAACCAGCCCAAGGGCTCGGTGACCGCCGACATCACGACCGCCTACACGGGCGGCTCGTTCGTCGACGGGAAGTACACCGGCGGCACGCGGGACGACCGCGCGAGCGAGTCGGCCCTCGGTAACCTGATCGCCGACTCCCTCGTCAGCTCGCTGAGCTCCGAGGAGCGCGGCGGTGCCGAGATCGGCGTCGTGAACCCGGGCGGCATCCGTGCCGAGCTGCTGTTCAAGGGCGACACCACCATCAACCCGGCCAACACCGACGGTGTCATCACCTACGCCGAGGCCAATGCGGTGCTGCCGTTCGTGAACAACCTGTGGACGACCTCGCTCACGGGTGCGCAGTTCAAGACGGTGCTCGAGCAGCAGTGGCAGACGGATGCGGCCGGCAACGTCCCGTCCCGTCCGTTCCTGAAGCTCGGTCTCTCCGACAACG
Organism: Herbiconiux sp.; assembly: GCF_023264895.1. Taxonomy (GTDB): domain Bacteria; phylum Actinomycetota; class Actinomycetes; order Actinomycetales; family Microbacteriaceae; genus Herbiconiux. The sequence goes on along the minus strand of NZ_JAHFUY010000049.1, from coordinate 18,580 downwards.
TGGAGTACACCTTCGACCCCGCCAGGGCCGCCGGTGACCGCGTGACGGGCATCTGGATCGACGACGCACCTCTCGATCCCGACGCCTCCTACCGGATCGGTTCGTTCAACTTCCTGCTGCAGGGAGGCGACAACTTCCGTGAGTTCGCCAAGGGCTCCGACACCCGTGACTCGGGTCTCGTCGACCGCGACGCGTGGATCTCCTACCTCGAGGCGAACCCGGGCCTCACGCCCGAGTTCGACCGCAAGGCCGTGACGGTGACGAACACCCCCGCCGCTCCGGTGGAGCTCGGTTCCACGGTGACCTTCGACGTGTCGGGTCTCGACCTGACCTCGCAGGGGAGCCCGCAGAACACCACGCTGACCGCATCCTGGACCGGATCGGCCGCGACCTTCGAGCCGATCACCGTCACGAACGGCGCCGCCTCGGTGTCGCTGACCGTGCCGGCCGACGCCTTCGCCGCGAGCGAGATCGTGCTGACCGCCGCCCCCAGCGGCACCAGCGTGATCGTGCCCGTGCAGGTGCTGAACGGCCTGCCCCCCGTGCCCGAGGAGCCGACGATCCCGCCGGTGACCGTGCCGGAGGAGTCGCTGCCCGAAGACGTGAAGGGTGACATCTCGATCGGTGTCGACGTCACGAAGCCCGGCGCGACCGTGAAGGTCTTCGTGGGCGTCGAGCACGCCAACGAGTGGGTCTCGGTGGTCATGTTCTCCGAGCCCCGTCAGCTCGGCGGCTGGCAGCTGGTGGCCCCGGACGGCACCGTCGAGGTGACCATCCCGCAGGATGCCGCATCCGGAGCGCACAAGATCGCCGCGCTCACCGAGACCGGCGAGGTGCTCGGCTGGGTCGAGTTCGAGGTCACCGACCTCGGCATCGAGGTCGACCGCATCGGCGGCGCCGACCGCTACGAGGTCGCGGTGAACACCTCCAAGGAGGGCTTCCCCGAGGGTGCCGACACGGTCTACCTCAGCTCCGGCCAGGTCTTCCCCGACGCCCTCTCCGCGGCTCCCGCCGCGGCGCTGGCCGACGGGCCGATCCTGCTCACCACGGCAGCCACGGTGCCCGCCACGGTGCGTGCCGAGATCGAGCGCCTCGACCCGACGAACATCGTGATCGTCGGTGGCACGAGCTCGGTGAGCAACCGCGTGGTCATCGAGCTCGCCGCTCTCGGAAAGGTCAGCCGCATCGGCGGCGCCGACCGCTACGAGGCCTCGCGCAACGTCGCGGCGCGCACCTTCCCCGACGGAGCCGACGTGGCGGTGCTCGCCACCGGCAGCACCTTCGCCGACGCCCTGTCGGCGGGAGCCGCTGTCGACGGCGCGGGCCCGGTCATCCTGGTGAAGGGCACGGCGGGTCAGCTCGACGAGGCCACCACCCTGCTGCTCGAGGAGCTCGACGTCTCGGAGATCGTGATCGCCGGCGGACCGGCATCGGTCTCGCCCGGCATCGCCTCGGACGCCGGGAAGATCGCCACGACGGTCCGCCTCGGCGGAGCCGACCGCTACGAGGCGTCGCGTTCGATCAACGCGCACTTCTTCGAGTCGGCCGACCGCGTGCTCCTGGCCACCGGCCAGAAGTTCGCCGACGCCCTCACCGGTTCGGCGTTCGGTCCGCGTATCGACGCCCCGCTGTTCACCACCCGTGGTGACTGCGTGCCGGTGGAGACCCTCGATGCGATCCTCGAGCTCGGCGCCACGCGCGTGACGCTGCTCGGCGGTCCGGCCTCGCTCACGGTGGCGGTCGAGGACCTCACCACCTGCGGCGTCGGCTAGCCGACCCGCACCACACCACGGAAGAGCCGTCCGTCCCTCCGGGGCCGGGCGGCTCTTCCGCGTCAGCGTCCCTTCGGGCCCGACGGATAGCCTGGGTGCACGCCGCCCGTGAGGACAGGAACCGTGACCATCCCGACATCCCGTCAGAGGAAGCTGCTGCGGCGAGCCGCGCGCGATCCGCGCTACTCGCGGTGGCGGGAGCGGCTCGTGATGCTCTTCGCGGGCAACGCCGACGACCTGCTGCTCTCGCTCGTCGCCCTCGCGCCCGAGGGTGTGCACGCGGTGGGGGCCCACGCGGGGGCCGCGCGGCCGGCCGGCGCCGTCGACATCGCCATCGTGGTGAACCGGGCCCGCAAGCGCTCGGCCCTCGTGGAGCTGGGGCGCACCCTGCAGTCGATGCCCGAGGCCATCGGCGACAGCACGATCGTGATCGGCGTGCTCCTGAAGCGCGGTGCGCGGGTGGTGCCCGGGCGGGTGGTGGCGTCCGCCTCCGGTGAGATCTTCGCGCAGGTCATGATGGCGGTCGACCCCGGGGCGGGACGCGCCGGGCGGTCGCTCCGTGAGCGCCTCGGTCTTCTGGCGCTCAAGGCGGCGGGCGTGGAGGTCCTGCGACTCGGGTGATCGGGTGGTGGACACGCGCGGGATGCGCTCTATTTATGAATTGTTCATAATTAGCCGCTACGGTCGTCCTATGACCGAATCACTCGAGGCGCGCATCCGGGATGCGGGTCTGCGGGTGACCGGTCAGCGACTGGCCGTGCTCGAGGCCCTCGAGGGGCTGCCCCATTCCGACGCCGACACGGTGCATCGCCGTGTCACGCCGGTGCTCCCCGGGTTCTCGCTGCAGGCCACCTACGTCGTGCTGAACGCGCTCACCGCGGCGGGGCTCCTCCGCCGCATCGAGCCCGCCGGCTCTCCCGCCCTCTACGAGCGCCGCATCGGCGACAACCACCACCACGTGGTGTGCACCGGATGCGGGGCGGTGGAGGACGTCGACTGCGTGCACGGGGCGGCTCCCTGCCTCGCACCCTCGTCGACGGGGGGCTTCGCCGTCACCTCGGCCGAAGTGACCTTCTGGGGCCTGTGCCCCGCCTGCCAGTCGCAGTCCGCCGCAGGATCCCCTGCAGAACATACGAAACCGGAGATGTCTTGACCGACCCCACCACCCCCGTGACCCCTGTGCCCGTCACCACCACCAACTCGGGTGCGCCCGTCGCGAGCGACGACCACTCGCAGAGCGTCGGCGCCGACGGCCCCGTCGTGCTGCACGACCACTACCTGGTCGAGAAGCTCGCCCAGTTCAACCGTGAGCGGGTGCCGGAGCGCGTGGTGCACGCGAAGGGCGGCGGCGCGTTCGGCGTGTTCGAGACCACCGGCGACGTCTCGGCCTACACCCGGGCCTCGCTCTTCCAGCCCGGTGCCACCACCGAGATGCTCGCGCGCTTCTCCACCGTGGCCGGCGAGCAGGGCTCGCCCGACACCTGGCGCGACCCCCGCGGCTTCGCGCTGAAGTTCTACACCGACGAGGGCAACTACGACCTCGTGGGCAACAACACGCCGGTATTCTTCATCCGCGACGGCATCAAGTTCCCCGACTTCATCCGCTCGCAGAAGCGCCTGCCCGGTTCGCACCTCCGCGACCACAACATGCAGTGGGACTTCTGGACCCTCTCGCCCGAGTCGGCCCACCAGGTGACGTGGCTGATGGGCGACCGCGGCCTGCCGGCATCCTGGCGCCACATGGACGGCTTCGGTTCGCACACCTACCAGTGGATCAACGCCGCGGGCGAGCGCTTCTGGGTGAAGTACCACTTCAAGACCAACCAGGGCATCGAGATCCTCTCGCAGGCCGCGGCCGACCAGATCGCCGGTGAGGACGCCGACTTCCACATCCGCGACCTCTCCGAGGCGATCGACCGCGAGGAGTTCCCGTCGTGGACCCTCTCGGTGCAGATCATGCCCTACGCGGAGGCGGCGACCTACCGCTTCAACCCGTTCGACCTCACGAAGGTCTGGCCGCACGGCGACTACCCGCTGCACGAGGTGGGCACCATGACGCTCAACCGCAACCCGGCGAACTACTTCGCCGAGATCGAGCAGGCCACCTTCGCGCCGTCGAATTTCGTGCCCGGCATCGCCGCGTCGCCCGACAAGATGCTGCTCGCCCGCATCTTCAGCTACGCGGATGCGCACCGCTACCGCGTGGGCACCAACCACGCCGAGCTGCCGGTGAACGCGCCGCACTCGCCCGTGCACTCGTACTCGAAGGACGGCGCGATGCGGCACGGCTTCGCCGACCCGCAGCGCCCGGTCTACGCGCCGAACTCGTACGGCGGACCGGCGGCCTCGCCCGCGGCCCACGGCAACGACTCGGGCTGGGAGTCGGACGGCGCCCTCGTGCGCTCGGCCGCCACCCTGCACGCGGAGGACGACGACTTCGGCCAGGCCGGCACCCTCGTGCGCGAGGTGCTCGACGACGCGGCACGTGCGCGGCTCGTCGCGAACATCGCGGGCCACGTGTCGAAGGTCACGATCCCCGAGCTCCGCGAGCGCGTACTGGCCTACTGGGCGGCCGTCGACGTGACGCTCTCGCAGCGCGTCGCCGCAGCCCTCGAGCCCTCGGCCCCCGGCGCGAACGTCGCGCCCGAAGAAGTAGGCATCGGCCAGGCCTGACCCCTTCCCCCTCCCTTCCCCTCCCACGAGTGGTCACTTTCGGCCCCAAGATCGACACTTTGGGGCCGAAACTGCCCACTCGTGGGAAGGAAGGGAGGGAGGGGGGTCAGGCGAGCCACTCCTGGAGGTCGGGGAGGGGCCAGGTGGTGAGGATGCGGTCGGCGGGGATGCCCGCGGCCTCGGCCCGGGCGGCGCCCAGGGGGAGGAAGCCCTGGTGGCCTGGAGCGTGCGCGTCGGAGTCGATCGAGAAGAGGCAGCCGGCGTCGCGGGCCAGGGCGAGCAGGCCGTCGGGCGGATCCTGGCGCTCGGGGCGGGAGTTGATCTCGACCGCCACGCCGTGCTCGGCGCAGGCCGCGAACACCGCCTCGGCGTCGAACTCGGAGGGCGGCCGGGTGCCGCGGGAGCCCTGCACGAGACGGCCGGTGCAGTGGCCGAGGATGTTCGTGCGCGGGTTCTCGATGGCGGAGAGCATGCGCTTCGTCATGGTGGCGCGATCGGCGCGGAGCTTCGAGTGCACGCTCGCGACCACGACGTCGAGGCGGTCGAGCAGCGCGGGCTCCTGGTCGAGGGTGCCGTCTTCGAGGATGTCGACCTCGATGCCGGCGAGCAGGTGGGGCGTGCCGGGCACGTCGGCTCGGGCCCGCCGCAGCGCGTCGATCTCGTCGAGCTGGTCCGTGAGGCGTTCGGCGGTGAGCCCGTGGGCGATCGTCAGGTTCGGTGAGTGGTCGGTGACCGCGAGGTAGTCGCGGCCGAGGAGGCGGGCCGCCTCGAGCATCGCCGCCAGAGGTGTGGTGCCGTCTGACCACTCGGTGTGGGTGTGCAGGTCGCCGCGGAGGGCGGCGGCGAGGCCCTGCTGCTCGTCGCCCGGCCCGGAACCCGGCTCGGCGCGGTCACGGAGCTTCTGCAGGTAGTCGGGCACCGCGCCCTCGGCGGCCTGGCGGATGACGAGGTAGGTGGAGTCGCCGATCCCCTTGGCGCGCTTGAGCCGCCCATCGGCGATCCGCGTCTCCAGCTCGTCGGCATCCTGGCCCTCGATCACCCCCGCGGCGCGCCGGAACGCCTTCACCTTGAACGAGGGGGCGAGCTCGCGCTCGAGGCGGAACGCGATCTCGGCGAGGGCCTGCTGCGGCGTCATCCCTCCAGTCTGCACCGGGCGGGCGGGCGCGGCGCGGCTAGATTGGGGGCATGGAACCGCTGCAGCGGGTGACCGCTCCCACCGTCGACGTGCTGTCGATCCTGCTCGAGAGCACGGGGCCGGTGTTCGGGCTCGAGATCATGAAGCGCTCGGGGCGACCCTCCGGCACCGTCTACCCCATCCTGGAGCGCCTCGAGCGGCAGGGGTGGATCGCCTCGGAGTGGGAGGAGCACACCGACACGCAGCTGCGCCGGCGTCGCGTCTACACCTTCACGCCCGAGGGCGCGGCGGCCGCGCGCGACGTGGTGGCCGGGGCGCCGGGCGCGTCGTAGTCGGCCCTCGTCCACGTCAGGCCGCGTCGTAGTCAGGCCTCGTGGTCAGGCCGCGCGGGTGGCGCCGTCGCGCGCCCGGTCGCGGGCGGTGTCATGGCGGCTCGTCACCTCGATGGAGCGGGTGGCCGCCGCGAGTCCCTCGACCGGCATGCCCACGTACATGCTCTCGGCGCGCTCGGTCACGAAGGTCTCGTGCCAGATGCCGACGGCGCCGGGGGCCTTCCGCACTTGACGGTTGAAGGCCGCCCAGGCCGGCCGGTGCTCGGCCGAGCGATCCGAGGCGTAGGCGTAGAGCTTCTCGAGCGAGGTCCAGTACTGCACGAGGGTGGGGCCGCCGGCGCCGAGCGTGAAGCGCACGCCCTTGAGGCCCGAATCAGGATCCGACAGCAGTTCGCGGAGCATCTTCGGCATGGCCATGAAGGCGGGCCACCACAGGTCGACCCGCCAGGGCCGGTTGACGCGCATGCCGATCAGGAAGACGACGAGCTCGCCGTCGTGCTCGTGCGTCATCCGCTTCGGTTGGATCTTCGGCATCGGTCTCTCCTCCAGAATGGATAGTGTCAGTATCCAATAGTGGATAGTTAGACTATCCGTGTCAAGGAGGATTCGATGCGGATCTCACAACTGGCCGAGCGGGCCAGGCTCCCCGTGGCGACGGTGAAGTACTACCAGCGTGAGGGGCTGCTGCACGAGGGTGTGCTCACGGCGCCGAACCAGGCGCACTACGACGAGTCGCACCTTCGGAGGCTCGAGCTCATCCGCGCGCTCGTGGGCCCGGCCGGGCAGAGCATCGCGAGCACGCGCCGCATCCTCACGGCCATCTCCGACCCGCCGACCTCCGAGTACGACCTGCTCGGCATAGCCCACCAGGCCGTCACCCCGGCCCCCGAGCGGATGCCGGCGACCTTCGCGAGGGCCGAGCGGCTGCTCGGCCACCTGGGCTGGGACGTCTCGCGCTGCGCCCCGGCCTCGGTCGCGGCCCTCGAGGAGGCGCTGCTCGGGCTCGAGGCGGGCGGGTTCTTCGTGGAGGACGAGGTGCTCGAGCGCTACGGCCGGGCCATGATGGGGGTCGCCGTCGACGAGGTCGACGACGTGCCGACGGATTCGCCGGAGGCGGCGGCCCGGTTCGTCATCCTGGGCACCGTGCTCGTGGAGCCGCTGCTGCTGAGCCTCCGGCGGCTCGCGCAGCAGACGGCTTCTGCGAAGCGGTTCGGCTGAGCCTCAGGCGGCCGGGGTGGCGGTGGCGGAGGCTGCGTCCGCCGGCCGCAGCAGGATCGTGTTGTCCCACGGGTCGGCCACCGTCACCGTGCGGCCGTCGTCGCGGGTCTGCAGGCCGTGATGCCGCAGGCGCTCGTGGGTCGCACCGAGCGACTCGGCATCCGGGAGCACGATCTCGACCTGGCCGAGCCCGAGGGTGGGCTGCCGACGGCCGGCGCCGGCGGAGTTCCAGATGTTCATGGCCATGTGGTGGTGGTAGCCGCCGGCGCTCACGAAGAGCGCACTCGGGCCGAACGAGGTGGTGACCTCGAAGCCGAGCTTGTCGACGTAGAAGTCGCGCGCCTGCGGCACGTCGCCCACCGAGAGGTGCACGTGCCCGATCGACGCGCCGCCGACCCGCGGGTCGGCGAGCACGGCCTCGGTGAGGTGCTCCTGGAGGAACGCGTTGGGGTCGAGGTAGAGGGTCGACATCTCGAGCTGCCCGTGGGTCCAGCTCCAGGTGCTGCGGTCGCGGTCCCAGTAGAGCTCGACGCCGTTGCCCTCGGGGTCGGTGAAGTAGAAGGCCTTCGAGACGAGGTGGTCGGAGGATCCGGTGAAGGAGTTCGGGAAGCGCTGGGCGACGGAGTAGACGGAGGCCGCGAGGGCCTCCTCGGTCTCGAACACGATGGCGGTGTGGAAGAGGCCGGCCTCGCGGGGCCCCGGATTGCGCAGCTCGGGCGCGTGCTCCAGCACCATCGACGGCACGCCGCCGCGGCCCAGCACGGCGACGCCGCCGTGCTGCGAGATCACGTCGAGCGCCACGGCGTCGCGGTAGTAGGCGACCATGCGGTCGAGGTCGCCGACCCGGAGCGTGACCGCCCCCATGGTGGTGGCGGGGGCGAGAAGGTCGGCTGCGGTCGTCATGCCAGTCACAACGCTTGTAGCAACAACTAAATTCCCCGCGAGCCGCGCCGACGGTGACGGCGCAGCCCCAGCACGCCGGCGAAGAGTGCGAGCGAGCCCAGTGCCGTGATCGAGGTCGCCATGACGGCCAGGTGCACCGCCTGGACGCTCTCGACCCCGGTGGCTGCGAGAGCAGCAGGCACCGGCGCCGGAGATGGGGCCGGGGCCGGGGTGGGCGCGGGTACGGGTGCTGCCGGGAGCGCCTCGAGGGTGGCCAGCGCGTCGAGCAGGCCGGTTCCGTGCACGTCGGCCGCGGTGAGGTTGAGATACGGGTTCGTCATGGCCGAGGTGGTGCCCTTCAGGGCGGCCTTCACCTCGTCGGCGCTCGACTGAGGTGAGTGCTGCAGGGCGAGGGCGGCGACGCCTGCGGCGTTGGGAGACGCGGCCGACGTGCCGGAGAATCGGTAGGCGCCGTCGGGCCCGGCGGGAGCCGAGAAGAACGACGTCTGCGCCGCGTCGAGTGAGGTGAGCTCGGGCTTCGCGCGCGTCACCGGCTCAGGGAGCGGGAGCGACGGGCTGCCGTCGGTCTGCACCGCGCCGAACAGGTGCTTCACCGGGCCGACCGAGGAGAACCCCTCGGCGATCGTGGGGGTGCGGTAGTCGGCTGCGCCGATGGAGAGCACGTTCTCGTCGGCGGTGTGCCCGAAGATGTTCGGTCCGACCGTCACACCCTCGCCCGAGACGTAGTGCTCGAGACCCTGCACGGTGCCCGACTCGTCTTCGGTGAACACGAACTTGAAGCCGGGGGTGATGGCCGCGCGGTCGGTGAGCTCGCGCACCACGACCACGCCGTAGAGGCCGGCATCCGGGAGCGAGCCGCTGAACGCGGCGGACGGGATGGTGCTGTCGGGCTGCTGGCCGAGCACCTCGAAGGCGCCGGCGGCCGTGACGAGTCCCGGGCGGATGCGTGCGGTCACGCCGTTCACGGGCTCGCCCCAGTTGAGCACCATCGAGAACTCCCCCAGGCCGTTGTTCTCGGCGAGGATGCCGTTGGTGGCGTCGGGCTCTGCGGCCGTGCCGAAGTTGTGGCAGTCGACGGCCGTGGGTGCCGCGGCGGCGACGACCGTCTCGGGGCAGGCCATCGGCACGAAGGCGTCGGTCGCCCAGCCGCCGATCGCGTGCCCGGCCGAGGGGTTGCCCTCCCAGCCGTACTCGTTGTAGTTGTCGGCGGCCGAGATGTAGAGCACGCCGTGCTCGGTGGCGTAGTCGATGGCGAGGCCGAGCTCGCCCGATTGGTACATCGGCTCCACGGTCGTGTAGTTGACGTCGTCGACGATCACGTCGGCGCCGGCATCCGTGAGCTGCACGATGCTCGCGGCGAAACCGCTCACGCTGGGCTCGGCCGTGGAGAAGAGGATGCGTGCGCCGGGCGCCACGCCGTGCAGCAGCTGGGCCATGGCGCGGCCCTCGTCGGTGCCTCCCGCGGCGTCGTTCAGCACCACGACCGGCTCGGTGAACCCGCAGGGGTTGCCCGGTCCCGGCAGCACGCCGAGCGCGACGTCCTGCGCCGCCGTGGTCGCGGGTTTCGCGGAGGTGTCGAAGGAGTCCGAGATGACGCCGACGGTGACGCCGGTGCCGTCGACACCGAAGCGGGCGCGCGCCTCGTCGGAGTGCAGCACCGGGTCGACGTCGACCGGGATGCTGCGGCACGACGCCACGGGCGCGGCTGCGGGGGCCGTGGCTCCGGCCGGCACCGCGGCGAGGACGACGCCGCTCGACCCCACGGAGGGGGCGAGGTCGGTGGCGATCGACGTGACGCCGGGCACCGCCGCGAGCGACGCGAGGTCGGCGGGCGCGATCCAGACGGTCACCCGGGGCAGCACCGGTGAGACCGCGGCGATCTCGCCGAGCCCGGCCAGTGCGGCGAGCTGTATGGCATCCGGAGCGGCGGCGAAGGTGGCGGTGACGCTCACGCGCTCAGCCTCGTCGACCTGCAGGCTGCCGGTGCCCTCGACGGCCACCGCGAGAGCTGCGGCGGTCTCGGGCGAGGAGGGCGCGGCGGCGGTGGCGGCGAGCACCTCGAGCTGAGGCGACAGCACGGTGGGGGCGGCGCCCGGATCGGTGGGTGCGGCGCCGGGATCAGCGGGTGCTGCGCCCGGATCGGTGGACCCGGCCGGCGCGGGCAGCTCGGTCGCGGCCGCCCCTGAGGCGGCGGAACCACCGAGCAGCAGCCCCGCGAGCGCGATGGCGGCCGGCACGGTCAGAAGGCGTGATCGCACGGAACAACTCCCCGAAGTCGTGGCTGAGGCGCCTCGCTCGGCGCCGCCTCCGACTCTAGAGCCGTGCCCGAGCGCTCGAGCGCCCGGGCACGGGGAACCCCGTCGGACTACTCGAGGAGCTTGCCCGCCGTGGCGACGTCGCGCATGAGGGCCGCGATGTCGTCCGGGATCGCCGGGATGCTCTCGCGCGTGATGCCGCCGGACGGGCTCCAGACGAGGTTGACCTGCAACGACTCGTCGAGCTCGGGGTAGTCGCTGCGGTTGTGGCAGCCGCGCGACTCTCGCCGCTCGATCGCGGCCTCGAGGGTCGCGCGGGCCGCGAGGGCGGCCGACTTGAGGTCGAAGGCGTGCGCGAGATCCTGGAAGCCGGCGATGTCGGGGTGCACGCCGATGCCCGCGATCCGGGCCTCGATGGCGTCGAGCTCGGCGAGGCCCTCCCGGAGGCCCTCCTCGGAGCGCACGACACCGGCGTGCTCGGTCATGGTGTTGCGGATGGCGCGCTGCAGCGCTCGCACGTTCTCCTCGCCGTCGGCGGCGAGCAGCGCCGCGATCTCGTTGCGCGCCACGGCGACCGCTTCGGCGGAGCGCTTCTGCGCCGTGAGGGCGGCGGAGTAGGAGGCCGCGGCCTGCCCCACGATCCGGCCGAACACGAGCAGCTCGATGAGCGAGTTGCCGCCCAGCCGGTTCGCGCCGTGCAGGCCCGACGAGGCCTCGCCGATGGCGTAGAGGCCCGGCACGTCGGTGCCGTGGTCCTCCGGCCGCACCCACACGCCGCCCATGGAGTAGTGCGCGGTGGGTGCGATCTCGATCGGCTCCTTCGTGATGTCGAGCATCTGCAGTTCGAGCATCGTCTGGTAGACGCGCGGCAGGCGGGTCATGATCGTCTCGCGCGGCAGGTGCGAGACGTCGAGCCACACGCCGCCGTTGGGGGTGCCGCGGCCCTCTTTGATCTCGGTGTAGGCCGCGAGGGCCACCCGGTCGCGGGTCGACAGCTCCATGCGCTCGGGGTCGTAGCGCTCCATGAAGCGCTCGCCGAGGCCGTTGCGCAGGATGCCGCCCTCGCCGCGCGCCGCCTCGGAGATGAGGGTGCCGGCCGCGTTCTCGGGCTCGATGATGCCGGAGGGGTGGAACTGCACCAGCTCGGGGTCGCGCAGGCGCCCGCCGGCCTCGACGGCCAGGCGGAACGAGTCGCCCGTGTTCTCGTCGCGACGCGAGGAGGTGCGGCGCCAGATGCGGTTGTGGCCGCCGGCGGCCAGGATGACGGCGTCGGCGTGGATGAGGTAGCGCGTGCCGTCCTCGAGGTCGAAGCCGTAGGCGCCGAAGACCGCACCGTCGTCGTTCACGAGGATGCGCGTGACGTAGACGGTGTCGAGGATCGGGATCTCGAGCTGGGCGGCGCGGTTGACGAGCGTGCGCTGGATCTCGAGCCCCGTGTAGTCGCCCGCGAAAGCGGTGCGGCGGTAGGTGTGGGCGCCGAAGAAACGCTGCGAGATGCGGCCGTCCTCCTCGCGGGCGAAGGGCATGCCGTAGCGCTCGAGGTCCTGGATGCCGCGGGCCGCACCCGCGGTCACGATCTGCACCGTGTGGGGGTTGGCGAGCAGGTAGCTCTCCTTGAGGGTGTCGGCGGCGTGCTGCTGCCAGCTGTCGTCGGGATCCATCGTCGAGAGGGCGGCGTTGATGCCGCCGGCGGCGAGCGAGGTGTGGGCGTCGCTCTTGGCGCGCTTGCCGAGGGCCAGCACGTCGACCCCGGCCTCGGCGAGCTCGATGGCTGCGCGCAGGCCCGATCCGCCGGTGCCGATCACGAGGACCGTGGTGGAGATCTGTCGTTCGGAGGAAGTCATGCTTCGACGCTATGCCTGGCTGCGGGATTACTCCAATGCATATACCTGCTGGCTACGATGCGCTTAGGCTATGGGAATGAATCTCGAGCAGCTCCGCAGCTTCGTGGAGGTCGCGCGCCTCGGCCACTTCACCCAGGCGGCCGAGCAGCTGCACCTCGCGCAGCCGTCGCTCAGCCGGCAGATCGCGTCGCTCGAGCAGGATCTGGGTGCGGAGCTCTTCCATCGCGCACGAGGGGGCAGCACGCTCACCACGGCGGGGGAGTCGCTGCTGCCGCTCGCCCGGCGCATGCTCGCCGACGCGGAGTCGGTGCGGCGTGAGCTCGCCGAGCTCGCCGGTCTCGAGCGCGGCCGGGTGCGGCTCGGTGCCACGCCGACGCTGTGCATCAGTCTCGTGGCCGAGGTGCTGAGCGCGTTCCACGCGGAGCATCCGGGCATCGAGCTGCACCTCTCCGAGCACGGCTCCCGCCGGCTGCTCGACCAGCTCGAGAGCGGTGAGCTCGACCTCGCGCTCATCACCACCTCCGAGGCGGGATCGGCCGAGCGCTTCCGGGTGACGCCGCTGCTCGAGGAGGAGCTCGTGGTGATCTCGTCGGCGGCCGCGCCGGCAGTGGCGCCGGGTGCGAGCATCCGGCTGCGGGAGGTGGCCCGGCTGCCGCAGATCGTGTTCAGCTCGAGCTACGACCTGCGGAGCGCGACCGACGCGGCCTTCGCCGCCGCGGGGCTCGAGCCCGAGGTGGTGCTCGAGGGGGCTGAGATGGATGCCGTGCTGCGGTTCGTGGAGCGCGGGCTCGGTGTGGCGATCGTGCCGGCGATGGTGCTGATCGACCGGCCGGGGCTGCGGTCGGTGCGGCTCGAGGGGCCCGTGCTCACGAGGTCGATCTCGCTCGCGCGGCCGCGGGACGTGGCGGCGACGAGTGCCGTGGAGGTCATGCAGCAGACGATCGCCGACACCGCGGCCGCGTTCGCGTCGCGGGCGGGGGCGTCGATGCGGTCGGTGAGGGGCTAGGCGGCTCAGTCCTCGGGGCCGTCGGCGGAGAGTCGGGAGGCGAGTTCGCGGTAGAGCGTGCCCACCCGCGGGCTGGCGGTGCAGCCCACCCAGAGGTACACGTCGTCGCGACCGTCGGTCGTCTCGGGCATCCACTCGCTGACCCAGGCGATGACCGCGCTCCGGATGAGCTCGCCGCGCGGGGCGATCTCCAGCAGACCGTGCGGCACGAGGTCGCGGCGGAGCCAGGTGAGGGCGACGCCGTCGGGACGGGGGACCGGGCGGATCTGGATGGGCGAGACGATCTCGAGGTACACCTGACCGTAGGCGTCGTCGGGGAGCTCGGCGAGGATCCGGCGGATGGCCGCGAGGTCGGTCGTGTCGCCGGCGAGCATCACCTGGGCGTGGGAGTGGTCCGGGCGGAGTGAGTTCATGATCGGTTTCTGCTTCCACTTCGTTGACGTGACAGTAGATGCGCCGAAAGCCGTCGACTTGGCACTTCTTGTGTCAAGTCGACGGCTTCCAGCCCGGCGCGCCCGTGGGGGACGCGCGCTAGGCGCTCAGGTTGCTCAGAACGCGCAGGCGGTGAGCGACTGCACGGCGGGGCTCAGTGAGGCGGTGCCGCCCAGCAGGGTGACCCGGTTCGGAGCGAACGTGCCGATGTCCTGGATGACGCCGGTCGGCACGCAACCGGCCGGGACCACGTAGAGCGGCGCATCCTTCGACGCGGCGAGCACGGCGCCCGCGAGGGCATCCGGGAACTTCAGGCCGGTGGCGATGAACACGTCGTCGGCCGCGGTGAACGCATCGCGGTTGATCGCGATCGACGCCTGGTAGCGGTCGGCGCCCGAGAGGCGGGTGACCGGGGCGACGCTCCCGAGCGAGGTCGCGATGCCGGCCGAGACCGAGGCGGGCCCACCGGCGATCTTGACCTTCTCCACACCGAGGTCGGTGAGCAGCGTCTTCGTGGCGGCATCCGCGATGCTGGCCTTGCCGTAGACGAGCACGACGGGGTAGCCGTTCGAGCCCGCGGCGGCGCTCGCCGAGAGGGCGTCCGGGAAGTTCGTTCCGGTGGCCACGTAGGCGGTGGTCGCGCCCTCGCCGAAGGCGTAGTCGGCGACCGACTGCGAGACCGCGTAGCGGTCGGCGCCGTCGATGCGCACGGCCTCCTCGGTGGCGATGGCGTCGATCTGGTCGAACACGGCCGGCTGGATCGACTTCGGTCCGCCGACGACCACGACGGTCTTCGGCTTCAGGCGCTCGAGCTCGGCCTTCACCACGGGGAGCAGCGTGTCGCTCGTGGTCAGCAGCAGCGGGGCGCTGTCGCTGGCCGCGGCGGGGGCGGCGCTCAGGGCGTCGGTGAAGGTGGTGCCGTTGGCGAGGTAGACCACGTCGGAGGTCGTGGGGTGCGACTGCTGGGCGATCTTCACGGCCACCTCGTAGCGGTCGGCGCCCTCGATGCGGGTGGGGACGGCCGCGCCGAACGAGATCGGGGTGTAGGTCTCGAAGGGGGCGTAGACGGCCCCGCTGCCCGGGTAGGTGTAGATGCCGTAGTTGCCGTCCGCGAGGGCTCCTGCGAAGTCCTTCTTCACGGTGATGTCCACCTGGAACGAGCCGTCCGCGTTGATGGCGACCGCGCCTGCAGCGGCACCGCCGACAGTCGCGACGTCGGCGGCCTCGAGGACCCACTTGGTGTCGGCCGTGGTGCGCGACCCGCGGGGTGCGCCTTCTGACGGCTTCCAGACATCCGCGAAGCTGCCGAAGGCGACGTACGCGCCGCCGAACTTGCCGGCGAGCGGCGGGCGCGTGCCGGAGGTCGCCGGAGCGTTCGGCGAGAAGCCGGTGCCCGTGACGGTGACCACGTCGGTGTCGGGGTTCAGGCCCTCGGTCTTCGAGACCGAGACCTGGGGGGTCGCGACGGGGGCCTGGACCGTGTAACCCGTGGTGAAGGGCAGGGCGGGCTTGCCGGCGTCGTTGAGGCCGCTGGAGTACCAGTACGAGGACTGGCCGGTGTCGAACTGGTAGTTCACGAACGACTCGGGGAACGAGCCGAAGGTCGCGCCGTCGGTCGTCTTCTGCGGGGTCGAGCCCTCGCGGCTCGGCGCGGTGACGCCGAGGTAGTCGGGGGTGACGGTGAAGCCGGTCTCGGTCACGTCGACGCTGCCGAGGTTCGCGAGCACGACCTCGGCGTCGGGAAGCACCGCGAACTGGGTCGGATCGGCCATGCTCGTGCCGTAGCCGCTGAGGGTGGCCGTCACGGTGCCGACGCCGTTCTCCACCGAGAGGTGCGGGTCGGTCGCCGAGAACTGGGTGAAGCCGTTGTAGAAGGCCACCGTGAAGTCGCCGTCCCAGGTGATCTCGGCGTTGTCGTCGTCGGCGTCGACGGTGCCGGTGCCGCCGGTGATGGAGACGCGGTTGTCGCTGTAGTTCGGCGATCCCGGCGCGCCGAGCGAGCCGCCCGCGGCCGTCGTGCGGAGGCCGGCCCAGGTGGAGGTGGCGTAGCTGCCGTCGGCCTGCTTCTTCTGGATGGTGACGGCGCCGTCGGTCGCCTTCCACTCCGCTTCGGTGAGCTGGTCGTCGCCGGAGGTCTTGGCGATCTTGCCCGCGCTCAGGTAGTTGAAGCCGAAGAAGGCGCTGTTGTTGCTCTCGTTGTTGATGCCCCACTGGAAGACGGCGTCCGAGACGGTGCCGGTGGTGACGGCCGCGAGGGGCTCCGTCTCGGCGGGGGAGGTGGCGGCCGACGCCGGGAGGGCGGTGAGGGCCGAGAACGCGACGGCGGCGGTCAGGCCGGTCGCGAGGGCGGCGGCTGCGCGCCCTCTGCTGGGTGAACTGTGCACTGGTGCTCCGAGTCTGAGAAGCAGCCCGGAGACGTGCCGGACCACGGGAGATTGACAGGAATGAGGTAAGCCTAGCCTTAATAAGGGCAGGCTTGCCTAATCAGTCTTCTACCGCGTCCGTCCCAGCACGACGAGGCCGCCGCCCACCCCGGCGATCAGGATCACGAGTCCGAGCACGGCGAGCAGGGCCAGGACGAGCAGCTGCTCCGTCGGGCTGAGCCCGCCGAGCAGGCCCGACTGCTCCACGATCACCACGGAGGAGGACACTGCGACGGAGTCCGCGCCCGCGCCGGCCGCGGCGAGGGCGGTCGTGGCGGCCAGCGGAGCCAGCGGCGTGCGCATCGGAGGCAGCAGCGCCACCGGCGTGCGCGGGCTCGCCTTCTCCGCGACCGGCGCCTCGGAGGTGGGCGGCACGAAGGTCGACGCGTCGTAGCCGACGACCACCGGCGTCGCGGGCTTCGCGCCGTCGGCGATGCCGCCGCTGGAGTACCAGTAGGCGGCCTGGCCGGTCTCCATCTGGAACTCCACGAAGCTCTGCGGGAACGATCCCCAGTCGGGCCCCGAGGTCGTCTGCGGGGTCTGGCCCGCCGGGAGGGCGGCCCGCACGCCGCGATAGTCCGGGCTCACCGTGAAGCCGTCTGCTCCCACCTGCACGCCCGAGAAGGTCGCGAGGGTGACCGAGCGCTCGGGCAGCGGCTGCCACTTGGTGAGGTCGTCCATGTCGGTGCCGAAGCCGCCGGTGGTGGCGGTGAGGGTGCCCACGCCGTTCTCCACGGTGAGCACGGGGTTCGAGAGGTACCAGAAGGTCATGCCGCCGTAGTAGGCCACCGTCACGTCGCCCTGCCAGCGGAGCGTCGCGCTGCCCGTGGCGCGATCGACCTCCCCGGTGCCGCCCGACATCACGAACTGGTTGCCGCCGTAGGGCGAGCTCGTGCCGGAGGTGAGGGTCTCGCCGTTGCGGTCGAGGCAGCGCGTGGCGAAGCTCGCCTCGACGAAGCGGCCCGAGGCATCTGGCTTCTCGATGGTGACGTTGCCGGCCTTCGAGGAGTACTGCGCCTCGGTGAAGATGACCGAGCCGCCCGGATCGGGTGTGCGCCCGGCGGAGAGGTAGTTGCAGCCGCCGAAGTAGGCGCCATTGTTCGCCTCGTCGTTCAGGCCCCAGCGGAGCACCGCATTGTCGAGCGTGATCTTCTCGGCGACGACGGGGGTGATGGTGACCGAGACCGCCGTGGCGGCGCCGCCGGGGGGCGCCGGGTCGCCGTCGAGCTCGGCGTCGGTGACGAAGAGCACGCGGTGCACGCCGGGGGCGAGGCCGGCGGTGGGCAGCGAGACGGTGCTGCCGCTGCCGCTGCCGGTGCCGGTCGCTGTCGACACGGATGCTGCGAAGGTCGCGGAACCGTACCACCAGGCCTCGCCCGCCTGCGAGGAGGTCCACGGGACGGTGACGACGACGTCCTCGCCCTGCTCCGCGGTGTAGCCGGCGGCGGGCGTGGCGTCGGCGACGGATCCCTGCGCCACGGCCGCGTCGAGAGCGGCCCGATCGGCGTAGGAGGGCGGGCGGCTGCCGGCGGGGGATCCGGCCGGCAGGGCCACGGCGGGGCTGTAGTCGGAGAGCTCGCCCGTGCCGACGGCGTTGACGGCCGCGACGCGCACGGAGTAGACGGCCTCCGGGCTGAGGCCGGCGAACCGTGCCGACGGCCCTGCGTCGCCGCCCGGGGCGACGACGGCGCTCTGCACGAGACCGCGCCCTGCCTGGTGCAGTTCGACCCGGTAGCCGGTGATCGGCGATCCGCCGGTGAACCGGCCGGTGGTGTGGGCGCCCTGCCAGGTGAGGGTGCGGGCCGTCTCGGCCGCGGGGGCGGCGGGGGGCGCGCTCCACTCCGTGAGCGGAGCGCGGGTGCCGGAGGTCTCCGCCGGGTACTCGGTGGTCCAGCCGGGCACCGCGCTCACGAAGGAGGAGGGGCGGAAGCGCTTCTGGCCGTCGACGACGTCGTAGGCGACGACGGCGGCGAGGTAGCGGCTCGACCCCTGGAGGTCGTCGATGACGGCTCGCGTGGCCGATCCGACGTCGAAGGTCTGGGCGATGTAGGAGTTGGCGTTGGGTGCGGCGAGGTCGTGACGTCGCTCGAGCACGCGGAGCAGGTAGCCGGCGGGGGCCGGGGCGCTCTCGGTCGAGGCGGCGGCCCACTCGGCGGTGAAGCCGCGAGCGGTGGGGGCCGACAGCACGGGCACGCCCGCGCGGGCCGTGCCGAGCACGCCGACGCTTGCGGAGGGGAGGGCGAGCGGTTCGCTGACGAGCGGATCGGGGAGGGCGCGTGCGCCGTCGAGCAGCGTGATGCGGGCGGTCACCGAGGAGGCGCCGAACGCGACGCCCTCGACGCGGTGGCGGGTGGTGCCCGCGGGGACCTCGACGCGGGCGATGAGGTTGCTCGCGTTCGTGACGACCCGGCCGGAGAAGAGCTCCACCCGGTAGCCGACCACGGCCGCCTCAGCTGCGGTGCCGGCCGGTGGGGCCCAGGCGATGTCGACGGCGTAGTCGATGCGGTCGGGGTCGCCCTCCAGCAGCACCTGCCCGGCGGCGGGCACGGCGGAGGCCGCCCAGGTGGAGGCGGGCAGCGGGGTGGGC
>NZ_JAHFUY010000138.1 GCF_023264895.1 Herbiconiux sp. | reverse complement strand
CACCGGAGCCGCCGGCGCCGCCGCAGCGGCCGGGGCCTGCGGATCGCGCGACACGAACAGCTCGACGTCGCCGAACTTGATCGAGAGTTCGCGCACGTCGTCGGTGAGGTTGAACCAGTCGACGAGGGCTCGGAGTTCTTTGATGTCGGGCTGGTCAAGCGGCATGTTCACTGTCTCCTTTTGTGATGCTGATGTGCAGGTCGCCGACGGTCAGCGACTGCCGGCCGGCCGAGCTCTTCTCGTAGAGCGATTTGACGAGGCCGAGGATGGGACCGTAGACCTCGTCGGGGTTGCCGCCGGCCTTGACCGTGCGGATCATCTCGTCGACCTGGGTGCCGGCGAACATCGCGCGGAGCAGCAGCAGGTCGATACCCTCGTCGGGGAAGCGGCGCCGGAGATCCGGCAGCATCGGCTCGATCGGGGCCGGCACGAGCTCGATCGTGGAGGATCCGTTCGCGATGATCTTCTCGAGCACCTCCGGGTCGATCGGCCCGAGCAGTTCGCCGTAGTAGCCGAGGGCGTACTTCTTGATCTCGTTGGGCACGAGCTTGTAGCGCTCGCCCGAGATGACGTTCATCACGGCCTGGGTGCCCACGAACTGGGCGAAGGGCGTGATCATGATCGGGAAGGCGAGCTCCTCGCGCACCCGGGCGACCTCGTAGAGGAGCTCGGTGAAGCGGTGAGAGAGCCCGGCCGTGGCGAGCTGCGAGTGGAAGTTCGAGAGCATGCCGCCGGGCAGCTGGTGCATGAAGTGCAGGCCGTTGTAGGCGACCGGGTGGCCCACGGGCTTGCCCTCCGCCTCGGCGATGTCGATGAGCTGGCGGCTGATGGTCTCGATCCGCTCGTCGTCGACGTTGACGACGTAGCCGAGCGCGCGCAGATCGCTCACGATGTCCTGCGTGGAGGGCTGGGCCGCGCCGTTCGCCATCGGGGCGATCGAGGTGTGCAGGGCATCGGCACCGAGCTCGACGGCCTCGAGGTACACCAGCGGGGCGAGCCCGGTGAGGCAGTGGCTGTGGATCTCGAGCGGCCGGTCGCCGATGACGGCCTTCAAGGCGGGCACGAGGGTGCGGATGCGGTCGGGGGTCAGCAGGCCGCCCGCGTCCTTCAGCATGATGGCGTCGACGTCGGCCTTCTCGATGAGCTCGATGGCCTTCGCCACGAAGAGCTCGTCGGTGTGCACGGGGCTCTCGCAGAACGAGACGGCGCCGAAGGTCGAGGCACCGAGCTCCTTGGCGCGGATGAGGCCGGGAGCGATGTTGTCGACGTCGTTGAGCCCGTCGAACGAGCCGATGATGCGGAAACCGTTCTTGTAGAGGCTCTCCACCCAGGCCTCGATCACGTCGTCGGCGAGGAAGTCGAAGGCCGCGATGTTCTTCGAGCGGATGAGGGCCCGGAAGGTGGAGTTCGGGGCGTGCTGGTGGGCGAGCCGCACCCGCTCCCACGGATCCTCCTTGAGGTAGCGCACGGCCACGTCGAACTGGATGGGGGCGACGAGGTCGACCTGCTCGAAGCCGACCTTGTCGAAGTCGGGGGCCATCTGCACGATGTGCTCGGTGCGCATCCGCGTGGCCCAGAGGCTCTGGTGCGCGTCGCGCAGCGTGGTGTCGATGATCTTGATCTCGCGGCGGCTGCCGGGGGGTCGCCCCCCGTTCGCCATGACCGTGGTGATCGATTCGCGTTCGCCTGTCATCGTGATCAACTCCTTCGTTGATGTGGCTGTTTGCATATAATGAAAGCCACTTCGACCATCTGCCGAGATGATAGAACAACGGGCCCGAGTGTCAAGGAGCTTCTTTCATGGTGACGACGATCCAGTCCGTGGAGCGGGCCGCCCGCATCCTGCTGTTCGTGGCCGACAGCCCAGGGGTGCAGGCGACCGAGATCGCCGCCCGGTTCGAGCTCTCGATGCCCACGGCGCACCACCTTCTGAGCACGCTCGTGCAGGAGGGACTGCTGCGGAAGGACTCGGCCCGCCGCTACGGCCTCGGCAGCGGCTGCGAGCGCATCGGCGAGGGCGTCGCCCGGCAGCTGCGGCCCCCCGCCGAGCTGCGGGCCGCCCTCGGCGACCTCGCCCGCCGGACGGGCGAGTCGTGCTACCTGACCGCCTGGCGGGGTGACCGCATCCGGGTGATCGCGGTGGTGGAGGGCGAGCACGCGGTGCGGGTGGCCGGGCTCGAGGTCGGCTACTCCGACGACATCCACGCCCGGGTGGGCGCGAGGGTGATGCTCGCGCACGCCGATGCCGACCTCCGCGACTGGGCCCTCTCGGGCTACGAGTACACGCCCCTCACCCCGAACACGGTCACGAGCCGCGCCGAGCTCGACGCGGAGCTCGACCGCATCCGCACGACGGGTGTGGCCCACGACCGCGAGGAGCTGCGCCTCGGCGTGCGGTCGATCAGCGCCCCGGTCTGGCTCGACGGCCGGGTGCGGGCGGCGCTGTCGCTCACCGCCCCTGCGGAGCGGTTCCGGGTGCACGAGGAGGAGTACGAGGCGGAGCTACTGGACTGCGCCTCGCTCAGCCACCCGTCGGCTCAGCTCGGAGACGAGTGATGCCCCGCCCGGTCGTGGACCCACGTCGACATCTCGAGGGCCTCGAGCTCGGCATCGCCCGCTTGCGCGAGGTGCTCGCCCACGGTGAGCTGGCCGCACCGGTGGCCGGCTGTCCCGGGTGGTCGCTCGCCGACCTCGGCATCCACGTCGGGTCGGTCTACGGCTTCGCGCATGCCGGACTCGTCGAGCACCGCGAGTTCAGACCGGAGCACACCGGCGCTCGCGGCCGGGACGAGGTGCTCGCGTTCTTCGACGCGGGAGCCGACGCCCTCCTGGGTGCCCTCCGCGCGATCGACGCCGCCGACGACTGGAACGCGGAGGCCTGGACGATGGCGCCTCCCGCGACGGCCGCCTTCTGGGTGCGCCGCCAGCACCACGAGACGTCGCTGCACCTCTGGGACGCGCTCGAGTCGCAGGGCGTGCCGCGCGACAAGTCGACGGCCGAGGCGCTCGACGACGACACGGCGGCCGACGGCATCGACGAGATCGCGCGGATGTTCTACCCCCGGCAGGTGCGCCTCAAGCGGGTCGAGTCGCTCACGGAGTCGCTCGAGATCCGCACGCCGGGCAGGGAGCCCGTGCGGCTCGGCACCGTGGGCACCCCCTCGGCGGTGCTGACGGGCGCGGCCCCGACTGTGCTGCTCGCACTCTGGAAGCGCGTCGCCCTGGAGGCACCGGGCCTCACAGTGTCGGGCGACCCCCGCGCCGCCGCCCGCGTCGTCGCCTCCCCCATCACGCCGTAGCCGCCCGACTCCAGCATCACCGAGCCACCGTGGTGCCCGTGCTCACGGCGAGATGCCGTGGCGGGCGGCGAGCTCGCGCACCACCGTGCTCTCGCTCACCGCGAACTCGATGTCCAGCCCTCGCCAGATCCGGCAGAGCTGAAGGGCCTCGGCGAGCACCGCGGCGTCGTCCAGGGCGAGGTCGTCGTCCAGCACGCGGCGGAGGCCGGCCCGAGCGGCCTCGAGCTCGTGACTCAGCCGCGCCCTGATCCACTGCCCCTGGGGCGACCCGGCACCCGCCTCGCGGAGCGACCCCTCGTGGGACCGCGCGATGGCATCGCCCACATGACGTGCGGCCCGCGCAGCGAGCGCCGCATCGGCGGACCCGGCCGCCTCGATGACGCTCACGGCCGATCGATGCCGACAGGGGTGAACGCCGAGCGGCGCCCCTGCAGGGTGAGCCCGAGCGCACCCGCCCCGAGCGCGGCCATGGCGGCGGGCAGGTTGAGGCCGCCTCCGGCCGTCAGCAGCAGGCCGCCCAGGATCCCGGCGCCGAAGATGGCGAGGTTGAAGGCCACCGGCAGGAACGAGTTGGCGATGTCGGCGTCGTCGCCGCCCACCCGGGTGAGCGCATGCTGCAGCTGAGGAGACGCGCCCCCGAAGCTCACGCCCCACAGCACGGCCGCGGCGAGGATCGCCGCTGCCGACGCATGCCCCACGAGCAGCACCACCCCCGCGGCAGTGAAGGTCGCCGCCGAGAGGTGCAGCAGCGCCCGCGGGTGCCGGTCGAGCAGCACTCCGACCAGAGCCACCCCGCCGAGCGAGGCGACGCCGTAGACGAGGAGCATCAGGTCCGGGGTGATCCCCGTGCCCGTCGTCCGCATGTAGGGGGCGATGAAGGTGTAGATGATGCTGTGGGCGAGCATCCAGACCACGATCACCACGAGCACGATCGGCACCCCGCGGAGGCCGAGCACACGCCCCAGCGGAAGGCGGCCGGTCGGGGGCAGCCCCGGGGCGTCGGGCACGCAGGCCAGGATGACGAGACCCACGAGGAGCGCGAGGAGGCTCAACCCGGCGAACGACCAGCGCCAGTCGGTGAGGCCGCCGAGGAGAGCGCCGAGCGGGGTGCCGATGGCGAAGCCGAGGGGTGCGCCCGTCGACATGATCGACAGCGCCAGCCCGGAGCGCGCGGGCGGGCTGATGCGGATGGCGTAGTTCGCGAGCATCCCCCAGATGACGCCCGAGAACGATCCGGCGACGAACCGGGAGGCGAGCGACAGGGTGACGTCGGGCGACACCGCGGTGACGGTGTTCGCGAGCACGAGTCCCGCCACGCCGACCAGCAGCAGAGGCTTCCGCCGGAACCCCCTGGTGAGCGAGATGGCGGGCACGGTCACCACCACCGTGCCGAGGGCGTAGGCGCTGATGAACAGTCCGACCGTGTTCTCGCTCGTCCCCATGCCCGAGGCGATGTCGGGCAGGAGGCCCGCGGGCATGGTCTCGAGGGCGATGAGGACGAAGCCGATGAGGGCGAGCGCGCCCAGGGCCACCACGGGCAGGCGGTGCTCACGGATGGCGCCCGGCAGGGGGATGCTCGCGGTGCGGGTGCTCATTCGGCACCGCCGACCAGGGGTGCTCCGGCGGTCACTGCTCCCACGAACGCGGGGGCTTCGCGCACGGCCTCGACCTCGTCGAAGTGCCCGAGGGGGATGATCCCCTCGTAGTGGCCGACCGCCTCGTAGTAGAGCACGAGCGCCTGGTCGGGAGCGTAGTAGCCGATGGTGCCCGGCTCGGCGCCGCCGCCGGTCGGCAGGCCGTCGAGCACGAGCGGCTCGGGGAGGCGGGCGATCTTCTCCTGGCCGCCGAAGTCCTCGAACGAGAGCTCGAGCGGCAGCTGCGCCAGGAGCGACGCGGATGCTGCGCTGCTCTGCAGCACGCCGTCCACGGTCGTGCCGTTCACGGTGATCCGGATGGTGATGTCGGTGGTCACGGGGGGCTCCTGGGTCTCGGGCGCGGGGGCGGCGGTCGGCGCGGCCACCGGGGTCGAGGGGGTGGCCGGGGCCGCCGGGGCCGCCGGGCTCGCGGATGCCGTGGGTCGCGTCGTCGGGGCCGGAGCCGTCGGTGCCGGGTCGGCCGCGCATCCGGCGACCCCCAGCAGGGAGGCTGTCAGCAGCACGGCGGCCGCTCGGGTCAGCGCGCGGCCGGATGCGGTCTCGCTCATCTCGTGCTCCTCGGGTGGGGTGCCCGCGAACCGGGCACGGATCCAGTGAACGCGTCGTGCGCGCGCCTAGCGAGGGGGCCGTCCAGATGGGTCACAGCAGAACCTCCCTTTCCGGCGCTCCCGGCTCTACCGTGGAGGCATGGACAATCGCACCGAGGTCCGCGAGTTCCTGATCTCGCGGCGGGCACGGCTCAGCCCCGAGCAGGCCGGGGTCGAGCCCACGAGTGGCCGGCGACGGGTTCCGGGGCTTCGCCGAGACGAGGTCTCCCGGCTCGCCGGCCTCAGCGTGGACTACTACACCCGCATCGAGCGCGGCAACCTCACGGGCGTCTCGGAAAGCGTGCTCGAGGCCGTGTCACGCGCTCTCTCGCTCGACCGTGCCGAGCGGGATCACCTGCACGACCTCGCCCGCACGGCGAACGCCGGAACGCGGGCGCGCACCCCCAGAGCCCAGCCGCCATCGCTCCGGCCGGCGACCCAGCACCTGCTCGACTCCATCACCGGCGCTGCGGCCTTCGTGGGCAACAACCGCATGGATCTCGTCGCCGCCAACGACCTGGCGTTCGCGCTCTACTCCGAGATGTTCCGCTCGAGCGCGCGGCCCGCCAACCACTCCCGGTTCATCTTCCTCGACCCACGCGCCCGCGACTTCTACCCCGACTGGGAACGCGCGGCGAACGTGAACGTGCAGATCCTCCGCCGCGATGCCGGCCGCACCCCCTTCGACAAGGAGCTGAGCGACCTCATCGGCGAGCTCTCGGTGCGGAGCGAGGAGTTCCGCACGCGCTGGGGAGCCCACGACGTGCGCCGGCACTACTCGGGCGCGAAGCAGTTCCGGCATCCGGTGGTGGGCCTGCTCGAGCTGACCTATCACGTGATGGAGCTCGAGGACGACCCCGGCCACACGCTCACCGTCTACACCGCGGCGCCCGGCAGCCCCTCCGAGGAGGGCCTGCGCCTGCTCGCCACCTGGGCCGCGACCGAGCGCATCGCCGACATCGCGCGCGACCCGGCCGCGCGCCCACCTCTTCCGGTCGACTGAGGCGGGTCAGCGGGAACGGTCGGCCAGGTCGTCACCGTCGCTGCTCTCCCGTGTCGTGTCATCGCTCACTCGAGGTCGATGGCGGGCGCGGCGCTCCGCATCGCGGCGTAGACCTGCTCGGCGAAGTCGTCGAGCACGGTCACGCAGTTCTGCAGCCGGGCATCGGCCGCCTCGGCCTCCGGCAGCTCGAAGGCGTCGCGCTTCTTGAGGTCGCGGTACCAGCGGCGGAGCCGGTCGAGGCTCTGCTCCTCCTCCTCGAGCTCCCCGAAGGTGAACTTCTTCTTCGCGATCTCGCGGGCGATCTCGGCTTCGAACTTGCAGCAGTCGGCCTCGAACTCAGCCCATTCGTCGAGCCGGGTGCGCACGAAGACGTCGCGCAGGAACTGCTCCGACGAGGCCGCCCGCGGCGCGACGTCGAGCACCGCGAAGGTGCCGCCGGCGTTCTGCACGAGTTCGCCGGCGCGATCGAGCGCCTCCGTGAAGGCGGGCAGAGCCGGCACGATCCAGGCTCCGGATGCCACGGGCACGGCCCCGACGCGGCGCAGCTCCCGCCACACCGCCACCCGATGCTTCGACGGCTCCTTCGGGAGCTGCGGGAGGAACATGGTCCAGGATGTCGATTCAGTGGTCACGTCAAGAAATGTAGCATCGATTACATTTCGCCGGGAGGCACGGACTTCTTCGTGTCTTCAGGGCCCGATGCGCGGAACGGCGGGGACGGGCGAGACGGAGGTTCTGCGCCCTCGCTAGAGTCTCCTCACATCCACTGGGGGGAACGATGATGTCTGTGCGCCTGCTTCCGATGCGACGGGTGATGGCGGGGGTGGCCGGAGGGGCCGTGGTCGCGGGGCTGCTGATCGCGGCACCGGCGGCGAGCGCCTCGAGTGCGGCACCAGCCGCGAGCACGGCGAGCGCCGCACCCGCCTCCTGCCGCGCCGCCACCGCCC
>NZ_JAHFUY010000048.1 GCF_023264895.1 Herbiconiux sp. | reverse complement strand
GGTGCCGGCGGGAGCGACGGAGCCGGCAGGAGCGACGTGGCCGCCCCGAGTGACGGCGCCGCCCCGAGCGACCGAGCCGGCGGGAGCGGTCGAGCCGCCCGGGACTACGGAGCCGGCGGGGCCACCTCGTGAGGCGCGCCCGGATCGCCGCCGTGGCGAGCCACCTCCCTGATGAGACGCGCTCCACCGCCGAGACCGAGGAGCGCCTCCGCCGGGAGAACCCCGGCCTGCACCTCGCGACCGGGCTGATCGGCCGGCTCACGGGGGTCGAGCGGGTGCACCTGCGGCCCGACGGCTGGCAGACCTCCGACCTCGCCGCGGCGGCCGCCCGCACGGTGCTCGAGCGCTCACCCGGGCCGATCGACCTCCTGATCTTCGCCTCCGCGAGCCAGGACCTCATCGAGCCCGCCACGAGCCACATCGTGTCGGCGAAGCTCGGCCTCGACTGCCCTGTGTTCGACGTCAAGAACGCCTGCAACAGCGTGCTCAACGCGATGCAGGTGGCCGAGGCCCTCATCGCGACCGGGCAGTACCGCCGGGTGCTCATCGCGAGCGGCGAGCAGCCCTCGCACGCCGTGCGCTGGCGGCTCGACAGCCAGGCGCAGTTCCTCCGCTCCTTCGCGGGCTACACGATGAGCGACGCGGGCGCCGCCGTCATCCTCGAAGCGGCCGACCCTCAGAGCAACGACGGAACCGGCCCCCGCAGCACCGACACCACCCCCGGCATCCTCGGCAGCCGCTTCGTGGCGCGCTCCGAGTACTGGGCCGTCGGCACGCTCCCCACCGGCGGCTCGGTCAACCCGCACGCCGAGGGCGGCAGCTACTTCGACATGGACGGCGGCGCCCTGCAGCGCGCCTTCGCCGAGCTCGGCGTCGGCCTCGTGCAGGAGACCCTCGCCTCCCTCGGCTACGGCGTCGACCAGCTCGACTTCGTGGCCGTGCACCAGGTGGCGCTCGCCTACCACGAGACCATCTCGGCGGTGCTCGGTCTCGACCGCGACCGCACCATCGTCACCATCTCCCGCCACGGCAACCTCGCCTCGGCCACGCTCCCGCTCCAGCTCGAGCTCGCCCTCGCGAGCGGCGCCGTCGGGCCTGGCAGCCTCGTGGGCCTCGTGGGGCTCGCGGGCGGCATCTCGCTCGGCGCCATGGTGGTGCGGCTGTGAGCCGGACGCCGCGACCCGGCCCCGAGCGGGCGTGGGAGGAGCGCGTGCAGCGCGCGGCGCATCCGCTCGTCTACCCCCTGCTCTCGCGTCTGGGCCGTCCGGTGCAGCGCATCCCGAGGGTGGGCGTGGTGGTGACCGACGCGGCCCTCCTCCGCTCGGTGCTGCTCGACACCACGAGCTTCACCAAGACCGGCCCCGGATCGCCCGCCGACCTCTGGACCCCCGTGCTCGGCCCCTCGGTGCTGCTCAACATGGAGGGCGCCGACCACCTCGCCCTCCGCCGCCGGCTCGCCCCGCTCTTCGCGCCCGCCTACGTCGACGAGCTCACCCGGCAGACGATCGGCCCCGCCACCGCCCGCCTCACCGAACGCCTCGTCGCCGGCGAGGCCGTCGACCTCGTGGCCGAGGTGCGCGAGGCGGCCGGCCAGGTGATCAGCCGCCTCGTGGGGCTCGAGCGCGAGGGCGACGGCGACGGCGTGCCCGGCGGCGAGGAGCTCTTCGCCCGCGTCTCGGCGGTCACCGGCTTCGTGCGCCTCTCCCGGCCGCGCTTCACGCCCGCCCAGGTGCGCCACGCCCGCGAGGTGCTCGACGACCTCACCCGCCACGCCCGCGCCGCCTACCGCGACGCCGACCCCGGGCCGACCGCAGGCACCGGCCCCTCAGCCGACACGCGCCCCTCAGCCGACACCGTCCCCGCAGCAGACACCGTCCCCGCCCGGATGCGCGAGCTCGGCCTGAGCGAGGACGAGGCGATGGGAGCGGTCGGCGCCTTCGTGCTCACCGGCACCGAGACGCTCGTCTCCTACCTCCCGCGCATGCTCGCCATCCTCGCCGACACCGGCTGGCTCGAGCGCCTCGCCCACGACCGCTCGCTGCTCGGGCCCGCCATCGCCGAGGGCCTCCGCGTCACGACCCCCTCGCCGGTGATGCTCCGCAGCGTCGCCGCCGACGCCCGCGTGGGCCGCGTCGCCGTGCGGGCGGGCGACCGCCTCGTGCTCGCCACCTTCCTCGCGAACCGCCGGGCCGGAACGGGCGCCGCCCTGCCCTTCGACCCCGAGGCCAACCCCGCCGCCGACCTCAAGCAGCTCTGGTTCGGTGCCGGCGCCCACTTCTGTCTCGGCGCCCCGCTCGCGATGGCGCAGATCGGCCTCGTGCTGAACGCGGTGCTCGACGCGGAGGCCCGCGCGCCACTGGCCGTCGCCGCACGGCGGGCCCAGCGCGGCACCCTGATCCCCGGCTACTCCCGGTTGGTGCTCCGAGCGAGACAGTAGCTCCGAGCGAGACGGTAGAGGGCGCGCCGGTAGGCTGGGCGCATGCGCGCACTCGTCTTCAACGACGCCTACTCGGTCACCATGCAGGACGTCCCGGATCCGGAGATCACGCAGTCCACCGACGCGATCGTGCGCGTGGTCGCCACCTGCGTCTGCGGCTCCGACCTCTGGTACTACCGCGGCGAGACGCGCCGCAAGGCGGGCACCCGGATCGGCCACGAGTTCATCGGCGTGGTCGAGGAGATCGGCACCGACGTGGGCGCCGTGGCCGTGGGCGACTTCGTGATCTCGCCCTTCACCTACAGCGACGGCACCTGCGTGCACTGCCTGCACGGCGTGCCCACCTCCTGCATCCACGGCGGCGTCTACGCCTCCCGGGGCGTCGACGGCGGCCAGGGCGAGCTCGTGCGCGTGCCCCACGCCGACGGCACGCTCGTGGTGGTGCCCGGCGGGCGGCCCGACGACGCGCTCATCCCGCACCTGCTCGCCCTCACCGACGTCACGGGCACCGGCCATCACGCCGCCGTGAGCGCCGGGGTCGTGCCCGGATCCGTGGTCGCGGTGGTCGGCGACGGCGCCGTCGGCCTCTCGGGGGTGCTCGCCGCGCGCCGCCTCGGCGCCGAGCGCATCATCGCCCTCAGCCGGAACCCCGCCCGGCAGGCCGTCGCCACGGCCTTCGGCGCCACCGACCTCGTCGACCTCCGCGGTGAGGATGCCGTGGGTGCGGTCGTCGAGCTCACCGGCGGCATCGGGGCGGATGCGACGCTCGAGTGCGTGGGCACCGGCGAGTCGGTCAACACCGCCTTCGCCATCGCCAGGCCCGGCTCCCGTGTTGGGTTCGTGGGCGTGCCGCACGGGGTGGAGTTCCCGGTGGGCATCGCGTTCACCAACAACGTCGGCCTCGCGGGCGGCGTGGCCCCGGTCCGCACCTACATCCCCGAGCTGCTCGATGACGTGCTCGCCGGCGCGATCGAGCCCGGCCGCGTGTTCGACCTCGAGGTGGAGTTCGAGAACCTGGCGGAGGGGTACGCCGCCATGGACGAACGCCGTGCGATCAAGGCGATGGCGAGGCTGTCATGAGCGGCGCACCCATCGGCTTCGGCGTCGCGGTGGCGCAGTTCGCGCCGAACGACGACAAGGCCCGCAACCTCGAGGTGATCTCCCGCCTCGTGCGCACCGCCGTGGCCCGCGGGGCCTCGCTCGTGGTGCTGCCCGAGTACTCGTCCTACTTCGCCGACCCGCTCGGCGCCGCCCTGGTCGAGAACGCCGAGCCGCTCGACGGCCCCTTCGTGGCGGCGCTCTCGGCGCTCTCCGACGAGCTCGACGTGCACGTCATCGCGGGCCTCACCGCCACCGCCGAGGACCCGGCACGATTCGCCAACCTGCTCGTCGCCGTCTCACCGGGCGAGGGCGTCGTGGCCCGTTACAGCAAGCTGCACCTCTACGACGCGTTCGGCGCGCGCGAGAGCGACTGGGTGCAGGCCGGATCGATCGCCGAGCCCGAGACGTTCTCGATCCAGGGCGTGACCATCGGCATGCAGACCTGCTACGACATCCGGTTCCCGGAGGTGTCGCGCCGTCTCGTCGACGCGGGCGCCGACCTGCTCGCGGTGCCGGCGGAGTGGGTGCGCGGCCCCCTCAAGGAGCACCACTGGCGGAGCCTCGTGACCGCCAGGGCACTGGAGAACACCGTCTACGTCGCGGCCGCCGACCAGACCCCGCCGATCGGCGTCGGATCGAGTCTCGTGGTCGACCCGATGGGCGTCACGATCGCCTCGCTCGGCGAGCGGGAGGACGTGGCGGTGGCCTGGGTCGACCCCGTGCGGATCGACGAGGTGCGGCGGGTCAACCCGGCCCTCGCGCTGCGGCGGTTCGACGTGGTCCCGCGCGACTGAAGCCGCGCAGCTGAACCCGGGCGTCAGTGCGGCAGCGTCAGCGCCCGCGCGTCAGCGCCCGAGCCGGGCCAGCTGGGCGGCGGCGCGCTCGAGCACGTCGACCTTCTTGCAGAAGGCGAACCGCACGAGGCTCGCGTACTCCCCGGCGTGCTCGTCGCTGCAGAAGGCGCTGATCGGCACCCCCACCACGCCGGCGAGGCCCGGCAGCTCGCGGCACAGCGTCGCGGCGTCGCGGTAGCCCAGGGGAGCGGCATCGGCCACGACGAAGTAGGTGCCGTTCGGCACGGTCACGTCGAAGCCGGCCTTCTCGAGGCCCTGCGACAGCAGGTCGCGCTTGGCCCGCAGGGTGTCGGCGGTCTGGTGGAAGTACGAGTCGGGGAGCCCCAGCCCCACGGCCACGGCGGGCTGGAACGGCGCACCGTTGACGTAGGTGAGGAACTGCTTCACGGCGAGCACGGCCGTGACGAGCTCGGGCGTCGACACGATCCAGCCGATCTTCCAGCCCGTGGTGCTGAAGGTCTTGCCGGCCGACGAGATGGTGACGGTGCGCTCGCGCGCTCCCGGCAGGGTCGCGACGGGGACGTGCTGCACGCCGAACACGAGGTGCTCGTAGACCTCGTCGGTCACGATCACGGCGTCGTGCTCGTGCGCGAGCTCCACGATCAGCTCGAGGGTCTCGCGGGGCAGCACCGTGCCCGTCGGGTTGTGCGGGTTGTTGATCAGGATGACCTTGGTGCGGTCGGTCACGGCCGCCCGCAGCTCGTCGTGGTCGGGCAGGAAGCCGGGGAGCCGCAGCGGCACGGTGCGGTGCACTCCTCGGGCGAGGGCGATGAGACCGCCGTAGGCGTCGTAGAAGGGCTCGAGGGTCACGACCTCGTCGCCTTCGTCGACGAGCGCGAGGATCGTGGCCGCGAGTGCCTCGGTGGCGCCCGCGGTGATGAGCACCTCGCGGTCGGCGTCGACCGTGAGGCCGTAGAAGCGCTGCTGGTGGGTGGCCACGGCCTGGCGGAGCACGGGCATGCCGAGGCCCGGCGGGTACTGGTTGACGCCGTCGGCGATCGCGCGCCGGGCCGCCTCGAGCACCTCGGCGGGGCCGTCCTCGTCCGGGAAGCCCTGGCCGAGGTTGA
This sequence comes from Herbiconiux sp., assembly GCF_023264895.1. Classification (GTDB taxonomy): domain Bacteria; phylum Actinomycetota; class Actinomycetes; order Actinomycetales; family Microbacteriaceae; genus Herbiconiux. The sequence goes on along the minus strand of NZ_JAHFUY010000048.1, from coordinate 26,164 downwards.
TGGCGCCCGTGGTCTGGGCGAGTGCGCTCATCTCGGCGAAGATGGTGGAGGCGATCCGGCCGTCGGGGGAGAGGAGGCCGGCGCCGCGCGCGGTGCGCTGCCAGGATCCGGAGATGGTCATGCCTCCAACCTAGCGCCCGCTCCGAACACCTCTTGATGGCGTGGTCTTATGGAGACGGCAGTCGGCATACAGCCTGGTCATAGAGAACGCCCAGCTTGGGTGAGGAAGCTTGCGAGTGCTTGGAAGGAGCACACATGTCAGACCGCACCGAGAACCCCGAGAACGCCGACGGCTCGCAGCACGCCGAGAACTCCCACGTCGAGAACTCCGGCGGCTCCGAGAACGTGCAGGCCGAGGGCAGCACCCCGGTCGCCCCCGCCGCCGACGCGGCGACCCCCTCCGACGCCACCACCGCCGTGGTGCCCCCCGTCGTTCCGCCGGTGCAGGCGCAGGCTCCGGCGGTGCAGCCGACGCAGGCCTACCCCCAGACTCCCACCTACCCGCAGCAGCCGACCGGGCAGCAGCCCACGGCCCAGCAGCCGACGGCGCAGCAGCCCACGGCGCAGCAGCCCCAGCCCTACGGCCAGCAGGCCACGCAGCCCTACGCGGCCCAGGGCCAGCCCCACCCGGCCCAGGCCCCTCACGCAGCCCAGGCCCCCCACGCGCAGCAGACCGCCAACTACGGCAACGGCTCCTTCGGCACCCCGGCCCAGGGCGGTGCGGCCTACGGCTCGGTGCCCGACCCCACCTTCAACTCGGCCATGTACGCCGCGTCCGGCGCCTACGCCGACCAGTCCCGCGCCCCCAAGCCCAAGAAGCGCCGCGGCGGCGTGGCCCTCGTGGCCGCCCTCGCCATCGGCGCCCTGATCGGCGGTGCCTCCGGTGCCGGCGTCACCGCCTGGGTCGCCAGCCAGAACGGCGGAGGCGGCGCCAGCACCGCCTCGAGCCCCACGAGCATCACGGTCAACGACCCGGAGGACGCCACCCTCGTCACCGCGGTCGCCGCGAAGGCCTCTCCCTCGGTCGTCACCATCTCGGTCTCGAGCGATGCCGGCGCGGGCACCGGATCCGGCGTCATCCTCTCCGAGGACGGCTACGTCGTGACCAACACCCACGTCGTCACCCTCGACGGCGCGGCCTCGACCCCCAGCATCCAGGTGCAGACCGACGACGGCCGTCTCTTCGTGGGCACGATCGTCGGCACCGACCCGATCGCCGACCTCGCCGTGATCAAGCTCACCGACGCGAGCGGCCTCACCCCGATCGAGTTCGCCGACTCCTCCGAGCTCAACGTGGGCGACACCACGATCGCCATCGGTGCACCCCTCGGCCTCGCCGGCACGGTCACCGACGGCATCGTGAGCGCGCTCAACCGCAGCATCACGGTGGCCTCCTCGGCGGTCCCCGACACCGAGAGCGACTCCGTGCCCGACGAGGACGGGGAGCAGGGCGAGCAGGGCCCGTACGACTTCTGGAACTTCGACCTCCCCGGCCGAGAGGGCCAGGGCGGCCAGGAGGGCCAGCCGCAGGCCCCCACCACCCAGCAGTCCACCATCTCGCTCTCGGTCATCCAGACCGACGCCGCCATCAACCCCGGCAACTCGGGCGGTGCGCTGCTCGACTCCGAGGGCAAGCTCATCGGCATCAACGTGGCCATCGCGAGCGCCGGCAGCTCGTCCGGCACCGCGGGAAGCATCGGCGTCGGATTCTCGATCCCGTCGAACCTCGTGCAGCGCGTGACCGACGAGATCATCGCGAACGGTGCGGCCACCCACGGTCTCCTCGGCGCGACCGTCGGCAACGCGAGCGCAGCGGATGGCGCCACCACCGCGGGCGCGCAGATCCAGACGGTCACGGCCGGCGGCGCGGCCGAGGCGGCCGGGCTCCGTGAGGGCGACATCGTGACCTCGTTCAACGGCCTCCCGGTCTCGAACTCGACCGACCTCACCGCCCTCGTGCGCACCCTGCCGGCCGGCGGCGAGGCCGAGGTCACGTACACCCGCGGCTCGTCGTCCGAGACCGTGACGGTCACCCTGGGCGAGCTCACGCCGTAATCCCGGCACCACCGAAGCGGGCTGGTAGGCTCGTCGTCGCTCGCGACGGCGGCCCGCCGGCCCGTCTTCCGTGTGCGGGCCACGACGACGAGCGGATGACGACGAGCGGATGCGATGACCCAGCCGACCACCGGACCGGACGACGGCCCGACCCCCGGGACGAGCGCCGAGGTCTCCGACCTGGGTGAGCGCCCCGGCGTCTCGTACGTGATGCCCGTGCTCAACGAGGTCGTGCACGTCGAGGCCGCCATCGCGAGCCTGCTCGACCAGGACTACGAGGGCCCGTTCGACGTCATCGTCGCCCTCGGCCCCTCGATCGACGGCACCACCGAGCTCGTCGAGCGACTCTCGGCGGTCGACCCGCGCATCCGCGTGATCGAGAACCCGACCGGCTCCACGCCCTCCGGCCTCAACGTCGCCATCCTGGCGTCGCAGTACCCGATCGTCGTGCGGGTCGACGCGCACTCCCTGCTGCCGCGCGACTACACCCGCATCGCGGTCGAGGCGATGCTCCGCACGGGGGCCGCCAACGTGGGCGGCATCATGAAGGCCGAGGGCACGACGCCGTTCGAGACCGCCGTGGCCATCGCCTACGGCTCGAAGGCCGGCCTCGGCGGCGGCGCCCACCACGTGGGCGGCGAGGAGGGCCCGGCCGAGACCGTCTACCTCGGGGTCTTCCGGCGCGAGTGGCTCACCCGCGTGGGCCTGTTCAACGAGGACATCCGCCGCGGCCAGGACTGGGAGCTGAACCGGCGGCTGCGGGCAGCGGGAGGCGTGGTCTGGTTCACGCCGCGCCTGGTCGTGACCTACCGCCCCCGGCCCTCGCTCGAGCGGCTCGTGCGGCAGTTCTTCTCCACGGGGCTCTGGCGCGGCGAGCTCGCGCGCCGGTTCTTCTCCGCGAACGCGCTCAAGTACTTCGTGCCGCCCGTCACGGTGGCCGTCGTCGTCCTCGGACTTCTCGCGGGGATCGCCGGCGTCGTCACGACCGCCGCCGGGGGAGCGGCCGGCCCGTGGCTGCTGCTCGGCTTCGTCGTGCCCGCGGTCTACGCGCTCTTCGTGATCGCCACCGCCCTCGGGGCCGCCCGGCAGGCCGGCGGTCGCACGGGTGCACTGTTTCTCGTAGTCTTGCCCTGCATCCATTTCAGCTGGGGGCTGGGATTCATCCTCGGCTTCCTCACGCTGACCAAGAACATCACAGCGCACACGGGAAGGTGACAGTGTCGCAATCCCCATCAGGGCGGCCGCCAGCTGGGCGCCCGTCGTCGATCGCCGAGCTCAAGGCCGTGGCCCAGCCGCCCGAGGTGCGCGGCCGCCGCAACGCCGAGCACTGGACGGCGTCGCTCTACCTCCGCAACCTCTCGCCCTACGTCACGTGGGTGCTGCTGAAGACCTCGATCTCGGCCAACGGCGTGACGGGGCTGATGATCCTCACGGGCTGGGCCACGGCCGCCGCCCTGCTCATCCCGGGCATCGGCGGAGCGGCCCTCGCCCTCATCCTGGGCCAGCTGCAGATGCTCGTCGACTGCTGCGACGGTGAGGTCGCGCGCTGGCGCCGCACCTCGTCTCCCGCGGGGGTGTTTCTCGACAAGGTGGGGCACTACACCACCGAGTCGCTCATCCCGATCGCACTCGGCCTCCGCGCCGCCGGCCTCCCGTTCGACGCCCCGGAGGACTTCCTCTGGACGACGCTCGGCCTCCTGCTTGCCCTCGTGATCGTGCTGAACAAGGCGCTCAACGACATGGTGCACGTGGCGCGGGCGAACGCCGGGCTCGAGAAGCTCGCCGACAAGCACGGCGAGTCGGAGCCGTCGCAGGCTCTCGTCGCACGCCTCCGGAGAGCCGCTCGCTTCGTGCCCTTCCACCGGCTGTACCACTCGGTCGAGCTCACGATGCTCATCTTCGCGTTCGCCGTGGTGGGCCTGTTCATCGGCGGCGTCGACGCCGATCGCATCCTGCTGATCGCCCTCGTGCCGCTGTCGATCCTCGCGCTCGTGGGGCACTTCGTGGCGATCATGGCCTCCAAGCGGGTGCGCTCCTGAGCATCCCGCCCGAGTCCGTGGGCGTCGTGCTCCTCACGCAGGGCACACGGCCCGACGACCTCCGCCGCGGAGCGCTCTCGCTGCTCGCGCAGGAGGGGGTCGAGCTCGACATCGTCTGCGTCGGCAACGGCTGGGTGCCCGAAGGGCTTCCGGATGCCGTGGGCACGCTCGCGCTGCCCGAGAACGTCGGCATCCCCGCCGGCCGCAACGCCGGGGCCGCAGCCGTCTCGGGGGAGTGGATCTTCTTCCTCGACGACGACGCGAGCCTGCCCTCGCCCACCTTCCTCGCCGACGCGATCGCGCTCATCCGGGCCGACCCCGGCATCGGTCTGCTCCAGCCCCGCGTCGTCGACCCCGAGGGCCGGGAGAATCCGCGCCGCTGGGTGCCGCGCATCCGCAAGGGCGAACCGGATGCCTCCGGGAACGTCTTCTCGGTGTGGGAGGGCGCCACCCTGCTGCCCCGGGCCGTCTTCGATGCCACGGGCGGCTGGGCCGCACCCTTCTTCTACGCCCACGAGGGCATCGAGCTCGCCTGGCGGGTCTGGGACCAGGGCCTCCGCACCTGGTACGCGGGAGAGCTCGTGGCGCACCACCCGGCCATCGAGCCCACGAGGCACAGCTACTACTACCGCCTGAACGCCCGCAACCGGGTGTGGCTGGCCAAGCGCAACCTGCCCGCCGTGCTGGTGCCGCTCTACGTCGGCAGCTGGACGGGCATCCAGATCCTCCGCTGGGCCAGGCGCCCCGCGGCCCTCCGCGCCTGGTTCGGCGGCTGGGCCGAGGGCTGGCGCACGGGCGCGGGGGAGCGGCGCCCGATGTCGTGGCGCACGGTGCTCCGGATGGCACGCGCCGGTCGCCCGCCGATCGTCTGAAGCCGGTCGTCTGACGCCGATCGTTTGACGCCGTCCCAGGGAGCCCGGCCCGCGGTGCGTTCCGCACCAAGGTCACGATTGACTAAAGAAGCGCCGCGCATCCGCTGAACAGGTCGGGCCCGCACCGAGGCGTGGTTAGCCTTGACGGGTGGGTGTGCTGAGCGATGCGAAACTGGGTCTGAAGGTCGTCCGCGACCTCCTCGCGGGGCGCTCGGTGCGCTCGCGCCTGGCCGGCCAGCTCGCCGAGCGCGGCCCGCTGCCCGGCCGCCGGTTCGAGATCGGCGTCTACTTCGCCGACGGCGCCGTCAACCTCTACCAGATGCGCCAGTGGTACGCCCCGCTCGCCGAGCTCGACCGCACGCATCCGGTGGTGGTGCTCAGTCGCAGCCCCGACGGCGCGAGCGCGCTGCTCGAAGAATCGCCGGTTCCGGTGGCCTACGTGCGCAAGGTCAAGGATCTCGAGGACTTCTTCGAGGAGCACGAGCTCAAGATCGTCCTCTACGTCAACCAGAACGCCCGCAACTTCCAGATGATGCGGTACGGCCGTCGCTGGCACGTGTTCATCAATCACGGCGAGAGCGACAAGATGTACATGACGACGAACCAGTTCAAGGCCTACGACTACTCGTTCGTCGCCGGCGACGCCGCGATCGCCCGCCTCGAGCGCGTGCTCTGGGACTACGACTTCGACAAGCGCGCCATCCCGATCGGCCGCCCGCAGGCCGACCACTACACCGGGCTCACCCCCTACCAGCCCGACGAACGCACGGTCGTGCTCTATGCGCCCACCTGGGAGGGCGACCGCTCGGCCGCCGCCTACGGCTCGGTCGCGACCCACGGTGTGGCACTCGTCAACGACGTCCTGGCCTCGCCCTTGCACCGCCTGATCTACCGTCCGCATCCCCGCAGCGGAGTGCTCGACCCCGCGTACGGCGCGGCCAACCGCGCCATCGTGGCGGCGATCGCCGCGGCGAACCGCGCGGATCCCACGGCGCAGCACGTCTACGACACGGGGGCCGAGCTCGGCTGGCAGCTCGCCGCCGCCGACGTCGCGATCGTCGACATCTCGGCGATGGTCTACGACCGCCTCGCCACCGGCAAGCCGCTGCTGATCACCCGCCCGGTCGCCGAGGACGCGCAGATCGACACCGGCGGCTACCTCTCGGACTGCGAGTGGCTGCTCGCCTCGGAGGCCGGGAGCGTGCGCGACCGGATCGACCAGGTCTCGCACGACTCGGCGGCCGGAGTGCGCCTCGGCCGCTGGGTGCGGCACTACTTCGGCGACACGACGCCCGGAACGGCCACCCGCCGCTTCCACGAGGCCATCGAGAAGCTGCTCGCCGAGTGGACCCGGAATGCGGCACTGCACGCGCGCGACGAGCCGGTCGACGTGCACCAGATGCACGGCGCCGAGGAGCGCGACGACCTCGGCTAGCTCTGGCTGGAGCGCCTTCAGCTAGGGCTGGAGCGCCTTCAGCTATGGCTTGAGCGAGAGACCGCGTACTTCGCCACGATGACCGTGACGCCGGCGATCAGCAGGAAGACCGCGGCCGTGACGAGCATCGGCGTGAAGTCGTAGCCGGTCTGCGCGAGCGCTGGCTCGGGGTCGGCGTCGCGGCCGGCGAGAGCGGCCGCTGAGGCTGCGAGAGCCCCCGAGCCGAGCAGCACCGCTGTGGTGAACACCACGGCGGCGGCGCGGGCGAGAGTCGACCGGATCGTCATGCCGCCCCCTCTTCCGCTCGTGACTGAGCGGGCCTGCGTGCCGCACTCGACTTCCAGGCTACCACTTGCCTGTGAATCGGCGTCGTTCAGATGCGGATGTCAGGCACCCGCGTGTCGGAGCCGTCGAACGGGCCGGGCGCCTCGGGCATCGTGCCGGTGATCGCCTTCCGCCGGCCGGGCAGCGCGAGCCGGCGACGAGCCCCGGGTTCGAGCTGCTTCTCGGGCTTCACGCGCTTCTGCCTGAGGGCCTTCGGGGGCTTCGGGGCCTTCATCGTGATCGCGAGCTCCGGCGGGAACGTGTAAGGCGGCATCCCGAACGCCGTGCGCGCACTGGTGACCACCGTGCGGCCCAGCACGAGGTTGCCCACGCCGCCGATGGCCGCTCCGATGCCGAACGGGATCGCCCGGCCCACGATGTTCGCGCCCTGCCCCGCGGCGAACCGCTTGAGGAACTGCTTCTTGAGCTGATCGGCCACGGGGCCCACGACGAACTGGGGGAGGCTGCTCGTCACGACCTGGCCCCAGTAGGCGTTGCGGTTGACCCCGCCCGTGGCCTGGCCCGCGATCTGCTTGAGGAGGTCGCTTCCGGCCTTGCCCATGAGGAGCGTCATCACGAGGGCGCGGGCGCGATCCGGATCGTCGACGGCGATGCCGTGCACCTCGGTCACCGACTGCGCGAACAGCGCCGTGGTCTCGAGGAAGCCCGCGGTCTCGACCGCGCTGAGACCGAGCGAGATGCCCGTGCCGACGAACGGCAGCATCGAGCTCGCCCCCACGGCGGCGCCGCCGGTGGTGACCGCCGCCACGTAGCGGCGCTCGAGGATGACGAGCAGTTCGGCGGGCGACGCGTTCGGGTGCAGACGCCGGATGCTGCGGAGGTGGGCGAGGACGACCGGCCGGTGCACGCTCAGCACGCGGTCGATGTTCTGCTCGGTTCGGGTTGCCATGACTCCACTCTGGTGCGTTCTGCTGAAGAGTGCGCGAGAATGCCCCTCATGCGCCGTTCGCCCGCTCCCAAGCTCCTGCAGCAGTTCTCCATCGTCGACGCTCTCGTGGCGGGCCTGTTCGACGGCGTGTTCAGCGTGGAGGAGGTCGGCAGGGCCGGCGGCTTCGGCCTCGGCTGCGGCGACCACATGGACGGCGAGCTCGTGGTGCTCGACGGCGTGTTCCGGCTGTTCCACGGCGACGGCACGATGAGCGTGCTCGACCCCTCGGAGCAGGTGGCGTTCGCCGAGGTGGTGGACTTCACCGCCGAGAGCTCCGAGCTCGTGGAGGCCGTGGAGTCGCTGCCCGAGCTCGAGGCCGAGGTGCGGCGGCGGGTGGTGAGCGCGAACATCTTCCACGCGGTGCGGTTCGACGCCCACTTCGCCGCGATCAGCCTGCGCGAGGCCAAGCGGCAGACGAAGCCCTACCTCCCGCTCGCCGAGGCCGTGCACGACCAGCGGGAGGTCGTGCTGACCGATGTCACGGGCACCCTGCTGGGGTTCCTCGCGCCCCAGGTGTTCCAGGGGGTCACGGTGGCGGGCGCGCACTTCCACTTCGTCTCGGCCGACGGCGAGCAGGGTGGGCACGTGCTGGGCCTCGCGACCGCCACGGGCGACCTCGCCGTGGAGAGCTACTACGGCGTGAGCGTGCAGCTGCCGAGCTCGCCGGAGTTCCTCGCGGCCGAGCTCGACCTGCCGGGTGCCGACGACGTCATCCGGCACGTCGAGTCGGACCACCAGCACGGATGACGGATCGCGAGCACTGATGCCGGAGCACGAGTTCGCGGAGCACGAGTTCGCGGAGCAGGAGTTCGCGGTGCGGATCGAGCACCTCCTGGCCTCGTCGAGGCACCGCTACGAGGGCAGGCCCTCAGACGGCCCCCGCAACGCCGTCGCGGGGGAGCAGGAGAGGTGCGAGCCGGCCGCGGCATCGTCGGCGACCGGTTCTTCGGGCACGGCGCCCACCGGACGGCGGCGGTGACGGTGCTGGCGGCCGAGTCCCTCGACCACGTGGCCCTCGCGCTGGGGCTCGACCGCGCGCCCGATCCGGCGCTCGCCCGCCGCAACATCGTGCTGCGGGGCTTCGACGTCGACGCCCTGCGCGGCGAGGCCTTCAGCCTCGACTCCGGCCAGGGACCCGTGCTGTTCCAGGGCCACCGGCCCGCCAACCCGTGCGCCTGGATGGACGTCGTGCTCGCCCCCGGAGCCCACAAGGCGCTGCGCGGCCGGGGCGGTGTGCGCTCGGAGCCGCTGTCGGACGGCGTGCTCGTGCTGGGCCCCGCGGTGCTCCGCACGGCGGCGCGTTCCCTGAGAGAACCGACACTCGTCTGACGCAACCCCCTGCGGGTGAGGCCCTCCGGTGTCACGGTGGAAGCACGTGACACCCGATGGACAGGAGACGATCATGGTTCGATTCGGCTACACCCTCATGACCGAGCAGAGCGGCCCCCGGGAGCTCGTGCGCTACGCCGTGGCCGCGGAGGAGGCGGGCTTCGACTTCGAGGTGTCGAGCGACCACTACTCGCCGTGGCTCACCGAACAGGGCCACGCGCCCTACGCCTGGACGCTTCTCGGCGCCGTGGCGCAGGCCACCTCGCGGGTCGAGCTCGCCACCTACGTGACGTGCCCCACCGTGCGCTACCACCCCGCCGTCGTGGCGCAGAAGGCGGCCACCCTGCAGCTGCTCGCCGAGGGCCGCTTCATCCTGGGCCTCGGCTCGGGCGAGAACCTCAACGAGCACGTCGTGGGCGAGGGCTGGCCGGCCGTCGACGCGCGTCAGGACATGCTCGAGGAGGCGGTGCAGATCATCCGGGAGCTGCACACGGGAGACCTCGTGACCTACGACGGCGCCTACTTCCGCGTGGACTCCGCCCGCATCTGGGACCTCCCGGAGGAGGGCGTGCCGATCGGGCTCGCGGTCTCGGGCCAGAAGTCGATCGAGCGGTTCGCCCCGCTCGGCGACCACCTCATCGCGGTGCAGCCGGATGCGGAGCTCGTGAAGGGCTGGGCCGCATCGTCGGGTTCCGGTGCGGCGTCGCGCTCGATCGGTCAGCTGCCGATCTGCTGGCACCCCACCTCGAAGGAGGCCGCGATCGAGCAGGCGCACGAGCAGTTCCGCTGGTTCGGCGGCGGCTGGGCCGTCAACGCCGACCTGCCGACGCCCGCGGGCTTCGCCGCGGCCAGCCAGTTCGTGCGGCCGGAGGACGTGGCCGGCTCGATCGCCTGCGGGCCGGACCTCGACGAGATCGCCGAGAGCTTCCGGCCCTATCTCGAGGCGGGGTTCACGGATGTCGCGCTCGTGCAGGTGGGCGACAAGGGGCAGGACGAGTTCCTGGCCGAGGCCGCGCCCGCGCTGCTGGAGAAGCTCCGCGCGCTCTGACGAGAAGGGGGCTCCGACGACCTGCGGAGCCCCCGGTGTGGCTCAGAGGGAGCGGAAGTACTCCTCGAGCGTGACGGTCGGGTGGCCGATCAGGCGACCGAGGTCGCCGGAGGTCTCGCCGAGGAGACCGTCGCGGATGTTCCCGTCGAGGGCCACCACGAAGCCCGCGGTGCCCTCGTCGAGGCCCGCTGCGCTGAGCGCGGCGAGGTGCTCCTCGGGGGTGGAGTCGGAGAACACGACGTCGCGGCCCAGCACGCGTGCGGCCGTGGCGGCGAACTCCGCGCCCGTCCAGGCCGTGTCGCCCGAGAGCTCGTAGACGGCGCCCACGTGCTCCTGGGGTTCGTCGGCCGTCACCACGGCGGCGATCGCCTCGGCGTAGTCCGAGCGGGAGGCGCTCGCCACGGTGCCCTGGCCGGTCGAGGCGAGATGCACGCCGGTGGCGCCGGCCTGGGCGAACGAGTTCGCGTAGTTCTCGTTGTACCAGCCGTTCCGGAGGATGGTGGCGGCGAGGCCCGACGCGGCGATGAGCTCCTCGGTGGCCTTGTGCTCGGGAGCGAGCACGAGCGCGCTCGTCGTGGCCTTCGGGGCGCTCGTGTAGACGAGGCGCTCGACTCCGGCGCGCTTCGCAGCCTCGACGGCGTTGCCATGCTGCTCGACGCGCTTGCCCACCTCGCTGCCGGAGACCAGCACGAGGGTCGTCGCCCCGGCGAGGGCGGCGTCGAGCGAGGCCGGGTCGGAGTAGTCGATCACGGCGGTGCCGACGCCCGTGGCCTCGGCGAGAGCGGCGAGCTTCTGCGGGTCGCGGCCGGCTCCCACGATGCCGTCGGCGGGCACGCCGCGGGCGAGGAGGTGATCGATGGCGAGGCGGCCGAGGTGTCCGGTGGCGCCGGTGACGACGATGGTCATAGCTTCCTTTCGTGGACCGCGTGCGCAGCCCGTCATCCGGGTGCAACGGCGACCCGGTCGTGATGCTTCCCAGACGAAGGTACCCACTTTTTGGTAAGTTGTCTGCATGGTGGATTCGATCGGTGACGTCATCGGGGAGGGCAACCCGTTCTCGGCGAACTGCGCGAGCCGTCAGGTGCTCGACCATGTCACGAGCAAGTGGGGGGTGCTCGTGCTCGTGGCGCTGGCACAGGAGCCGATGCGCTGGGGCGAGCTGCGGCGCTACGTGGAGGGCATCAGCGAGAAGATGCTCGCGCAGACCCTGCGCGCGCTCGAGGCCGACGGGTTCGTGCTGCGCGCCTCGGCCGGGTCGGTGCCACCACGGGTCGACTACAGCCTGACGCCCCTCGGCGCCGAGCTCGGGCAGGTGCTCATCCCGCTCGTGCAGTGGGTGGGCGCGAACGTGGGGCGGGTGGGGGAGAGTCAGGAGGCCTGGCGGGCCGAGAGGTAGGCGTTGAGGTCGTCGGTGAGCGCGAGGTCGACCTCGAGTGCGCGCCCGTCGAGCTCGGTGACGGGCACGGCCTGGCGGACGGCCGAGACGAGCCAGACCGCATCCGCCCGCTGCAGGTCGCTCGCACGGAGGCGGAGGGCATCCGCGTCGTGGCCACGGGAGCGCAGGAACTCGAAGGCGCGGCGCTGGGTGGTGCCGGGGAGGATGCCGACCTCGGCCGACGGGGTCGAGAAGCGGCCGCCCTCGCGAAGCAGCACGCTCGCAGTGGGGGCCTCGAGCACGAAGCCGTCCGAGCTCGTGAAGACGACCTCGTCGGCGCCACGCCTCAGCGCCTCCCGGATGGCCGCGGTGTTGATGGCGTAGGAGAGGGTCTTCGCGCCCTGGAGGAGCCACGGCGACGTGCTCGCCACGTCGTGCCGGTAGCCGCGGTCGAGGGTCACGACGCGCACGCCCTCGCGGCGCATGGCCGTGAAGTCGCGGGCGGGCTGGGCGAGCACCCAGCCGGTGGGGCGGCCGGAGCCCTCGATGCCGCGGGTGAGCACGAGCTTGACGGCTAGCACGGCGGGCTCTGCGGCTGCCTCTGCGGCTGCTTCCGCTTCTGCTACTGCGGCGGCGATGGCCGCCTCGACGGCGCGCCCCCAGACCTCCCGGTCGGGCTCGGGCAGGTCGAGCAGCAGGGCGGAGGCCCGGAACCGGTCGAGGTGCGCGGCCAGCGCGGGGGCCCGCCCCTCCGAGACCATGACGGTCTCGAAGACGCCGTCGCCGCGGGTGGTGCCGAGGTCGAGCACGCTCAGCTGGGGCTCGCCGGGGTCTCGGCGCTCGAACTCCGGCTGAGTGCCGGCCGGGACGTCGATGCCGACGGCGGGCTTGTTGACCAGAATGAGAACGGGCGCGGACACACCCTCAGTGTGCTCCGCCGCAGGGCAACCCGCCGCCGCACGCGCCGACACAGGAGACACCGAGCGAGCCATGGACCACACCACGCAGATCGAGATCGAACGCAAGTACGCCGTCGACGAGTCGACACCGCTTCCGGAGCTGAGCGGCATCACCGCGGGCGAGGGCGGCGAGCTCGCGGTGCGATCCCTCGAGGCGGTGCAGCTCGAGGCGGTGTACTTCGACACCGCCGATGGTGCACTCTCCCGGCAGCGGATCGCGCTGCGCCGCCGGCAGGGCGGGCACGATGCGGGCTGGCACGTGAAGCTGCCCGCCGACGAGGGCCGGCAGGAGCTGCAGTGGCCGCTCGAGCCGCCGGCAGCGCTGCCGCGTGAGGGCGCCGAGTCCGACCCCCAGGTGCCGGCCGCGGTGCGCGAGGCCGTCGTCGTGCACGTGCGCGACCACGAGCTCACCCCGCTCGCCCGGCTGTCGACCGTCCGCCGCATCACGGAGCTCGTCGACGCATCCGGAGCCGTCGTGGTCGAGATCGCCGACGACACCGTCACCGCGACCGATGCCCGTGCGGGCGTCGTGCGCGCCTGGCGGGAGTGGGAGGCCGAGCTCGGCCCGGCCGCTCCCGCGACGCGCGAGGAGCGCGCCGGCCTGCTCGACCAGGTGGAGGCGGTGCTGCTGACGGCCGGGGCCCGGCACTCGCCGAGCGTCTCGAAGCTCGCCCAGGCGCTCGGGCGCACGGGTCTCGGCGAACCCGGGTCCGCGCTCGACGACGCGATGCCTGGGAGCGACTCCGGCTCCGGCTCGGGCGGTGCCTCCGACGCCTCCGCCGCCTCCGGCGGGCTGCACGCCGAGTCGGCTGAGCCCGTGCCCGGCCCTCTGGGTGCCGGTCTCCGCGAGCTGGTGGAGCGCATCCGGGAACTCGACCCGGCGGTGCGCGCCGACGAGCCCGACGCCGTGCACCGGATGCGCGTGGCGGTGCGGCGGCTGAAGACGGTCCTCGCCGTGCGGCGGGCGGATCTGCCGGAGCAGGCGGAGGAGATCCGTGCCGGCCTGCAGCGGCTCGGCCAGGTGCTCGGCGAGGCCCGCGATCTCGAGGTGCGGGCCGCCCTCGCGGGGGAGGCGCTCGACGCCGTGAAGGCCCTGCGCGGCAGCGACGACGCCGACGCCCGTCGTCGGCTCGTGGCCGGCACGGCCGAGGAGCGGGCGCGGGTTCTCGAGGGGCTTCGGGCCCATCTGTCCGACGAGCCGTACCTGCGCCTGCTCGACTCGCTCGAGGTGCTCGTGGGGCCGGCCGGCGCCTCCGCTCAGGACTCGGCCGAGGAGCCGGACGCACCGGCGAAGGGCGGCAAGAAGTCGAAGTCGGGCGGGAAGAACGGCAAGAAAGCGAAGGAGGCCAAGAGGGCCGCCGAGGAGGCCCGCGTGGCCTCGGACGCCCAGCGCAAGGCCGAGAGGGCTGCCGCGCGGAAGGCCCTCCGCAAGGCGTCGAAGCGCGCGGTGCGGCGCTCCGTGAACGCCGACGCCGCGGCACCGGCGGTGCCCGGTGCCGGAACGCCGGGCGCGTCGATCCTCGAGTCGGCGAAGGCCACCGCGGGCCTCCACCGCTCGCGGAAGGCCGCGAGGCGCCTCCGCTACGTCGCCGACTTCGAGACCGGCACGGGCGCGACGGATGCGCGGGCCACCTCGGCCACGGCCGAACGGCTCCAGGATGCGCTCGGCGACCACCGCGACGCCGCCGTCTTCGCCGAGTACGTGCTCCTCACGGCGGCGCGGGCCGAGGCCGCGGGCGAATCCGGCTTCACCTACGGCCTTCTCTACCAGCGCTCGCTCGACCGCGCCGCCGCGGCCCTCGACGAGGCGGCCGCCGCCCGCCGGGCCCTCCGCCGCGCCGTCGACTGACCCCGCGGGCGCGCCGCGCTCAGCGGACTTCGCCAACCCAGGCGGCATCCGGCGCGCATCGCGCACCGATCGTCGCCAGGAGTGGCGAAGTCCGCGGACGTCGCCGGCCCTGAGCATCGCGGACAGCTGCGATGTGCGCCGTGGCGGGGGAGACGACGGGCGGGCCCCTGACCGATGAGGGAGGTCGACCGGTCCTGAGCCCGCACGCCCGAGGTGCGACGACCACCGCCCCCGTCTTCGAGAGACGGCGAACCGCCGGGCACCCCGTTGGTCTTCGGAGCACCCGGCGGATCGGTTTGCCTCACCCGGCGCGGCCGGGATCAGCGGGTCGTCAGGCCGTGCGGCGGCGACGCAGGACGAGCACCGAGGCTCCACCGGCCACGAGCAGCAGCAGCCCGGCTCCGGCGGCGGCGAACGGAGCCGCACCGGTGCGGGCGAGCGAACCGCCCGTGGTGCCCGATCCGCCGTTGCCCGACGGCACCGACGGGACCGCCGGCGTGGTCGGGGTGGGCGACGGCACGGGGGTGGGGTCGGGTGTCGGGGTGGGCGTCGGCGTCGGCGGGATCACCGCGGCCACCGTGAACAGCACGACGTTGCTCGGGTCGGAGACGCTGGCCGGCACGAGACCGTCGTCGCTCGCCTCGCGGGAGGCGATCGCCACGGCACCGTACTCGCCCTCGGCGAGATCGGCGAGCACAGCGAAGCTGCCGTCGGCACCGACCGTCACCTCGTAGATGGTGAGGCCGTCGCCCTCCTCGACCGGCACGGTCGGCTCGGCGGACGCCAGCAGTCCGGCTCGGTCGCCGAGAACCGACTCGTCGCCCACGACGACCGTGATGAGATCGCCCGCGGTGCCGGTTCCGGTGATGTCCACGGGGGACGCCACCTCGGAGCCGTCGACCGGCGTGACGAGCACGGGGGTGTCGGCGAGGCAGTTGACCTCTTCGATCGACTCGGCGAGCACGACCGGCTCGCCGTCGGCATCCACCGACGAGACGGTGGCCGTGAGCGGGGTGTCCTCCTCGAGCGACCACGCCCTCACGCGGGTCTCACCCGCATCGATCGTGCCGCTCTCGACCTCGACGTCGCCGGCCACGAAGGCGTAGGCGGCAGGGCCCGTGCCCTCCGAGTTGTCGAGCGTGAACGAGAAGCCGGGGCTCGGCGGGATGATGCCGCCCGTCGGGAACGCGCAGCTCGCCGGCTGGATGGAGCCCACGGCCTCGGGGCTGTAGTCGGGCGTGCAGTTCACGTCGACGACGCCGCCGCCGATGATCCCACCGCCCTCCGAGGTGTCGAGCACCTGGATGGTCGTGCTGGAGTCCTCCTCGAGCGGGATCACGAGGGTGCGGTCGTCGCCCGCGGCCACCGTGCCCTGCTCGTAGGGGGAGTCGTACTGGAAGTCGAGCACGATGCTGTAGTCGAGGTCCCCGTCGATCTCGTCCGAGTTCACGATGGTGATCTCAGCGCCGTCCACGAACGGGAACAGCAGGCCGCCCGTCGGGATGTCGCAGTTCTGCTCGGAGATCGTGGCCGTGGCGGGCAGGGCGCTCGCCGAGGTCGCGGTGAGGGCGACGCCCGATGCCGTCAAGGCCAGAACGGCCAGGACGGACAGGCTCCGCCGGAGTGGTTTCTTCATGTGGTGTGGGTCTCCCTGGAGGTGAGGAGCAGGCATCCGGGCGCGTTGGCGCGGACCCCGCTTCGTCGTTTCCCTCCAGCCGAGACGGCTGCGACGATGGCAACGCTAACCGACAGATGTCAGGAAAGCGAGGGATGTGACCGAACGCGTATCCGAAGGGCGCTAGTGTGATCTCCGCCATGAAGACCGACGTGCCTGACGACCGCTTCCGTTCCGACATCCAGGGCTTGCGGGCCGTGGCCGTGGTGGCCGTGGTGCTCGCCCACGTGCTCGGCTGGCCGCGGGGCGGCTTCGTCGGTGTCGACGTCTTCTTCGTGATCTCCGGATTCCTCATCACGGGCGTGCTGATCCGCGACCACGAGACGCACGGCCGGCTCTCCCTCCGGCGCTTCTGGGCCACGCGCCTTCGCCGCATCGCCCCGGCCGCCGTGCTCGTGCTCGCCGCCACCACGGTGGCCGCCTGGTTCCTGTTCAACCAGCCGCGCTTCGTGCAGACCGCCTGGGACGCCGCGTCGTCGTTCCTCCTGGTGTCCAACTGGCGGTTCGCGGCCGAGGGCACCGACTACTTCGCGATGGACGACGCGGTGTCGCCGATGCAGCACTTCTGGTCGCTCTCGGTAGAGGAGCAGTTCTACCTCGTCTGGCCCCTGCTGCTGCTCGCGGTGCTGGTGCTGTTCCGCAAGCACGGAAAGGTGGCGGCGGGTCTGCTGCTCGCCGTGCTCGTGGCGGCGTCGTTCGCGTTTGCGCTGTGGCAGAGCGGCGCCGACGCTCCGGTCGCCTACTTCTCGACCCTCACCCGGGTGTGGGAGCTCGGGCTCGGCGCCCTGCTCGCCACGGCGGCGCCCCTCCTCGCGCGCGTGCCGCTCGCGCTCAGGGCCGTGCTCGGCTGGGCCGGGCTCGCGGGCATCCTGGTCTCGTTCTTCGTGATCGACGACAGCGTGCTCTTCCCCGCCCCGTGGGCGGCTCTGCCCGTGCTCGCCACCGCCGCGGTGCTCGTCTCGGGGCTCGGCCGCACGCCGAAGCACCTCCTCTTCCCGCTCACGAACCCCGTCAGCCGGTTCTTCGGCGACATCTCCTACTCGCTCTACCTCTGGCACTTCCCGGTGCTCGTGTTCCTCGCCGTGCTCATGCCGATGCGGAGCCTGCAGGGCGACCTGATCATCCTGGGGCTCGGTCTCGCACTCGCGCTCGTGTCGTACTTCCTGGTGGAGCAGCCGCTGCACCGCTCGCCGTGGCTGCGGGCCCGGGGCGAAGCTGCCGCGGAGGCCTGGCAGTCCTGGCGCGAGCGTTTCGGCGCCCAGTTCATTCTCTCGTCGCTCGGCCTCGTGGTGATCGTGGTGGCCGTGGCGGTCACCGTGCAGCTGTCGGCGCGGGGGAGCGGCCCGCTCGCGCTGCCGCAGCCGGCCGCTCCCGCCGCGGGGGAGCAGGCACCCGGAGCCGCCCCGGGTGCCGCCCCCGGTGATCCGGCTGCCGCCCCCGCCGCCGTCAACCCGGAGGACGCCCTGCAGATCGAGCTCTGGAACGCGGCCTCCGCCACCGAGTGGCCGGTCGACCTCTCGCCCTCCATGGACCAGGCGATCGCCGACGGCTCGAGCCGCAACCCCGCCGACGGCTGCTTCGCCGTGGGCGGCAGCCCCGACTTCGACCGCTGCAGCTGGGGCGACGGCAACGCGCCGAACCGCCTCTACCTCGTGGGCGACTCCACGGCCCTCGCCTACGCACCCGCCTTCAAGGAGATCGCCGAGTCGAGCGGCGGCCAGTGGCGGGTGACCGCCGTGGGGCTCTACGGCTGCCGCTTCACCGACGTGCTCGTGCAGAACGACGGGGCGGGCGTGATGGACGCCTGCCCTGCCCGCAAGCAGGAGATCGCCGAGCGGATCGCCGCCGAGCAGCCCCAGCTCGTGGTGGTCTCGAACGCCTACGCGCTCGGCAACACGACCGACCGGCGCCCGCTCTCGACCGGCGACCTCGTGGCGTCGACCCTCGCGGAGTCGGCGCAGTACGGCGTGCCCGGTCGCGTCGTCTACCTCGCGCCCCCGCCGCTCGGTGGCAACCTCGGCGCGTGCTATTCGCCGGTGACGAGCCCTCAGGACTGCAACACCGGTATCGATCCCGCCTGGAACGACTTCCAGGCGAGCTTCGAAGCGGCCGTCGCGGCCTCCGGTACCGGCGACCACGTCCTGAGCTCGCTCGGGTTCAGCTGCGCCGAGGGCTACTGCCCGGCGTTCGCCGGGACGACCCCCACGAAGTACGACCAGGTGCACATGACACCGGAGTTCGCCAAGAAGGTCGCCCCCTCCATCCGCTGGGAGCTCACCGCGCAGGGACTCATGTAGCGGTGCCAGCAGACCGACCGGTCGGTCTGTTAGTCTGAGGGCATGCAGTCCGACGCGCGCGCCCACATCCTCGAGACCATGCGGGAGCTCACCATCCGCGCGGGCGCGCTGCCCTCGATGGATGCCGTGGCGAAGGCCGCGGGTGTGTCGAAGGGCGGGCTCACCCACCACTTCCCCAACCGCACGGTGCTTCTCGGCGCGCTCGTCGAGATGGTGGGCATCCGCACCACCGAGACGTTCGAGCGGGCCCGCAGGTCGGCACCCGTCTCGCGCGCCTACCTCGAGACCTCGGTGCCCGACTCGGGTGAGCTCGACGACTTCTTCGTGCTCTTCACCTGCTACCAGGCGCTGCGCGCCGCCGGCATCGACGGGCATCCGTCGTTCGACGCCTTCGTCGTCGACCTCACGCGCGCCCTCACCGCCGAGTTCGGCGACCCGTTCCAGGCTCTCATCGTGCGGCTCGTGGGCGACGGGCTGCTGCTGAACTCGGTCATGGGCACGCCCGTGCCCGCCGCGGAGCGCGACGCCCTGATCGAGCACTTCTCGCGCGCGGGCGCCGACGTCTCCACCCCGTCCACCAGCAAAAGCACCAGCACCGAAAGCACCTCATGACCACGCTCCACCCCGCCGCCACCCAGGCGGGCACCCCGCGCCGCGCCTGGTTCGCCCTCGCCATCCTGTTGCTGCCCGTGCTGCTGGTCTCGATCGACAACACGGTGCTGAGCTTCGCGCTGCCCACCATCACCGAGGAACTGCGACCGGATGCGTCGACCCAGCTCTGGATGATCGACATCTACTCGCTCGTGCTGGCCTCGCTCCTCGTGACGATGGGCGGGCTCGGCGACCGCTTCGGCCGGCGGCGACTGCTGCTCATCGGTGCGACCGGGTTCGCCGTCGTCTCGGTGGTGGCGGCCTTCTCGCCCACGGCCGAGCTGCTCGTCGCGGCACGCGCCGCCCTGGGCTTCTTCGGGGCCATGCTCATGCCCTCGACGCTCGGGCTCATCCGCAACATCTTCCCCGATGCCGACCGCCGGCGGCTCGCGATCGCCATCTGGGCGGCCGCCTTCGCCGTGGGCTCGAGCCTCGGTCCCATCATCGGCGGGGCCCTCCTGCAGGCCTTCCCCTGGGGCGCCGTGTTCCTCGTGGCCGTGCCGATCCTCATCCCGCTGCTCGTGCTCGGGCCGTTCCTCATCCCCGAGTCGAAGGATCCGCATCCGGGCCCCCTCGACATCCCGAGCGTGATCGTGTCGTTCCTCGGCATGCTCGGCATCGTCTACGCCATCAAGACGCTCGCGCACGACGGCTTCGGCGACCCCGTGCAGTGGGTGCCGGCGGCGGCCGCCGGTGTGCTCGGCGTCGTCGGCGTCGCGTGGTTCGTGCGGCGGCAGCTGAAGAGCGACAATCCGCTCCTCGACATGCGGCTGTTCGCCCACGGGCCGTTCACCGCGTCGATCCTCGCGAACTTCCTCTCGATCGTGGCGCTCATCGCGTTCATCTTCTTCGTCTCGCAGCACCTCCAGCTCGTGCTCGGGCTGAGCCCGCTGCTCGCCGGGCTCGTGCTGCTGCCGGGCGCCGTGATCTCGGTGGTCTCGGGGCTCGGGGTGGTGAAGCTCGCGCGCCGGTTCCGGCCCGAGAACCTGCTGCTCGTCGGGCTCCTGCTCGTGGCGTTCGGGTTCGGTCTCGCGTTCGTGATGCGGGGCGACCTCAGCATCGCGGCGATCGTGATCACCTTCGGGTTCCTCGAGCTCGGCATCGGGCTGTCGCAGACCCTCTCGAACGACATCATCGTCTCGAGCGTGCCGCCCGCGAAGGCGGGAGCGGCGTCGGCCATCTCCGAGACGGCCTACGAGCTCGGCGCCGTGATCGGCACGGCGACCCTCGGCACGGTGCTGACGGCGTTCTACCGCGCTCAGGTCGAGGTTCCGGCCGGGCTCACGCCCGAGCAGACGCATGCCGCGGGGGAGACCCTCGGCGGCGCCGTCTCGGTCTCCGAGCAGCTGCCCGCCGACCTCGGCGCCGCCCTGCTCGCCTCCGCGCAGCACGCCTTCGAGAGCGGCGTGGGTGTGCTCACGGCCGCGGCCACGGTGCTCACGCTCCTGGCGGCCGTCGTGGTCTGGGTGGTGTTCCGCCGCCTGCGCACCCGCTGAGCCGGCCCGTAGCATCGCTGAGCGCTAGCATCGCTGAGCCTTGCGGCTCAGTGTCGGAGTCGCTAAGTTAGCCACATGGCTCAGTATGCGGACCGGCTCGACGAGGTCTTCCACGCGCTCTCCGATCCCACGCGGCGTGCCGTCGTGCACCGTCTCGGCGCAGGACCGGCGAGCGTGGGGGAGCTCGCGGAGCCCTTCGGGATGGCCCTCACCTCGTTCCTCAAGCACATCCGGGTGCTCGAGACGAGCGGATGCATCCGCACCGTGAAGCGCGGACGGGTGCGCGAGTGCGTGCTCGAACCGCACGCCTTCGCGGCGGTGGACGGCTGGCTCGCCGAGGAGAGGGCGGTGTGGGAGGCCCGCACCGACCGCCTCGAGCGGTTCGTGCTGAGCGAGACCGACGACGAGAGGGAAGGCGGATCATGACGGACGCAGCAGGAGCAGGAGCAGGCTCGGTCCTCGACCCCGAGCTCGATCTCGAGGTGAGCCGCGTGATCGCGGCGCCGCGCGAGACGGTGTGGCGGGCGTGGGCGGATCCCCGCCGGCTGGAGTCGTGGTGGGTGCCGGCTCCCGGCGTGTGCCGGGTGGTCGAGCTGCAGCTCCGGCCCGGGGGATCGTTCGAGACCCTCTACAGCGACGACGGCGCGGCGTTCGGGCCGCACATCACGGGCTGCGTGCTCGCCGTCGAGGAGGGCGCGCGGATCGTGTGGACCACAGCGCTCGTGGGGGGTTGGAGGCCCGCCGCCCAGCCCTTCGTGACGGCCGAGATCACCTTCGCCGATCATCCGGAGGGCACCCTCTACCGGGCACGCGCGATGCACAAGGATCCGGCGGACCGGGCGACGCACGAGGAGCTCGGCTTCCACGACGGGTGGGGAACCGTGACGCGCCAGCTCGCTCAGCTTGTGGAGGGGTAGCGCCCCCTACGCTGGTCGGGTGACTCGGGAGCTCGGCGGTGCGGCGACGGCTCCGGGGAACCCTCGCCGGGGGCCGGGCCGGGGGCGGGGCGGGGACCGGGTTCGGGACTGCGGGCGCGGCCCGGGTCTCGCTACGCGATCCGGGGGCTCGTCGTCGCCGCGGTGCTCGCGGCCGTGCTGCTCACCCTCCGCATCGTCAGCTCGGGCTGGGACACGGCGGTCATCCCCGACCGGCTGAGCGACTTCGTGACGCTCTCGATCAGCGTCGTGATCGAGTCGCTGCCGTTCGTGTTCCTCGGCATCCTGCTCTCGGTCGTGGTGCGGTTCTGGGTGCCCGACACCGTCATCCACCGCCTGCTGCCGCGCCGGCGCGTGCTCCGGCGGGCGGCGCTGTCGCTCCTCGGGGTGCTGCTGCCGGTGTGCGAGTGCGGCAACGTGCCGCTCGCCCGCGGCCTCATGATGAAGGGGCTCAGCGTTCCGGAGGCGATGACGTTCCTCCTCGCGGCCCCGATCCTCAACCCCGTCACGATCGTGACGACCTACCAGGCGTTCGGCTGGGACGACGGGATCCTCGTGGGCCGCATCGTCGGCGGTTTCGTGATCGCGAACCTCGTGGGCTGGCTGTTCAGCCTGCACCCGCGGCCCGACGACCTCCTGACGCCGGGCTTCAGCGCCGCGTGCAAGCACGAGGCCGCCCACGCGGGCCACTCGCACGCCGCCGCGGGCGCCGGAGCGCGCCGAGGGCTGGCGGGCGTGTTCAGCCCCGCCGGCCGGGCGGCCCAGAAGGTCAAGCTCCGCGGCGCCGTCGTGGCGTTCTCGGAGGAGACCTCGGCCATGCTCCCCGCGCTCGTCGTGGGCTCGGCCATCGCGGGCGCCATCCAGGTGGGGCTCTCCCGCGACATCCTGCTCGCGCTCGGCAGCAACCCGATCTGGTCGGTGCTCGCCCTCATGATCCTCGCGTTCGTGATCGCGATCTGCTCCAACGTCGACGCCTTCTTCATCCTCTCGTTCGGCGGCACCTTCCTGCCGGGCGGCATCGTCGCCTTCCTCGTGTTCGGCGCGATGCTCGACATCAAGATGGTGACGCTCCTGCGCACCACCTTCACCACGGCGACCCTCGTGCGACTGCTCATCGTGGTCGGGCTGGCGAGCCTCGCACTCGGATTCGGGGTGAACCTCCTTGCGTGAACGACTCCTCTCCCGCTGGCGCGGCGTGCTGCTCAGCCTCGTGGGCATCGTGGCGATCGTCTGGCTCGCGGCCACCGGGCGGCTCGGGCTCTACATCCACCCGCGGTACTTCGAGTTCACGGTGGTGATGGCTTTGATCGCGGGGGTGCTCGTGATCGCGGCGTTCGCCGTGCTGCCGGGAGTGCGTGACGGCGACGACGGGCACGGGCACGATGGGCACGATGGCGGCGACGGGTGCGATTGCGGTGGCGCATGCGTGTGCGGTGACGGGCACGATGGGCACGATCACGACGGGCACGCTCATGATCACGACGGGCTCGCGGATGCCGACGGCCACGAGGCCACGGGCTCCGGCATCGCCCCGCGCCGGCAGCTCTTCTGGTCGGCCATGACGGTGCTCGTGATCGCGTGCACCGCGGCTGCACTCCTCGTGGTGCCGCCGCAGACCCTCACCACCGCGACCGTCGACCAGCGCGACCTCAACAACTCCGTCGCCGTGGCGAACGCCTCCGAGACCGCTCAGCTCGTGGCGAGCGACACCGCCGGCTTCACGGTCAAGGACTGGGCCTCCCTCATGCGCCAAGGCGCCGGCGAGGAGTACTTCGCCGACAAGACGGCCGAGGTGACAGGCTTCGTGACCCCCGACCCGCAGGATCCGGAGAACGTCTTCTACGTGGCGCGCTTCGTCGTGACCTGCTGCGCCGTCGACGCGCAGCCCGTGGGCGTTCCCGTGTACCTCCCTGACTGGGAGGAGACGTATCCGGTCGACAGCTGGGTGACGGCATCCGGTGGCTTCGGGCCCAACCCGAGCACCTCGAGCGCGCAGGCGATCGTGCTGGAGCCGGCCGAGCTCGCGCCGACCGACGAGCCGGCGGAGCCGTATGTCTACTGAGGCAGACCGGACCTCCGCGGACCGCGCCTCCGTAGACCGCACCGAGCGGCTCCGGATGCGCCGCTACCGGCGGGCGAGCATCGCCACGGTGCTCGCGCTCGCGCTCATGGCGGGCGTGCTCGGGGCCGCCGCGGTGCTGCGCGGGCCGCACCTCGACTCCGCCGCCATCAACGCGGCGACCGCCATCCAGCGCCCTGGCCAGCGCCTCGTGCTGCAGCCCGACCAGCCCATCGAGCCCATCACGGAGGCCGACGTCTCGGTCACCCCGGAGACGCCGTTCGAGGTCGGCGTCGACGAGGCGGGGGTGACCCTCACCTTCACGGGCATGCTCCGCTACGGCACCGACTACAGCGTGCGCGTCTCGGGCGTGCAGGGCTCCTCGACAGGGCTTCCCGGATCGCTCTCCTACGACTTCTCGACGCCGGATGCGACGGTGCACACCCTGCTCCGGCGCGGCGGAGCGGCGGCGGGCCCTGACAAGCCGGCCGACCAAGTGCTCGCGAGCGGCCTCACGGTGTCCTCCGGCGCCGGCACCGAGGTGATCTTCGAGGCCCCGCGCATCCAGCAGTTCGCGGTGGCGGGCGATGTGACCGTGGCGATCGTGCTCGACGAGGAGGGGGCGGGCTCGCTCGCGCTCAAGGTGGGCGACTCGGCGGTCGAGGGGGTGCACACGTCCGTGGGTGCGCGGCTGCAGAACCTGCGCTCGTCGCCGAGCGCGGGGCTCTTCGGCGTGTCGGTGAGCGGCGGGGCGGATGCCTCGGGCCGGGAGTACCAGAACGCCCTCTTCGTGTTCGACCCGGAGGTGGGGTCGGGGCGGGCCGAGGAGGTGCTCGGGTTCGGCGGCGAGCCGCTCCGGGTCGTCGACTGGCGGTTCGTGCCGGGCACGTCGTCGATCGTGGCGCAGGGCGTCGACCAGCAGCTCTATCTGCTCGATCCGCTCGCGGGCGGGGAGCCGGCGGCGCTCGGGCGGCACGCCGAGATCCGGGGCTTCCTGCCGGGCGGGGTCACCCTCGTGGTGGCCGACCCCTCGGGGGTGTCGTCGATCGACCTCAGCACGGGCGACGTCGCGCCGATGCCGCTCGCGGAGGCGACTGTCGACCCGGAGCTGTACCCCGGCACGATCGTGGCGCTGCCGGACGGCGGGAGCGTGCGGCGCTACGACGAGATCGACTACTCGAGTGCGCAGGCCGTGCAGTCGTCGGTCATCCTGGTCGCCGACGCCTCGGGAACGCGGGAGCTGTACCGGTCGTCCGTGCCCGGATCGCGCGTGCGCACCTTCTGCCTCTCGCCCAACGGGCAGTACCTCGCGGTCGAGACCATCGCCTCGGGCAGCCTCAGCGACGGCTACGCCCTCCCCGGCTACAGCGACATGACCACGTCGTTCGTCGACCTCGCCTCGGGTGCGGTCACCCGAAGCGTCCCGGGTTTCCTCCCCGACTGGTGCACCTGACCCCCCCACCCCCCCTCTGCCGAACCGTCACTTTTCACGCATCCGGCGCCGTCTTGGCGTGAGAAGTGACGTCTCGGCAGAGGCTGGGGATGAGAGGGGCAGGGCAGGTCAGCGCGAGGCGCGGCGCTCGGCGCGGAGGCGGCGACGGCGTTCGCGGCGGGGGAGTGCGTCGAGCTCGGCCTGGTGGCGGGCGCGGGCCTCGGCCGCCTCGGCCACCCGGGCGGCACGGCGCTCGCGCCAGCGCTCGAGCGCGGCGTCGATGTCGCGCGTGGGAGTGACCACCGGGGGCCCGCCCTGCAGCTGGCGCCTGGCCTCGATCACGCGGCGGTTGAAGTCGGTCAGGATCTCGCGCAGCTCCGCCTCGGAGCCCACCCGGTCGAGGCGGTCGTCGAGCTCGGCGTTCTCGGTGCGGAGGGTGAGCGCGGGTGGCCCGAGGCCCGTGAGGCGCTCGCGCTCGATCTTCTGGCGGATCCACCAGTCGGGGTCATAGGTGCCGCCGAGCCCGGTAAGGGGCTTGCCGGCGCCGGGGAGGTTGTCGAAGTCGCCGCGGCGGATGGCCTGGGCGAGCTCTATCTCCACGATCTGGTCGCGCTGCTCCATGGTGGGGCGGCCGGCGTCGGCCTCGCCCTCCTCGGGCAGACCTCCGCCCGAGCGGTAGCGGGCGGCCTTCAGCCGCGGGTCGGCGAGTTCCCGGTTCTCCTTCTCCGTCACCCTTCCAGCGTAGGACGATCGCCTGAAGGCGCCAGGTACGCATCCACGAAAAGCGGGCCACGCAGGTCGCGGAGACGATCCAGGATGCGGTCGACGAGTCGACCGGTGACGCCCGAGGCCTCGAGGTCGTGCGGTCCGATCGGCAGGAGCGGTCGGCACCGGATGCGCACGACCTCCCAGCCGGCGGCGCGCAGCAGCCTGTCCTTCTGCCGGTCGGACTCCTCGCGGGGCCCCACGTGCTCGAGCCCGAACCGCCCCACGGTGTCGTACTCGAGGGCGACCCGCAGTTCGCTGAGCACGATGTCGGGCCAGACCTCGTGCCGCCCGTGAAAAGGACGCCCCACCGCGATCGCGTTGGCGAACCCCGGGGCGTCGAGCTCGATGGCGAGCTCGAGTCGCGCGGCCAGCCGCTGCCGCAGCTCGGCCTCGACCGCGGAGGCCGGCCGCGGAGCCTGGGCGCTGAAGAACGGTTCCCCGGGCGCGCGGGTGCGCTGCCCCACTGGCCTCCGCGCCGATGCGTTGGCCGGTGCCTTGGCTTTCGCTTTCGCTTTCGCTTTCGCTTTCGCGGGCGTGGTGGGTGGATCAGGCGCGGATGGAACCGACGCGGATCGAGCCGGTGTCGTGGACGCAGCCGACGGCTGGGCTGGCTGCTC
>NZ_JAHFUY010000137.1 GCF_023264895.1 Herbiconiux sp. | reverse complement strand
AGGAAGGCGTGGAAGATCCCGATCGCGTTCGATCCGCCGCCCACGCAGGCCGTGACGGCATCCGGGAGCGCACCGGTCAGGTCGATGACCTGCTGGCGCGCCTCCTCGCCGATGACCTTGACGAAGTCGCGCACCATGGCGGGGAACGGGTGCGGGCCCGCGACCGTGCCGAGCAGGTAGTGGGTGGACTCCACGTTGGCGACCCAGTCGCGGAAGGCCTCGTTGAGGGCGTCCTTGAGCGTGCGGGTGCCGCTCGCGACGGGCACGACCTCGGCGCCGAGCAGACGCATCCTGGCCACGTTGAGGGCCTGACGCTCGGTGTCGACCTCGCCCATGTAGACGACGCACTCCATGCCGAACAGCGCCGCCGCCGTCGCGGTGGCCACGCCGTGCTGGCCGGCGCCGGTCTCGGCGATCAGGCGCTTCTTGCCGATCCGCTTCGCCAGGAGGGCCTGGCCGAGCACGTTGTTGATCTTGTGCGAGCCCGTGTGGTTCAGGTCTTCGCGCTTCAGGATGATGCGGGCGCCGCCGGCGTGGCGGGCGA
Organism: Herbiconiux sp.; assembly: GCF_023264895.1. GTDB lineage: Bacteria > Actinomycetota > Actinomycetes > Actinomycetales > Microbacteriaceae > Herbiconiux. Next base: position 7,078 of record NZ_JAHFUY010000137.1, on the reverse strand, counting down.
AGCGGGGCACCTCGGTGAGGATCGACGGCCGGCCGGTGTAGGTGCGGCCGAGCTCGGCGAGCTCGCGGTGGAACTCGGGGTCGAGCTTGGCGAGCTGGTAGGCCTCGTCGAGCTCGTCGAGGGCGGCGATGAGCGACTCGGGCATGAAGCGCCCGCCGAACTCGCCGAAGAAGGGTCCGGTCTCCGCGCGGAGCGACGGCGCCTGCGTGGTCGGAGTCTGGGTGGTCGAGGCCTGGGTCGTGTCGGTCATACGGAGAGGAACTCCTTCAGTGTGGCCACCGGGTCGCCGTTGGTGACGAGGGCCTCGCCCACGAGGACGACGTCGGCGCCCGCGGCGCGGTAGTGGGCCACGTCGGCGGCACTCAGGACGGCCGATTCGGCGATCTTGACGGTGCCCGTGGGGATGCGGTCGGCCAGTCGGCCGAAGAGATCGGAGTCGAGCTCGAAGGTGCTGAGGTCGCGCGCGTTCACGCCGATCAGCCCGGCTCCGAGATCGACGGCGCGCGACACCTCGATGGCGTCGTGCGTCTCGACGAGCGGGGTCATGCCGAGCGAGAGCACGAAGTCGTGCAGGCGCACGAGCATCGGCTGGTCGAGCGCGGCCACGATGAGCAGCACGAGGTCGGCGCCCGCGGCACGCGCCTCGAGCACCTGGTACTCCTCGGCGATGAAGTCCTTGCGGAGCACCGGCACGTCGACCCTGGCCCGCACGGCCTCGAGGTCGGCGAGCGACCCCTTGAAGCGGCGGCCCTCGGTGAGCACGCTGATGGCGGAGGCGCCACCCGCGGCGTAGAGGCCCGCGAGCTCGGCGGGGTCGGGGATGTCGGCGAGGTCACCGCGCGAGGGGCTCGCCCGCTTGACCTCGGCGATGATCTTGACGCGGTCGGCGGGAGCCAGCAGGGCGAGGGCGTCGAGCGCGGGGGCCGTGGCCTCCGCAGCCGCCTCCACCGCTTTCAGGCTCCGGATCGACCGGCGCTCCGTCGCGTCCTCGAGCGCTCCGGCTACGAGTTCGGCGAGCACCTGGGTCAGTGCTCCTTCTGCAGGGTCTTCGTGCCGTTCACGCCGTAGCCGGCGCGGGAGAGGATGAAGCCCAGCAGGAATCCGAACAGCGTGAGGCCCGCGGCGGCCCAGACGAGCCACTGCACGTCGAAGAAGAAGGCCACGGTGCCGATCGCGATGCCCACGAGCGACACGATCACGCCGGTCCAGGCGGCGAGGGAGTGGCCCTCGCCCAGTTCGTCCTCTTCGTGGCTCATCGATCTCTTCCTGTCTGGTGGTCGTCGTTCGAGGGCAAGTCTACCGGGGTCTCCCGGTGGGCCGAGCCAGCCCGGCGGGTCGGATCCGTGCCGCGGGTGAGATCGTCCCAGCTGTCGACGGCGGCGTCGCGCGCGGTCGTGGCGGGCGTGCGGTGCGGGGGCGCGGCTGCGGACCGGCCCCGGGGCGGATCTCCGGCTTCCGCGGTGGCATCGTCGGCGTCGTCGGCGTCGGCGGCGTCCGGATCGTCGTCGAAGAAGTCGGCGAGCTCGCCGCTCTGCCGGCCGTCGGCGCCCTGGAAGGTGACCGCCTGGTACTTGCGGCCCGCGCTCGGCCAGCGCCGGACGGTCGCGATCACCACGAGCCCCGCGATCACCATGAGGGCACCGAGCGCGACCGTGACGGCCGGCCACGGGCTCTGCTCTCCGACCTCGACGAGCGCCCGCACCGAGCTCGTGCCGGCCACACCGGTGGTGGTCGTGACGACGGCCGCGCCGGCGGCCACCGGGTCGCTCAGCGCGCCGAGGCCCGACCAGAGCACGCTCGCGCCGAGCAGCACCTCGAGGGCGCCGAGCACGATCCGCACCACCGGCCCGGCGATCGCGAGCGCACCCGCGAGGGCGAGCCCGGCGAGTCCGAGCGCCGAGAGCGCGGGCGCCGCGACCGAGCCGGGCACCTCGAGCACGCGCTCGGTGGTGGTGTCGGCCGCCACGAGCACGAGACTCCCCCAGGGCTGCGACCAGGCGAGGAAGGCGAGCGCCGACAGCAGCAGCACGGCCACGATGGTGAGGAGCTTGAGCCGGCGGCCTTCGCTCGAGCGCTCCGGGGCGGTCGTCATCAGCACACCCTGGTCATCGCGTTCGCCACGGCCACGGCGCGGAGCGGAGCGGCCGCCTTGTTCTGCGACTCCTGGAACTCGCTGTCGGGGTCGGAGTCGGCCACGAGCCCGCCACCGGCCTGCACCCGGGCGATGCCGTCGCGGATGGTGGCGGTGCGGATGGCGATCGCGAGGTCGGCGTCGCCGCCGAACCCGAAGTAGCCCACGACTCCCCCGTAGAGGCCGCGCTGGGCGGGCTCGAGCTCGTCGATGATCTCGAGGGCGCGCGGCTTCGGTGCACCCGAGAGCGTGCCGGCCGGGAAGGTGGCCCGGAACACGTCGATCGCGTCGATCCCGGGCCGGAGCGCGCCCTCGACCGACGAGACGATGTGCATGATGTGGCTGAACCGCTCCACCCTCATGAACTCGGTGACCTCGACCGAGGCGGCCTCGCAGACCTTCAGCAGGTCGTTGCGGGCGAGGTCGACGAGCATGAGGTGCTCGGCGCGCTCCTTCTGGTCGCCGAGCAGCTCCTGCTCGAGCTCGAGATCGAGCTGGGGCGTGCTGCCACGGGGCTTGGAACCGGCGATCGGATGCGTGAGCGCGCGACCCTTCTCCACCTTCACGAGCGCCTCGGGGCTCGACCCCACCACCTGGTAGGGCGTGCCGTCGGTGTCGACGAGCGTGAGCAGGTACATGTAGGGGCTCGGGTTGAGCGTGCGCAGCACCCGGTACACGTCGAGCGGATGCGCGGTGCTCTCGAGTTCGAAGCGCTGCGAGATCACGACCTGGAAGATGTCGCCCTCGCGGATGTGCTCCTTGGCCACCTCGATGGCGTCGAGGAAGTCGGCTCGCTCGGTGCGGGCATCCGGAGTCGTCGACAGCGAGAAGTCGGCGGTCGCGAGCCAGGCTTCGGAGGGCGCGGCGAGGGCGGCCTGCAGGCGGTCGAGGCTCGCCTGGGCGCCGTTCCACAGCTCGTCGGACCCGGCCTCGGCGTCGCCGTCGGCGAGCACGTTCACGACGAGCTGCACGGTGCCCTCGCGGTGGTCGACCACCACGATCTCGGAGACGAACGAGAGCCCCTGGCTCGGGATGCGGTAGTCGGCGGGCGGGCGGTTCGGCAGCCGCTCGATCTGGCGCACGGTCTCCCAGCCGATGAAGCCGACGAGGCCTCCGGTGAGGGGCGGATGCGTGGGCACGGCGGGTGTCTTCCACTGGTCGTAGAGCGCGCTCACCGCGGCGAGCGGCCCCCCGGGGAGCCCGCCGGGGAAGGCCCGCTCGACCGGCAGCCCGAGATCGAGCCAGCGCGCGGCGTCGCCCTCCTCGGTGAGCAGGCCGAAGCTCGAGACGCCGATGAACGAGAAGCGCGACCAGATGCCGCCCTGACCGGCCGACTCGAGCAGGAACGTGCCGGGCCTGCCGTCGGCGAGCTTGCGGTAGATGCCGAGCGGGGTCTCGCCGTCGGCGAAGAGCTCCCGGATGACGGGGATGACGCGGTGCCCCTCGCGGAGGCGCTCGAACTCCGCCCGGGTGGTGCTGGAGGAGCTCACGGGAGCACCACCGGGTCGAGCGGATCGACGTCGAAGCAGCGCCGCGCGCCGGTGTGGCAGGCGACGCCCACCTGGTCGACCTGCACGAGCAGCGTGTCGTCGTCGCAGTCGAGGGCAGCGCCCTTGACGAACTGCACGTGGCCGGAGGTGTCGCCCTTCCGCCAGTACTCCTGGCGCGAGCGCGACCAGTAGGTCACCCGGCCCTCGGTGAGGGTGCGGCGGAGCGCCTCGGCATCCATGTAGCCCAGCATGAGCACCTCCTTGGTGTCCCACTGCTGGATGACGGCGGGCAGAAGGCCCTTGTCGTCGAAGTGGGCCCGTGCGAGCACGTCGTCGACCTCGCTCATCGCACGACCACCCCTTCCCGTCTCAGTTCGTCCTTCACGTCGCCGACCGTCATCTCGCGGAGGTGGAACACGCTCGCGGCGAGCACGGCGTCTGCTCCCGCCCGCACGGCGGCACCGAAGTGCTCGACCCTGCCGGCACCACCGGAGGCGATCACCGGCACGCTGCTGGCCTCGCGCATGAGGGTCACGAGCTCGAGGTCGAAGCCGTCCTTCGTGCCGTCGGCGTCGATGGAGTTGACCAGGAGCTCGCCGGCGCCGCGCTCGACGGCCTCGCGGGCCCACTCGAGGGCGTCGAGCTCCGTCTCGCGGCGGCCGCCGTGCGTGGTCACCACGAAGCCGCTCGGGGTGCGGCCGGGCTCGGTCGTGCGCTTGACGTCGAGCGAGAGCACGAGCACCTGGGCTCCGAAGCGGTCGGCGATCTCGCCGAGCAGCTCGGGCCGGGCGATGGCGGCGCTGTTGACTCCCACCTTGTCGGCGCCGTGGGCGAGGAGCCTCGCCACGTCGTCGTTCGAGCGCACGCCGCCGCCGACGGTGAGCGGGATGAAGACCTGCTCGGCGGTCTGGCGCACGACGTCGTACATCGTGTCGCGCGCGTCGACCGTGGCGGTGACGTCGAGGAAGGTGATCTCGTCGGCGCCCTGCTCGGAGTAGAGCCGGGCGAGCTCGACGGGGTCGCCGGCGTCGCGGAGGTTCTGGAAGTTCACGCCCTTGACCACGCGGCCCGCCGCCACGTCGAGACAGGGGATCACCCGCACGGCGAGCGACATCAGATCCTCGCGGCGTGGATGGGGCTGACCAGGATGGCCCTGGCACCCACCTCGTAGAGAGCGTCCATGACCTGGTTGGTGTCAAGGCGCGGCACCATCGAGCGCACGGCCACCCACTCGGGGTCGTGCAGCGGAGAGATGGTGGGGCTCTCGATGCCGGGGGTGAGGGCGGAGGCCTCGTCGAGGTTCTCGACGCGCACGTCGTAGTCCATGAGCACGTACTGGCGTGCCACGAGCACGCCCTGGAGGCGCCGCAGCAGGGTGCCGGCACCGGGGTGCTCGGTGCCCGAGGAGATCAGCACGGCGGTGGACTCGAGGATGACGGGACCGAAGATCTCGAGGCCGGCCGCACGCAGGGTGGAGCCGGTGCTCACCACGTCGGCCACGGCATCGGCCACGCCGAGGCGGACCGCCGATTCGACGGCTCCGTCGAGGGTGACGAGCGTGGTGGTGATGCCGCGTGCTTTCAGGAAGTCGCCCACGAGGCCGGGGTAGCTCGTGGCCACCCGCGCACCCTCGAGCGACTCGATCTCGAGCGGACTGCCGACCGGGCGGGCGAAGCGGAACGTGGAGCCGCCGAAGTCGAGCGGAGCGGTCTCGGTGGCGGTGGAGCCGGAGTCGAGCAGCAGGTCGCGGCCGGTGATGCCCACATCGAGGGCGCCGGAGCCGACGTAGGTGGCGATGTCGCGGGGGCGGAGGTAGAAGAACTCCACCTCGTTGCGGGGGTCGAGCACGATGAGCTCGCGCGAGCCCTCACGCCGGCCCTGGTAGCCCGCTTCGGCGAGCATCTGGGCGGCGGTTTCGGCGAGGGAGCCCTTGTTGGGCACCGCGATCTTGATCATGGAGTGGTCTTTCGTGAGAGAAGGTGAGATCGGGCTGGGCTCGACGTCACAGATGTCGGTAGACGTCGGCCGGGCTCAGACCCTTGGCCAGCATCAGCACCTGCAGGTGGTAGAGCAGCTGGGAGATCTCCTCCGCCGTGTTCTCATCGGTCTCGTACTCGGCGGCCATCCACACCTCGGCGGCCTCTTCGACGATCTTCTTGCCGATGAAGTGCACGCCGGCGTCGAGCTCGCGCACGGTGCCGGAGCCCTCGGGTCGCTCGGCGGCCTTGGCGGAGAGCTCGAGGAACAGCTCGTCGAAAGTCTTCACCCCACAAGGCTACTAGTCGCCCGCGCCCACCCCGTCCATCGGCTCGAGTCGCGGCTCCTGCACAGGATCGGCGTCCGGTCCGGCACTCCACAGATTCTGGGGTCGCGGCCGTCGACGGTGCGGGACCGGCGAGGCTCGCCGCATGACTGATGCACCAGCAGGAGCGATGACCGAGCCGATCGAGAGCGACCACGAGCTCGGGCGGGTGGTGGAGGACGTGGTGGGCGCGGCGATCGTGGATCGCGTGTGGGTGCTGTTCCTCGACCGCGAGCGACGGGTGCTGCCGACGCTCCTGCCGGTCGACGGGTTCCGGCTGGGCGATCCGCTCACGAACGGGGAGGTCAGGGCGCTCATCCGCGTGGCGGACGGCGTGGCCGCCACGATCGACGCCGCCGAGGCGGTCGTGGTGTGGGAGCGCGTCGGCGGGCGTCGTCTCCTGGCGGGCGAGCGGGTGCTCGTCGACCGGCTGACCGCGCTGTTCCCGCTCGACGGACTGGTGCTCAGGGCGCAGTTCCTCAGTCACCCGCTGGGGGTGCTGAAGCTGTGAGGCGCGGGTCAGGCCGGGAGCTTGCGGAAGAGCGCGACGAACATGGCATCCGTCGCGTTGCGGTGCGGCCACAGCTGCACAGCGGCATCCGGCGCACCGAGGGTGATCGCGTCGCCCGTGACCTCGCGGAGCACGGCCTGGGCGTCGAGCTGCTCGAGCGTCTCCGGCCAGCGGCGGAGGGCGCCCTGCACCTGGCCGCGGGTCTCACCGACGTGCGGAGAGCACGTGACGTAGGCGAGCACTCCCCCGGGCTTCAGGGCGGCGACGGCGGAGTCGATGAGGCGCTGCTGCAGGTCGACGAGCTCGGCCACGTCGCTCGGGGCCTTCCGCCAGCGCGCCTCGGGGCGGCGGCGGAGGGCGCCGAGCCCGGTGCAGGGGGCGTCGACGAGGATGCGATCGAACGACTCCGGATCGGCGTCGCCGACCGTCGTGCCGTCCCGCTCCCAGACCACCGGAGGCTCCGGCAGCGCGGCGACGGCCCGGCGCACGAGACCGGCGCGTGCGGGAACGGGCTCGTTGGCCACCACCGTGGCGCCGCCGAGCCGCGCCTCGGCGGCGAGCAGCGCGGTCTTGCCGCCGGGGCCGGCGCAGAGGTCGAGCCAGCGCTCGCCCTCCACGATCGGGCGGGCGCGGCTGAGGGCCAG
>NZ_JAHFUY010000047.1 GCF_023264895.1 Herbiconiux sp. | reverse complement strand
TGGCGGCGGGGGCGGCGGATGCGCGCGGGCCGGAAGCACGCACGGCGCGGGGTGCGTCGGCGCGGTTGGGCACGCGGCCGTAGCGGTCGCGGGCCATCTGCACGATGGTCGCGACCACGGCCGCGACGGCGAGAAGGGCGAGGATCACGAGTGCGGTTGTCATGGCAGTAACGCTACGCACCAGACCGAACCGCCACGAGTGGCAGGAGAGCCGCACTTCGCACATTTCCTGCCACTCGTGGTGCGCGCCCAGCTGCAATGCGCTCGCCCACCCACCCCCGGGTCTGCCCGGGTAGCGCTAACCGACGCAAACTGTGCGTTTTGGGTCGATTGGCGCTACCTGGCGCGGGCGGGTAGGGGCCTGGTTCAGCCGAGTGCGAGGGCGTAGCCGCCGGGCCGGAGCCAGACGGTGGTGGGGCCGTCGAGGGTGCGCTCGTCGACGAGGGCTCCCGTGGCGTCGTAGGAGCGGAGGGTCTGCGTCGCCCCCTCCGCGCCCATCGTGACCGGAAGCGGCAGCGGGAGCGCGTTCTGCGCGAGCTCCGCCGATCCGCCCGCCTCGCCCGAGGCCTCGAGCGTCGAGATCGCGGGCCGCACCAGCAGCGCGTCGAGCTGCACGGTGCCGGCGCGCACCTCGACCTCGGCGGTCGTGCGCGATCCCACCACGGGCACCGGCAGCCGTTGCGGCAGCAGCGCACCCGAGGCCGCGGTGAGCCCCTGCTCGCCCACGCTCGAGCTGAGCGTTCCGAGCGGCAGCCTGCCGCTCCGCCACACGCTCTTCGGCGTCTCGGCGGTGCCCTTCTCCACCTGCCACAGCACGGGCTCCACGATCAGGCCGCCGAGCCGATGGCCCGCGCCCAGGCGATCCGAGGCAGTCGACGCCGAGGCATCCGCCCCCGCCGCCAGGTCGAACGAGGCCGTCTGCCCGGGTGCGAGCTCGAGGTAGTCGCCGCTCCACGACGACTCCTCGGTCCAGCTCGACTCCGGGGTCACCACGGTGCCATCCGTCGTCACCGCGTCCTCGGCCTCCACCACGCGGAGGCCGTCGCGCCCCTCGAGCACCGTGAGCGACTGCGCGAGCGCCGCGGCCTGGGGGTGCGCGTCGAGCGCGAGCATCGTGAGCAGCCCGTGGATGGCCGACTCGGCCCCCGAGTTGCGGTTGATCGAGCCGTCGGCCTGGATGCCGTCGAACGTCACGCCCGTCGCCGGGTCGTACATCGGCTCGGCCGCCGGGTTGAGCCCGAAGAACCAGGCCGCCTGCACGCCCGCGAGGTCGACGAGACCGGGCAGGCCAGCCGCATCCGCCGTCGCCAGCAGGTTCTGGATGCGGGAGTCGGCGCCGTAGGCGATCTGCACGCGCTCGGTCGGCGACGGGTACCAGGCGTTCTCCGGCCCTCCCGCCGCGAGCAGCGTCGGTGCGAACCGCACGGCCTCGGTCACGGCGGGCTGACGCAGCCCCTCGTCGCCGAGTGCGACGGATGCCCGTGCGAGCGCTCCGCCCATCTGCGACGACCACGCGTGCCACATCGAGCGCGACTCGGCCCACGGCAGGATCGCGCCGTACGGCCACGACGCCGCCGCATCCGCCCCGGGCACGTTCCAGGAGTGCTTGCCCCCCTTGGCCTCGGACGCGCCGCCGGTCGTGAGCCCGGCGTAGGCCGCGACCCCCTCGGCGAGCTTCTCGGTGGAGGAGCGGACGCCCGCGTCGTCGGGCGCCGCCTGCACGTAGGCCGAGAGGCCGAGCAGGGCCTCGGCCGTCGCATCCGCCCCGTCGACGATCAGCCAGGCGGGCACCGACGCACCGTCGGCCGCCGCGTACTCGCCGTAGCGCACGAGCACCTCGCGATCGACGGCCGCGACGGAGAGCTGCAGCCGTTCCTGGAGGAAGGCGGCGAACTCCGGATCGGCGTCGCGGAACGCCGCGTAGCCCTCGCCGAGCGCCCAGATGGTGCGGGCCAGCCAGTAGCTCTCCTCGGAGTCGCTCGGGTCGGGCAGCTCCACGGGCTCGGCGCTCGGGTTGAGCTCGCCGTCGGTCTGCATCCAGAGCACGACGTTGCCGGCGTCCTCTCCCTCGGTCGTCTGGAAGTAGGCGAGCGCCCGCAGCACGTCGTAGGCCTTCTGCCGGCTCGCGTCGTCGCCCGTCTGCTGCCAGTGCCGGAGGTAGACGACCGCCGCGCGCGACACGTCGTCGCTGTTGAAGGCGCCCTGGGCCCAGTCGCCGGTGGCCTCGTCGAGGGGGCCGCCGCCGACGCGCTCGAACGTGCCGCCGTCGCGCGCATCCGCGTAGGTCCACGGCAGCTGCAGCTCGGGCTCCTCCGCGAGGCGGTAGGTGGTGTGGCCCGGCAGCTCGGGCGGCGACACCTCGTCGAGCAGGAAATCGAGGTGCGCCGTGTTGGTCAGCGCGGCCTGCTGTTCGGCCGAGGCCGAGGCCGGAGCCGCGAGCCCCGCTCCCGCGAACACCAGGGCGGCGCCCGCGACGCCCGCCGTCATCCGTGTGGTCAAGCTGCGCGTGTTCATCATCGAACCCGCCTTTCTCGTAGGTCCCCCTCCCGCCCCCACCCCGTCCGCTGAGTCGCGTGGAAGTGCCGTCATCCGCGTCGAAAGCCGTGAAATGACGACACTTCGACGCGACTCACTGGGGGTTTGAGCGGGGGTGGGGGGAGGTGGTGGTGGGGAGGTGGAATGCGACCGGGCACCGGGGAGGGGTGGCCGGGCACGGGGGCCGACCAGCGGGGGCACCGGGGTGGGCACTCCCACCCCGGACCCCCGCGGTCAGGTGTGGAGGAGGCGGGCGACGCCGATCTTGGAGTCGGCCATGCCGTAGAAGACGAAGTGCTGGCCGTCGATCTCCTCGATGGCGGTGGGGAAGACGACGTTCGGCACGATGCCCGAGCGCTCCTCCTCGGTCTCGGGGGCGAGCAGCGGCTCGGCGGTCCGCGCGATCACACGGGACGGGTCGTCGGCGTCGAGCAGGATGGCGCCGGCCGCGTAGTTGACCTTCTGCTGCTGCGCGAACGCGTTGTCGATGACGCCGGTCACCCCGTGGTGGATGAGCAGCCACCCCTCGGGCACCCGCAGCGGAGCCGGCCCGCCGCCGATCTTCACGGCCTCGAAGTCGAACTCGGGCCCCGCGAGGAACCGGTGCCTCGTCCAGCGCGTGAGCTCCGAGAGGTCGCGGGCCACGGCCGCCACGGGCACGTAGCTGATCCAGATGCTCTGCCGCTCGTCGGTGATCCCCGCCGGGAGGCGCACGCCCTCGCCCGGCTTCGTCTCGCCGAGATCCCACATCGGCCGGTGCAGCACCGCGAACGAGAGCGTGCCGTCGGGCGCCGCCACGGGCGTGGGGAAGAACACCGTGTCCTTGTTGTGGAAGAGGCCGAGATCGATGTCGAGCTCGTCGTCGTAGGAGAACGTGACGGGCCCGAGCCGCTGCCACGAGCGCAGGTCGGACGACACGGCGATCGCCGTGCGCGGCCCGAGCGGCCCGTAGGCCACGTAGGTCATGACGTGCAGGCCGAGATCCGGGATGAAGGTCACCCGCGGGTCTTCGACACCGGAGTTGTTCGCCCCGCGCTCGAAGCCGCGATCCGGAGCGAGCACCACCCCCTCGCGGGTCACGCCCACGGGCACGCCGTCGGCGATCTCCACGCGGGCGAGCCCCACGCGAGACACGTTGCCCGTGGCCACGAGCCGCGGCAGGAGGTAGAGCGAGCCGTCGGGGCCGCGCCCCGATCCGGGGTTCAGCACCCCCTCGGCCTCGAGGTCGTTGCCCGGCTCCGGCTCCATCACGATGCCGACGCGCTCGAGGCGGTACGGCACATCCGTGGAGGTGGGGGTGGAGCCGGTGTGTGCGGTGTTCGGGGTCATTGTCATCCTTTCACTCCCGATCCGAGGTCGCTCGACACGAAGTAGCGCTGGAACACGATGAAGAGCACGACCACAGGGGCCGCGAGCACCACCGCGCCGGCGAGGATCGCGCCGAACGGGTTGTCGGTCGACGCTGCGACCGTGGAGATGTAGTTGGCGAGAGACACCGCGAGCGGCTGCATCGAGGCGTCCTTGGTGATGAGGAAGGGCCAGAGGAACTCGTTCCAGGGCCCGATGAAGGTCAGCAGCACGGCCGTCACGAGGGCGGGCCGCACGAGCGGCAGCGCCACGCTCCAGAGCAGGCGCAGCTCGCCCGCCCCGTCGATCCGCGCCGCCTCGAACAGCTCCTTCGGCAGCTGCAGGAAGTACTGCCGGAAGATGAGCACCGCCGTGGAGTTGATGGCGAACGGCAGGATCATGCCGACGTGGGTGTCGGCGAGCCCGTAGTCGCGCGCGATCAGCACGTAGAGCGGGATCTGCAGCAGCTGGAACGGGATCACCTGCACCAGCAGGGCGAGCGCGAACGTGGCCCGGCGGCCCCGCCACTGCAGCATCGCGAGCGCGTAGCCCACGAGCACCCCGAAGACGACGGTGCAGAGCAGCACCCCGCCCGTGAAGATGCCCGAGTTGACGAGTCCCGAGACGAGGTCGATCCGCTCGTTGACGTTCACGTAGTTGTCGAGCGAGAGGTTCGCCGGGTTCGGGAAGGCACCCGCGATCGTCGGGTCGGTCTCGGTCTGCAGCGACCCCACGATCATGTAGTAGAAGGGGAAGAGGAACACGATCGCGCCGACGAACAGCACGATGTAGCGGATGGTCGTACCGAGCTTGGTCATGACTCCCTCTCCCCCACGAAGCGGTTCTGGATGAAGGCGATGATGAGCACGCCCACGACCAGCACGATGCCGATCGCGGCCGCGACATCCGGCTGCCCCTGCTGGATGCCGAGCTGGTACATCATCAGCACCGGCGACGTCGACGCCCCGTTGGGGCCGCCACCGTTGGTGAGCAGGTACGGCTCGGTGAAGAGGTTCGCACCCGTCACGGTCGAGATCAGCAGCACGAGCAGCGTCGCCGGGCGCACGCCAGGCACCGTCACCGAGAAGAACCGGCGGATGGCGCCCGCGCCGTCGGTCGAGGCCGACTCGTAGAGCTCCTTGGGCACGTTCTGCAGGGCCGCGAGGTAGAGCAGGATGTAGAACCCCAGCTGCTTCCAGGTGACGTAGAGGGCGATCACCGGCATGGCGAGGTTCTCATTGATCAGCCATGACGGATCCGGGGCCAGCGGCCCCAGCAGGGTGTTGACGAGACCGCTGCCGTTGAACAGGAACAGCCACACCGCCACCACCGCCACACTCGCCGTGACGTAGGGCACGTAGAAGCTCACCCGGAGGAACGTGCGGGCGTGCACGACCTTGTTGAGGGCGCTCGCGAGCAGCATCGAGAGCACGACGGTGAGCGGCACGTTGATGAGGAGGAAGATCCCCACGTTGCCGAACGAGCGGATGACCTGGGGGTTCGAGAACGCGTAGATGTAGTTGTCGAAGCCCACGAAGGGGCGGTCGGGCTCGGCACCGGGGGCGGCGAAGAAGAAGTCGTGGAACGAGATCCACACCGCGTAGACGATGGGGAACGCGAACACGAGGAGCACGAAGGCGAGGTAGGGCGAGCTGAAGAGGAGCCCGAGCGGTTGTCGCCCGAAGATCCTCCTCCCCAGCGGCGCCCTCACGGTCGGCGAGCTCACGGCTGGCTCGCCAGCCCGTCGATGGTCGCGGCGGCCTCGTCGAGGGCGGCGTCGACGTCGCCCTCACCGAAGATCACGGCCTTGCTCCACGCGTCGCGGAAGGTCTGCATGATCTGCACGGTGTTGGGGCCGGCCGGCACCTCGACGGTGCGGCTCGCCTGGTCGCCGAACGCCACGTACTCGGGGTTGGCGGCGAAGTAGTCGGCGTAGACGGTCGGCAGGTCCTGGCGGAGCGGCATCTGGCCGGTGAGCTCGAGGAACTGGCCGTCCTGCTCCTCGCTGGTCGCGAACTTCAGCACCTCCCAGGCGGTGCCCTTGTTCTCGCAGGCCGAGAAGAGGCCGATGTTCTTCGCGTCGCTGAAGGTCCAGACCTCGTCGGCCGGCGTGGCCTCGGGGGTCGGCACGGGCACCGATCCGAAGTTCATGTCGCCGTAGACCGAGATGGCCCACGGGCCCACGATCGCCATGGCGGCCTGCGAGTCGGCGAACGAGTCGCCCTGGTACTGCTCCTGGCCGGCGAGGCCCTGGTCGTAGAGGTCGCGCCAGAAGCCCGCCGCCTCGTAGCCCGCCTCGTCGGCGAAGGTGGCCTTGCCGTCCTCCACGATCTGCGCGCCACCGGTGGCGGCGGCGTAGAGCGGGTAGAAGTCGAACTGCATCTGGAAGAACTCGCTCGTGGGCGCCGGCTGGATGGCGTAGGGCGCGACCCCGGCGTCGACGAGGGCCTTCGAGGTGGCGAGGAAGTCGTCGTAGGTCGACAGCTTCGGGTTCTCGGGGTCGAGGCCGGCCTGGGCGAAGAGATCCTTGTTGTAGAAGATCACCACGGGGTTCGACTTCCACGGGAACTGGAAGTAGTCGCCGTCGGCGTTCTGGTACTGCTCGGCGAGGTCGCCCGAGCGGGTCTCGATGTACTCGGCGCCGTCGGGGAACTCGGAGAGGTTCACGAGCCCGCCCTGCTTCTCGAACTGGCCCACGGCGCTCGGCGCCGTGTTGAGCACGAGGCATGGGGCGTTGCCGGCGGTGATCGCGGCGCCGATCACCTCTTCGCTCGACTTGCCGGCCGGGATCTCCTGCGCGGTGATCTCCTGGTCGGGGTTCTCGGCGTTCCAGGCCTCCACCATCTGCTTGCCCCACTCCACCTCGGTGGCGTTGTTGGAGTACCAGATGGTGATGGGGCCGGTGGCGGTGAGGTCGTCGGAGGCGCCTCCGCCGCCGCTTCCGCCTGAGCAGGCGGCGAGCACTAGGCCCGAGGCTAGGGCGAGGCCGGTGGCGGCCAGGATGCGGGTGGTGCGGGTGGTGCGGGTGGTGCGGGTGGTGCGGGTGGTGCCATTCTTGCGGGTGGTGCTGGTGGCGCGGCCGGTGTCGGCGATGCTGGTGGTGCGGGACTTGCGCGTCGTCCTCGTCGCTGAGGGGTTCTGCACGGTGCTGCTCCTTTCGAGGGCGGCGGATGCCGCGGGGTGGGTCAGGCCCGGACGGGCCCGGTCGAGGTGCGCACCACGAGGTGCGCGGGGTCGAGGTCGACGTCGGCGGCGTGGCCGTCGGCGACCAGTCGGAGAAGGGTGCGGGCGGCGGCCTCGCCCCACCGCAGCGGGTCGGTGCGCACCGAGGTGAGCGAGGGGTAGACGTAGCGGGCGAGCTCGGAGTCGTCGAATCCGGTGATCGAGAGGTCGCCCGGCACGGTGAGGCCGCGCTCGTGGGCCACGCCGAGCCCGGCGATCGCCATCGGGTCGTTGCCGAACACGATCGCGGTGGGCGGATCGGCGCGCTCGAGCAGGGCGGTCGTGGCCGCGGCCCCCTGCGCCGCGGTGAAGTCGGTCTCGACGACGAGCGCGGGGTCGGGCTCGAGGCCCGCATCCCGCAGGGTGGCCTCGAAGGCGGCGCGGCGGCGGCTGGCGTGCAGCATCGCGTGCGGGCCGATCACGTGCGCGATGCGGCGGTGGCCGAGGTCGAGGAGGTGGCGCACCGCGGCGACGGTGCCGGGGGTGTCGTCGAGGGAAACCGAGGGGAAGGGGTTCGCCTCGCCTGCGCCCGGCTGGCCTGTGCCCGGATCGCCCGCGCCGGGACCGCCTGTGCCCATCTGGCCTGTTCCCGGATGCCCGAGGGTCACGGCGGGCAGGCCGAGCTCCTGAAGCATCGGGATGCGCGGGTCGTCGCGGCGGAGGTCGGTGAGGAAGACGCCGTCGACCCGCTGCCCGGCGGCGAGCGTGCGGTAGACGGTGGCCTCGTGGTCGTCGTCGCCCACCACGCTCAGCACGAGCGTGCGGCCCTCGGTGAGGAGCACGCGCTCGACGCCCGCGATGAAGGAGGGGAAGAACGGGTCGGCGCTGATGATCTCGGGGTCGCGGGCGATCACGAGGCCCACGGCGTAGGAGGTGCTCGTCGAGAGCGAGCGGGCGCTCACGCTCGGGCGGTAGTCGAGATCGCGGGCCACGCCCAGGATGCGGTCGCGGGTCTCGGGCGAGACGCCGGGCCGGTCGTTGAGGGCGAACGAGACGAGACCCTTGCTGACGCCCGCGGCCTTGGCCACGTCGGTGATGGTCGCTTTGCGCTTCATCGCCGGCCTCCCTGCTCTCTCCGTCGAGACCCGATCCAGAGCTGCCTGAACCGGTTTAGTACGAAGCTATACCGGTTCAGTGACCCTCGCAAGGGGGGCATCTTGCTCCGAATCCAGCGAGTATCGCCTCCCCGCCCTCGGCGTTCCCAGGAGGGCGTCGGTTAGTATCGACCAGCGCAGCGGGCCCCGGCCCGTGCCGCATGGCTCCAGGACGCCACGCCTCTCGACGCCACGCCCCCTCGACGCCACAGCCGCATCAGACGCCAGAAGGACACGACTTGAACGACACCGAGCGACGCCCCCGACCGCGCCCCTCCGGCCCCATCCGGCACGGTCGGCAGCACACGTCGTCGCCGGTCGCCGCCGTGGTGAAGTGGCTCGCCGTCGTGGCGGCGGTGGCGCTCGTGAGCGTGGGTGCGGTCACGGCCTACGCGGTCACCAGCGTGGCGCAGCAGTTCAGCGCGAACGCCGTCGACATCTCCAACGGCGAGGACGCGCCCGCCGCTCCGCCGCTCCTCGGCGCCTTCGAGGGCGGCTTCAACATGCTCATCGTCGGCACCGACAACGACCCCAACCAGGGTGAGGACTTCGGCGAGCGCGACGCGACCCTCAACGACGTCAACATCCTGCTGCACGTCTCGGCCGACCACACCAACGCGGTGGTCGTGAGCTTCCCGCGCGACCTCGTGATCCCGCAGCCCGAATGCACCGATCCGGCGACCGGCGAGGTCTTCGATGCCATGAGCGCTCAGCCCCTCAACGACGCGTTCGCCCGCGGTGGGCTCGCGTGCGTGGCCACGACCATCACGGATCTCACCGGTGTGCCCATCCAGTACGCCGCGGCGACCTCGTTCAACGGCGTCATCGAGATGACCAACGCCGTGGGCGGCGTGCCCGTCTGCCTCGTCGAGCCCATCGTCGATACTGATTCGGGCCTCGACCTGCCCGCCGGCACCTCGACCATCGAGGGCCAGATGGCGCTGTCGTTCCTGCGCAACCGCCACGGCGTCGGCGACGGCAGCGACCTCGCGCGCATCGCCTCGCAGCAGCAGTACCTCGCGTCGCTCATCCGCACCATGAAGAGCTCGAACACGCTCACGGATGTCACGAAGCTGTTCGGTCTCGCCCAGGCCGCGTCGCAGAACATCCTGCCCTCGCAGTCGCTCGCGAGCGTCGATGCCATGGTGTCGCTCGCCCTCACGCTGAAGGACATCGACCTCTCGAAGATCGTGTTCGCGCAGTACCCGGTCGGATCCTCCTCCGACTACCCGGGCAAGGTCGTGCCGCTGCAGTCGACGGCCGACGAGCTGTTCGCCAAGGTGCTGAACGACGAGCCCTTCACCCTCGGCGCCGACTCCACCGGAACGGGATCGACCATCGTGGAGGATCCGACGAACCCGACCGCCGAGGCGCCCGCCGAGGAGACCCCGGTGGATCCGGCCGAACCGGCCGACCCCGGTGCCGAGGCTCCCGTCGACCCGGAGGCGCCCGTCGATCCGTCGACCGAGGTGCCGACCACGGAGGTGCCCACCGCCCCGGAGGTCATCGAGGGCGTCAAGGGTCAGACCGCCGACCAGCAGACCTGCGCCAACCCCTTCTCGGGCTGACGCCGCTCGGGCTGCTGCACTCATCCGAGTGCGCAGCCCGTTCGCGCGCTGCACTCGCTCACGGCCGCTCCTGAGACCCTGGTCTCACGGGCGGCCGTCGTGCGTGCCCCGCCGTCATCCCCGGGTACCACGGGCGCCCGGCAGAGATCAGCCGCCGGTCCGATCCCTCCGACGGATGCGTTCCGTAGCGTCGAAGCATGACGAACCAGACCATCACCCCCGACGCCACCACCACCCCCGCCGACACCGACGCGGAAGCCACCGCAGACGCGACCGCCACCACGCCCGTGGACGCCGTCGCGGACGCCGCCACCGCAGACGCGACCGCCCCCACGCCGGTGGACGCCGCCCCGGATACCGCCGTGATTGCCCGGGACGCAGCCACCACCACGCCCATCTCCGGCCCAGCCGACGCTGTCACCTCCGCGCCCGGCGCGTCCTCGAAGCCCGCCGACACCGCCGCGAAGGCCCACGCGACCAAGCCCCTCGACTCCAGCACGCCCTTCGTCGCCACCGCGGCGCAGCCGACCGTGCCGCTAGGCGACAAGGCGGCCTTAGTGGCGGCCGCGGCACCGGCCTCCTCCTACTCCACGCCGGCCGCAGCTCCTGCTCCGGCCCACGCCCCCACTCAGGCGTACGCGACCTCCCCGGCCTACGCTCCCACCCCGCCTGCGACCCCGACCCCGGTCGGCGGCTATTCCTCTGCGCCTGCCGCGCCGACCGGTGGCGTCGTGGCGGGTGGGCCCGGTGCCGGCGCGGGCGCAGGGGCGAGCGCCACGGTGCCGCAGTACTACCCGGAGGCTCCGCGCACGAACACGCTCGGCATCGTAACCCTCGTGCTCGGCATCCTCGGGTTCGGCCTCGTGCCGGTCATCACGGGCCACATCGCCCTCGGCCAGATCAAGAAGAACCGCGACGACGGCTACGGCATCACCCTCGCCGGCCTCATACTCGGCTACGTCACCCTCGCGGGCTGGATCCTCGTGGCCGCCTTCTGGATCGGAGCCGCCGGCATCGCCCTCTTCGGCGCCTTCGCAGCGTCGGCCGCGTGACCCCACCAGGCGGCGGTCCCCACCCCGGCGGTGGTCCCCACCCGGTCGGCGGTCCCCACTCCCACGTGGCCACCCCGGCCGACAGTCCGCGCCCCCACGGGCGCGGACTTCGCCAACCCTGACGCCATCCGAGCCGCATGAGGCCCCGGTGGCGCCCAGAATCGCCGTTGTCCACATGCTGCCGATGATTGCGGGCAGGCAGGGACGGCCAAGTCCGGCCGGCGAGCAGTCGCGGGCGAGCAATCCGGCCGGCGAGCAGTCCGGCGGGCGAGCAGTCAGGCCGGGGCGGCACCGCTCAGCGAGCGGAACGCGGGGTGGCGGGGTCAGACCCCGCCGACTCCCCCGCCGCCCCCGCCGCCGCCCGACGAGCCTCCGCCGCCCGAGAAGCCGCTCGAGCTCGAGGAGGACGTGCCGGAGAACGCCGAAACCGTGCTCGAGCTCAGGGCACCGATGCTCGAGGCGAAGAGGTAGCTGTTGAAGCCCGTGCTGCCGCCGTACCAGTCGGGCTCGGTGCCGAGGTTCTCGTAGTAGGTGCCGAGCACCTTCGCCCACTCCGTCTCGAGCCCCAGCAGCACCGCGTAGGGCAGGAGCTTCTCGTAGAGCCGCACCACCTGCCCCCAGTCCGGAGCGTCGATGCCCGTGCGCAGCGCGCCCTCAGGGCTCTGCAGCACCCGGAACCGCTCCTCCTCCGCCCACTCGATGTACATCTTGATGCCCTCGATGTAGTCGCGGAGCTCAGCACCCTTCGCCGTGAGCGGCGACCGGAACGCGGTGGCGAGCACGACGACGATCACCGCGATGGCCACCACCATCGCGATGACGGGCAGTGGCCCGCCGAGCGCCGCCTCGAGCGACATCGCTCCCGTGATGAAGCTCACGATCGCCAGCACGAAGGCGGCGATCAGCAGCAGCGACCCGCGCCAGGCCGTCCCGGAGCGGAAGTACCCCTCACTCAGCCCCCGCTTCCGCGTCGACGCGCGGAGTGCCTGGATCTGCTTGGCGAGCTCCGTGTCCTTCGCCTTGAGCTCCCGCCACGCTCCGGATGCGAGCTCCGGGCCGAACAGGCCGCGCGCGAGCTCGAGCTCGGCCGCGTTCAGCCCCTCGGGCGTGACGAGTCGCAGCCAGTAGACGCCCTTCGAGCCCGTCGCTTTCTTCGAGCCCGGCGCGCCCTCGCCCTCCTGCTCGACGATCTGGATGTTCCGTCGCACCGCGAAGTCGACGAACGACGCCGCCGCAGCCCGCGTGGGGCGCTTCATGACCGCTGACGCGAGCATCAGGTCGACACCCGGCGGCGTCGTGAACTCGGGCACGATGACCGGCCGGCCCCTCGCATCCCGCAGCACCGTGACCCGGTAGACGATCGAGAGCACCGCGACGAGCAGCGCGAGCAGCGTCGCGACGAGCTGCACCCAGCTCGACCCCGCCGAGAGGTAGGCCGTGTCGCGCAGGGTGAAGGTGTGCGGCTGGAACGCGATGCCGATCGTGACGTTCTCGCCCGGCCCCAGGTCTTCGTTGCGGGTGGTGAAGACGGCGGTCTCCGTCCGATCCGTCGGTTCGCCGCCGCTCGTCGTGTCGGGCTCGGCGTCGTCGCTCGTGCCCACTCCGGCGCGCAGGATCTCGCACGTCTCGGTGGAGCCCTCCGGGCCCACGAAGCAGCCCGTCTCGCCTGTGAGCGCCGAGACCAGCTCGGGCGCGACGATCGTGGTGGTGGTGTGCACCGCGATCGGCTGCGCCGAGATGGTGCCGTTGGTGTCCCGGTAGAACTCGTCGTCGTCGGTGTCGGCGAAGTAGCCCGTGACATCCCGCTGGGTATAGGTGAGCACGTAGCTCTGCTCGCCGTGCACGTAGTCGTCGGCGGCGATCGTGACGATGAGGTTCTCGTCGTCGGTCTCCGTCTCGAACGGTCGCGGCGTGCCGTTCTCGTCGGTGACGCTCACGAGTTCCAGGTCGGTCGGATGCCCCTGGTAGCGAAGCGGCAGGGCGCGCCGGATGCCCTTGTTCTGGTCGATCTCGGGAAAGACGGCCACGTACTCCTCGACCGTGGTGAGCGTGGAGTGCCCCTCGTCGTCGATGCCGAGCTCGTAGCGGCCGTCGAACGAGGCGAACGTGAAGTCATCGACATCCGCACGAGCGGCCGGCGCCCCGCCGAGCAGCACGAGGGCCAGCAGCGCCACGACGAAGGCGGCGACGAGCGCGGCTACGGGCCTGCGGACGGGGCGGGCGGGGTCGAGTGCATTCGGCATGGTCGTTTCACTCTAGCGCGGGAGGCCGACATCGCTGAGGATCGCTCAGGCGGGTGGCGCGACCAGGGATGCGCCGAGCGGCTCGCCGGAGGTGCGGCTGAAGAAGCAGTAGTAGGAGCGGTCGCCCGCGACCCACTCGGCCTCCGTCACCGGATAGGCGGCCTGCCACTGCACATCCGGGAGCGCGCCCGCAGCCGTGTAGTCGAGCACGGCCGGAGCGGTGCAGAGGAGGTTGAGCCGGCCCGCGAGCTCCGCCTCGCCCGGGAAGGGCGCCGTGGCCGAGGCCGGATCCGCGGGGTCGGTGAACAGGCCGCGCGTCACGAGCTGGGCGTTGTGGTCACCCGCGCAGTCGACCACCGTGAACTGCTCGCTCCAGGGCGAGGTGAAGGCGGAGAGGCACTCGCCGCCGGCCAGGGCGTCCCACTTCTGCACACCGGGGGCGGCCGGTCTGGCCGGGAGAGCGGGGGCTGCTGCGGGTTCGGGGGACGGGGTCGGCGAGGGGGTGGGGGTGGGCTCCGGTGTGGCGGTCGCGGAACGGGACGCGCCGGCACCGGCCGGGCCCGAGTCGGACCCGCGCGCATCCGCGGCGCCGCCGACGGCGGTCCCCACGAAGAACAGCACGACGGCGAGGCCCAGCGCGAGCACCGCACCACCCACGAGCACCGCGCGGAGGAACACGGAGTCTCGACCTCGATCCGGCCCGCCGGGTGCGGTGGCGGGGGATGACGCAGCACCGCCAGCGGGAGCAGGCTCTCGACCCGACACAGCACCACCCGAGCCGACGCCGCGGTCGCCGTGGCCGGTGTCGGTGCCGCCGACGGGGCCGGTGCCGGTGCCGGGGTCGCCGCCGATGGCCGGCCCCGAGCCGGAATCGGCAGCGCCCTCCGGTCCTCGGCCCGAGCTCGCGCCGGTCATGCCTACTCCAGCCCCAGGTCCGCCAGCCCGATCGCGTAGTGGTACGGGTAGCCGGCCTCCTCGATGCGCTCGCCGGCACCGGTGGCGCGGTCGACGACCACGGCCACCCCCGCGATGATCGCGCCGGCCTTCTCGAGCGCGGCGATGGCGGCGAGCGGCGATCCGCCGGTGGTGGAGGTGTCCTCGAGCACGACGACGCGCTTGCCCGCCACGTCGGGGCCCTCGACCTGGCGGCCGCGGCCGTGGTCCTTCGGCTCCTTGCGCACCACGAAGGCGTCGTAGGAGAGGCCGCGGGCGGCGCCCTGGTGCAGCACCGCGGAGGCGATCGGATCGGCGCCCATGGTGAGCCCGCCGACCGCGTCGACGTCGCGGATGCCCTCGATCAGGTCGAGCATGACCTGCCCGATCAGCGGGGCCACGCGGTGGTCGAGCGAGACCTTCCGCAGGTCGACGTAGTAGCTCGCCTTCTTGCCGCTCGTGAGCGTGAAGTCGCCGTGGAACACGGCATCCGTCTTGATGTACTCGATGAGTTGGCTGCGCGCGTCGGTCACGGCCCCAGTTTAGCCGGGGCCCCCGTCGCCACTTCGGCGGCGGATTCGCAGGCTCGC
Organism: Herbiconiux sp.; assembly: GCF_023264895.1. Lineage (GTDB taxonomy): Bacteria > Actinomycetota > Actinomycetes > Actinomycetales > Microbacteriaceae > Herbiconiux. Next base: position 17,689 of record NZ_JAHFUY010000047.1, on the reverse strand, counting down.
GCCACGCCCGTCGAATAGTGTTCGGGCCATGAGCGGCTGGAGGGGCACGATGGGGGACCGGATGCGCAGGGCGACGCGACCAGGAGCGGGGTCCGGCCCGCGCGCCGGAGCAGCGAGCGGTGCGGTCGCAGCGCTGGCTGTGGCACTGCTCCTGACCGGATGCGCCGGGCAGGGCACCGGAGCAGCGGATGAGGCCGCCGAGGGCACGCCCGCACCGATCCCAGATCCGGTCCCGACCTTCCAACCCGGCGACCCCCTGCTCTCCGGCACCCCCACCACCGAGGTCTCGGACGCGATCGGCCTCGTGGGCGAGTGGCAGGTGGTGGAGGCCGACGGCGACGCCCCTGGCACTGTGGTGTGGATCAACGGCGCCGGCCCCCAGGGTCAGACCATCACGGTCTTCCGTGAGTGCGGGCCCCTCTTGGTCGAGTGGGCGGGCACGGTGAACGGGCTCGTGACCGGAGCGGTAGGCGGTGCTCAGACCTGCTTTCTCGGGCCTGACGGAGATCAGCCCATGGACGTTCCGGGGATCTCCTGGCTGACCGGAATGCACAGCTTCCGCGCGCTCGGCGACGGCGACGGGGTGGAGATGCTGGGGGTCGACGGCGAGTCGCTCGCCCAGCTCGAACCCGCGATCAAGACACCCGCCGCCGCCGCGGACTGGTACCCGCCCGGCTACCGACCGACCGCCGATGAGGAATCCAAGGTGGCGCTCCGACTGCCCACCCCGCTCGCCGAAGGCCTCCTCCCCGCTTCCGCGGACGACCTGCTCGGCACCTGGACGCCGGTGGGCATCGCCGAAGGTATCGACCCCTCCACCCCGACCACCGTCTCAGCGACCCCGCCCCCGGGGTTCGAGGAGCTGCCTGCCGACTGGCCCGACCGCGCTACCATCACCTATCGCGATGACGGCACTTTCACGATCGACGAGTGCCGCACCGTCGATCTGCGACCCGGATCACCCGCAGCGACGGGGCTGCCCTGGACCGGTGACGGCACGGGATTCTTCGTTCCCGCTTACGCGTCGGACTTCGTGTACTGCTGGCCGCGATGGCCCGGCTGGGACACCCGCACACGCACGATCGCACTCGACAACGGTTACCTGCGACTCTTCGACATCGACGGCGACGAGCTGGGGCGGCTGGAACGGGTGCACTGATCAGGCGTCGGTGAGGCCGAGGAAGTCGCGCAGGGAGCGCGGCGGGTGGCCCGTGAGGTGCTCGACGCCGGAGGTGACCCGTGCGAGCTCGCCTGCGGCGATGGCCGTGTAGGTGCTCACCCAGGCGTCGAGCTGCCACTGCGGGGCGTCGTAGGCGGCGCGGGAGGCGTAGGCCTCGGCCAGCGTCTCGTCGAGGTAGGTGACCGGGCCCTCGGCCGAGTCGGAAGCCGAGTCGGAACCGGCGCCCGCCCGCTCCCGCGCCTCCGTCACGATCGCCGCGACCTCGTCGAGGCCGAGCGCCTCCGGGCCCGTGAGCTCGTAGGTGGTGCCCGCGTGCGCATCCGGAGACCCCAACCGGTCGAGCAGCACCCGGGTCGCGCTCTCGGCCACGTCGTCGCGCGTGACGGAGGCGACGCGGCCGCTGCCCGCCGGTCCGCGGATGACGCCGTCGGGGCCGGCGAGCATGGGCAGGAAGTCGGTGTAGAGGTTGTCGCGGAGGAACGTGTGGCCGAGACCCGCCTCGCGGATGAGGTTCTCGGTGACGAAGTGGTCTCTCGCGAGCGTGAACGTCGCATCCGGAGCCGCCCCGAAGAACGACGTGTAGACGATGTGCTCGACGCCCGCGGCACGGGCCGCGTCGATGAAGGAGCGGTGCACGGCGAGCCGGTCGGCGTTCTCGGCGGCCGACACCATGAAGACGAGGCGGGCGCCGGCGAGCGCTGCCTCGAGGGACGTGGTGTCGGAGTAGGCGGCGACGGCGACCTCGGCGCCCGCGATCTCGGGCGCCCGCGCCGGGTCGCGCACGATGAGGCGGAGCGGCACCCCCGCCTCCTGCAGCAGCCGGGCGACGCGGCCTCCGAGAGCGCCCGTGGATCCGGTGACGACGACGGGGGACGTGGCCGGGACGCCGGCGGGTGGGATGCTCATTCCCCCATCATGCTCTCTCGCCGGGGGTCGGGGCGGCGGGCGTCGACGAGCGACTGCAGCTCCTCCTCCGCGGCGTCGAGCCGCCAGCGCGCTCCGGGCCGGCGCCACCACGGGGCCGCCTCGAACTCGGCGCGGGCCTCGCGCAGGCGCACCTCGGCGGCGATCACCAGGGCGTCGTGCTCGCGGGCCGCGCGCTCCTCGGCGGTGGGCTCGTAGAGCGCCTCGCCCCTGTCCTCGGCGGCGATCGAGATCCAGGATGCCGCCACCAGGGTCACGACGCTCGTGAGCCGGAACCAGAGCAGCAGCGCGATGAACACCACGAAGGTCGACAGCAGCGGGTTGCGGGTGGCGCCGCCGAGCAGCTGCGAGCCGAGCACCTGGAGCACGAGGAGGGCTGCGCCGCCGAGGCCGGCGCCGAGGGCCATCCGCTTGAGGGTGAGGCGCGCCCCCGTCACGAAGCGGAACAGCACCATGAGCGCGGCGGTGTCGATGGCGTAGACGAGGGCGAGGCCCGCGACCCGCACGAAGGTCGTCGACCAGTCGCGGAACTCGTCGGGGAAGAGGGAGAGGATCCAGTCGAGGGCGGCCGTGCTCGCCACGCTCAGCACGGCGGCCGCGAACAGCGTGAGGCCGAGGGCTAGGGAGACGAGCAGGTCGCGGGCCTTGAGGAGCAGGTAGGCGCGGCGGTCGCGGGGCATGCCGAAGATCGCCCGCACGGCGATGCGGGAGTAGGTGATCCAGCCGATGGCGGTCCAGACGAGCACGGCGATCGCCGCCACGCCCGTGATGGTGAGCACGGAGGCGCTCGAGCGGGCGATCTGCCGGAGGTCGGTCTCGCGGATGATCTTGTCGTCGCCGATCAGGCCGGGCACGTAGGTGTTGATGAGGGCGATCAGGGCGTCGAGGGTCTCCGGGGAGCCGATCAGCCAGATCCCCGCGACCGCGAAGACGATGTAGACGGCGGCGAAGACCGCGAACAGCGCCTGGTAGCTCATGCCGGCCGAGAGCAGGAAGCCGTTGGCCGAGAGGAAGCGGCGCCACACCCGGGCGGGGAAGAGGGCGAGCGTCCTGTTCGTGACGTCGGTGACCCGCGCGATCGGCTGCTCGAGCAGCTCGAACCGCTCCCCCAGGCGCTGTTCGAGGCGGGCGCGGAGGGTGCTGTCGGGGGCGGCGGGCTCCCCTGCTTCAGCGGCGAGCCCGGTGGCGTTGCTGGTCACACCATCGGCGGCGGCCCGGCGCAGCTCGTCGTCGTCCGCGCGCCCCATGCCACCAGCGTAGTTGCGCGGACAACGCCACCTCTCGCGCTCACCGACCCGCCAGAGGCCGCGGTGGGCCGGAGCCTTGGCGATGTCCGCCGTGTCGGGCGCGGCCGGTAGCGTGGGGGCATGCGTGTTGCCACCTGGAATGTGAACTCCATCCGCGCCCGAGTCGGCCGTGTCGTCGACTGGCTGGTGCGGTCGGACATCGACGTGCTCGGCATGCAGGAGATCAAGTGCAAGGAGTCGCAGTTCCCCTTCGAGGCCTTCCACGAGGCCGGCTACGAGGTGGTGTTGCACGGGCTCAACCAGTGGAACGGGGTCGCGTTCGCGAGCAGGCTCCCGATGCACGACGTGTCGAACACGTTCACGGGCATGCCGGGCTTCGGCAAGGCGCAGGACGACGGCTCGCTGCCGCTCGAGGCGCGTGCTCTCGGCGTGACGGTCGACGACGTGCGCCTGTGGAGCCTCTACGTGCCCAACGGCCGCGAGCTCGACAACCCGCACTACCTCTACAAGCTCGCCTGGCTCAAGGAGCTCGCGGCCGAGACGCGCAGCTGGCTCGCCGCGCATCCGTCGCAGCCGCTCGCGCTCATGGGCGACTGGAACATCGCGCCCTTCGACACGGATGTCTGGGACCGCTCGGTCTTCGAGGGCTCCACCCACGTCTCCGAGCCCGAGCGCGCCGCCTTCCGCGCCTTCGAGGAGCTGGGGCTGGCGGACGTCGTGCGCCCCCTCGTGCCGACCGGCTACACCTACTGGGACTACAAGCAGCTCCGCTTCCCTCGGAACGAGGGCATGCGCATCGACTTCATCATGGGCTCGCCCGCCTTCCAGGAACTCGTCACGGCCGCCCGCATCGACCGCGACGAGCGGAAGGGCGACGCACCCTCCGATCACGTGCCCGTCGTCGTCGACCTCGACCTCTCCACGGAGGAGGACGACGACGACCGGCCCATGATCTTCGGCTGACCCTCCCGCCGGTCGAGCGGGCTCAACCGGCGGCTGTCGACTCGCTACTTCGCGAGGTACCCGCGCAGCGACTCGTACACGGCGGCCGACACGGTTGCCTCCCCGCCGAGCACGACGATCCGGGTCGGCTTCAGCCGCGTGAGCTGGGTCTGCACGGCCCCCGGGATGCGATCGGCGGCAACCAGCAGCACCGGAGCCTTGGCGCGGATGGCCGCGGCCGATCCGGACAGCGCATCGGGGAAGACCTGCCCCGACGCGACGAACACCGTGCCACCCGTGGCGGTGAATGACGCTCCGGCCACCGCGGCCGACTGCTCGTACCGGTCGGCACCGGCCAGACGAGTGGCCGGCATGGAGGGCGGGATCTGCTTCAGCACGGCGTCGGACACCGTCGAGGTTCCTCCGAGGACGACGACCGACTTCGGCTTCAGCCGCGCCAGCTCGGCGGCCACGGGGCCAGGGATGGTGTCTCGCGTGACGAGCAGCACCGGCCCCTTGGCGAGCCCGGCGGCGGCGGAGCCCGAGAGAGCATCCGGGAAGACGGCGCCCGAGGCGATGTACGCCACCTGCGGCCCCTCAGCGAAGACTGTCCCTGAGACCTTGGCCGACACCTCGTACCGGTCGGCGCCTTCGATCCGCGTCACCCGCGAGGCATCCGCGTCGACGAAGGCCGCGAGCGCCTTCTGCACCTCCGGCGCCACAGAGGCGGTGCCGCCCAGCAGCACGATCCTGGCCGGATCGAGGCGATCCAGCTCGGTCGCGACCAGCGGCGGGATGGCGTCCTTCCGCGTGAGGAGCACGGGCCCTCGGTTGGCCCCGGCCGCGGCGGATCCTGAGAGCGCATCGGCGAACACCGCGCCGGATGCGACGTAGGCCACAGGAACGCCGGGCGCGAACCGTCCGGCGGAGACCGAGGCGGAGACGGCGTAGCGATCGGCACCGCCGACGCGCTCGATCACCGAACCGCCGACGGACCCCGCATCACCCGCGATGCCGCGGAGGTAGACGAGCGAGCGCCCCAGCGGATCGGCGGGCGAGATCCGCGGAGCGAGGCTCGAGAACCCAACGAACCGTCCGTCGGCCGACATGCTCGGCCCACCGGAGAAGTCGGTCCCCGCCACCGCGGCGCCGGCCTCCACGCTCACCATGGAGTTGAAGCCGCGCACGAGGTCGCGCACGAAGACCTGGCTGATGCCATCCGGGTTCGCGACGTCGGTGAGGTCGGTCGCGACGGAGGCGAAGGCGATCCGCCGCGCGTCCGCCGAGATCTTCGGCGAGGAGCTGTTGCTGTTGGCGGGACCGGTCCCGGAGAACTTCAGGCTCACCACCCGGCTCGCCCGCCCCTTCTCCGGCTCGCGCACGAAGATCTGGGCGGTCGTCGTCGCCGTTCCCGTGGGGCCGACGGCGATGTTCGTCGCCTTCGAGGCATACGCGACGGTGCGGCCATCGGCCGAGATCGACGGATCCACGGAGTCACGGTCGCCCGCGATCCCGGCCCCCGAGGCCGCGCTCACCAAGGTCGTGGTCCCCGTCCGGCGGTCCCGCGTGAAGACCTGGGTCACCCCGGCGGCCGGCGTGTCGGTCGTGAGGTTCTGCGCGGCCGAGGCGAAGGCCACGACGGAGCCGTCGTAGGAGCTGGCCGGAGTGGTGGCATCGATGTCGGCTGCAGCGGGCGTCGTCGAGACCGACGGATCCTGCACGCTCACCAGTTCGATCGCGGGAGTGCCGGCCGCGGAGATGTCCGCCCGATACACCTGGGTGCCCGACACCGCCGAGGGAACGAGGTCGGAGGCCTGCGACTGGAACGAGACGGACCGACCGTCGCCCGCCAGACTCGGCAGCAGCGACAGCGCATCACCTCCGGCGCTCCGGGCTGTGTTGACCGTCACGAGTCTGGCGACCCCGCCGGGCGCGAGATCGCGCACGAACACCTGCAGAACACTGGAGGCATGCGCGGGGTCGAGGTTCGTGGCGTTGGAGACGAAGGCGACGAACCGCCCGTCGCCCGAGATCGAGGGCTGCAGGGCCGCGGCGCTAGCCACCGAGCCGTCCCGGCCCGCGCTCACGAGCACGACGGCGCCGGTGCTCATGTCCTTCCGGAAGACCTGGGCCGTCCCGCCGGGCGCCCCCGCCAGCGCCGACGCCGACGAGAACGCGACGTAGCGCCCGTCGGCCGACACGGAAGCCTCACTGGCATCCGCAGCCCCCGGGATCCCCGCGGCATCCGAGCTCACGATCGCCGTCACGCCGACCCCGGGCACCGCGGCCGCCGCACTCCCGGCCCCGAGCAGCGCCCCGGCCAGCAGCGCCACGACCGCCGCAGAAGCCCCCCACACCGTCATCCGCGTCGCCCGCGGCCGCTCCGCGTTCATCTCGTCGATCAACATGTCTTCAGTCCTTTCGAGAGCGCGGTGCTCCCGCGCTCGGTGCTGCCGTCGACGTGACGGCGGGTGGATTGGGCGGATCAGCGCGCGAGGTACCCGCGCAGCTCCTCGTAGACGGCTTCGGTCACCGTCGCCGTGCCGCCTAGGACCACGATCCGTGTCGGCTTGAGCCGGGTGAGCTGGGTGGCGACATCGCCCGGAATGCGGTCTCCGGATACCAGGAGCACGGGCGCGAGGGCTCCGATGGCTGCCGCCGAGCCCGACAGGGCGTCGGGAAACACGCGCCCGGATGCCACGTAGACGGTGCCGCCGGTCTGAGTGAAGGCGACTCTCGCGACCTCGGCAGACACCTCGTACCGATCGTCGCCGGCGATGCGACTGATCGCCGGCTGGATCTTCGTGAGGTCCGCCATGACGGACTCGGGCACCGAACTCGTGCCGCCCAGGATCACGATGGACTTCGGCTTCAGCCTGCCGAGTTCGAGTCTGACGTTCTCGGACAGTCCGGTCCTGGAGACCAGCAGGACCGGCCCCTTGCCGAGTCCTGCTGCCGCCGACCCTGACAGGGCGTCGGGAAACACCGCGCCCGAGGCGACGTACGCGACCGGGACCTCGGGTGGAAACCTCCGCGAGGACACCGTGGCGGACACCGCGTAACGGTCGGCGCCATCCATCCTCGTCACTTTCGATGGTGCGGACACGAACTCCGCAAGGGCCTGCTCCACAGAAGGGGACACCGTGGCTGTGCCTCCGAGCACGACGATCCGATCGGGCGTCAGCCGCTTCAGTTCGGTCTCGATGTCCGTCGGGATCCCGTCCCTCCGCACCAGGAGCACGGGCCCTCCGCTCCGCCCAGCCGCTGCCGAACCCGAGAGCGCATCAGGGAAGACGACACCGGATGCCACATAGGCGACGGAGACTCCCGGGGAGAAGGACGTCCTGGAGACGGTGGCGGACACGGCATAGCGGTCGGTGCCGCCGATCCGCTCGATCACCGACTGCATTGTGCCGATGCCCCGGACGTAGACAGCCGACCTTCCCGAGGTCTCCGTTGCCGTGATCATGGCTGAGGACGTCGCGAAGCTCACGAACCGTCCGTCACCGGAGACAGCGGGGTAGAGCGCCGGCGCCGCGCCGGCGAGGTTGGGACTGCTCGCCACCACACTGACCGTCGTGTTCTTCTTGCCCGTCATATCGCGCACGACCACCTGTCGTGAGGCCCCCGGGATCGTCGCGGTTGTCTGGTTCGTGGCATCGGACACGAACGCGATCTGCCGGCCGTCGTCCGAGATCGAGGGAGCACTCGTGGTGCGATCCGCCGGTGCGGTCCCCGCCCGGTCGAGGCTCACGAGCTCGCTGGAGCCACCGGGATTGAGAGTGCGCAGGAAGACCTGGGCGACCGTTGGGGACGTTCCGGCAGGCGTGCCGGTCAGATTTGCTGCGAGTGAGATGTATGCAATTCTGGATCCGTCGCCTGATACAGCCGGCTCGAACGAACCGCGGTCACCCCCCTCCGCCTTTCCGGCCGCAGCGCTCACCAGCGTGGTCGCTCCGGTCCGCGTGTTGTGCACGAAGATCTGGGAGACACCCGCCGCCACGATGTCGGCCGTCAAGTTCGTGGCCGAAGACACAAAGGCGACGATCGATCCGTCCGCCGAGCTCGACGGGCCGGCGGCAGCGGCGTTCGCCAACGCCGGCATGGAGCTCCGTGAGACATCCTGCAGGCTCACGAACGCGAGCCTCGGAAGCCCGGCCGTCGTGAGATCGGCCTGATACACCTGAGCGCCGGCCGGCGCAGAACCCGCGATCAGATTCGTGGCGCGCGACTGGAACGCCACGCTGCGTCCGTCGGCAGCCATGCTCGGCCAACCGGATTCCGCGTCCCCACCCGCTGTGCCACTCGCGCTGACCGAGACCAACCTCGTCAAGCCTCCCGGCGCAAGGTCCCGCACGAACACCTGCTTCACTCCCGCGTTGTTGTGGAACGCCTCCAGATTTGTCGCAGCCGACACGAACGCCACGTACCGCCCATCGCCCGAGATCGATGGCAGCGACGCGTCCGCTGCCGCAGGGCTCCCCGTGTCGCTCCCCGCGCTCACCAGCCGCACCGCCCCCGTGGTCATGTCCTTCACGAAGACCTGCGAAGCCGCGCCGGTGGTCGCCCCCGTGAGTGCCGATGTCGACGTGAACGCGACGAATCGCCCGTCAGATGAGACGGAACTCTCGGTCGAACTCCCCGCACCCGGCATCCCGGCCGCATCGACGCTCACGATCTCGGTCGTGCCGGACGCCGGCACGCCGGCTGATGCTGGGACTGCGCCGAGGACTCCCGTCAGGAGCACCATGGACATGAGGGCCCCGGTGAGCAACCGGCCCCGTGATCTCGAGTTCACGTGCATGGTCTTCCATTCATTCGACAGACAATGAGAATGTCTCAGTGAACACGGCGCATGAGAATAAGTCAAGTCCCGCCCCGTCCGCCGAGCCCCGAGGATGCGTGTATAGATGAACCATGTCGACCTCGAGCACCGGCGCCGCCGCCAACCTCACGCCGGGTGATCCGCCGCCCGCGGGCAAGGTCCAGGGCCGCCTCGCGCACTGGCTCACCGACGGCGCCGAGCAGGCAGGCAAGCATCCGGGGCCCGGTGCCACGAAGCCCGAGAAGACGCACTCGTGGTGGCGGGTGATGTGCCTCACCGGCGTCGACTACTTCTCGACCCTCGGCTACCAGCCCGCCATCGCGGCCCTCGCCGCGGGCCTGCTCAGCCCCATCGCCACGATCGTGCTCGTGCTCGTGACCCTCTGCGGCGCCCTCCCGGTCTACCGCCGCGTCGCGCGCGAGAGCCACCGCGGCGAGGGTTCGATAGCCATGCTCGAGAAGCTGCTGCCCTGGTGGGGCGGCAAGCTCGTGGTGCTCGTGCTTCTGGGCTTCGCGGCCACCGACTTCATGATCACCATCACCCTCAGCGCAGCGGATGCGAGTGCGCACGCCATCGAGAACCCGTTCGCCCCCGACTGGTTCGAGGGCCAGCAGGTGCCGATCACCCTCATCCTCATCATCGGCCTCGCGGTCGTGTTCCTCCGCGGCTTCAAGGAGGCCATCAACGTCGCCGTCGTGGTGGTCGCGGTCTTCCTCGTGCTCAACGCGGTCGTGGTCGCCGTGGCCATCGGCCACGTCTTCGAGAACACCCACGTCATCGACGACTGGTGGGGCGCGCTCACGACGCAGCACGGCAACCCCCTCGTCATGGTCGGCATCGCGCTGATCGCCTTCCCCAAGCTCGCGCTCGGCCTCTCCGGCTTCGAGACCGGGGTGGCCGTGATGCCGCAGATCAAGGGCGCACCGGGTGACACACCGGCCAACCCGGCGGCACGCATCCGGGGCGCCAAGCGGCTGCTCACCACGGCGGCCGTGATCATGTCGACGTTCCTCATCACCTCGAGCATCACCACCACGCTGCTCATCCCGCAGGAGGCGTTCGAGGCGGGGGGCCCCGCGAACGGCCGCGCCCTCGCCTACCTCGCCCACGAGTACCTCGGCGAGGGCTTCGGCACGGTCTACGACATCTCGACCATCGCCATCCTCTGGTTCGCCGGCGCGAGCGCCCTCGCCGGCCTCCTCAACCTCGTTCCGCGCTACCTCCCGCGCTACGGCATGGCACCGCACTGGGCCGGGCTCGTGCGGCCGCTCGTGATCGTGTTCCTCGTGATCGCGGTCATCATCACGCTCGTCTTCGACGCGAACGTCGACGCCCAGGCCGGCGCCTACGCCACGGGCGTGCTCGTGCTCATCACCTCCGCCTCCGTGGCGGTCACCCTCTCGGCGCGGCGCAAGAAGCAGCGCGGGGCCACGATCGGCTTCGCGATCGTCACCGTGGTCTTCCTCTACACGACCATCGCGAACATCATCGAGCGGCCGGACGGCGTGCGGATCGCGGCCATGTTCATCATCGGCATCATCGCCGTCTCGATCATCTCGCGCGTGCAGCGCTCGTTCCAGCTGCGGGCGACCTCGATCACCCTCGATGCGGCGGCCCTCGACTGGGTGCTCACCGACGCCGACGAGTACGACACGATCCGCATCATCGCCCATGAACCGGATGCCACGGACTCACCGGACGAGTACCGGCAGAAGATCAAGGAGGAGCGGCGCGACAGTGGCATCCCCCAGCGCTCCCCCGTGATCTTCCTCGAGGTGCACCTGGCCGACTCGTCGAACTTCGAGGAGGACCTGCACGTCACGGGCGAGGCGATCGACGGCTTCCGCGTGCTCAAGGTCACGAGCGCCAACGTGCCGAACACGATCGCCACGGTGCTGCTCGAGATCCGCGACCTCACGGGCGTGGTTCCGGATGTCTACTTCGAGTGGACCGAGGGCAGCCCCATCTCGAACATGTTCCGCTACCTCATCACGGGCGCAGGCGAGGTGGCCCCCGTCACGCGCGAGGTGCTGCGCCGCGCCGAGCGCGACCGGAGGCACCGCCCCGAGGTGCACGTGAGCTGAGTGCTGGGAATTCCCGGGCGACCGTGGTGTTGTTGATTGCATGTCCACGAAGACTCTGACCATCGAGAACCACGACGACACCGTCGCTGACGGCATCGTCCTGATCGACTTCTGGGCCGACTGGTGCGGCCCCTGCAAGCAGTTCGCCCCCGTGTTCGAGAAGGCCTCCGACGAGCACGGCGACATCGTGTTCGCGAAGGTCGACACCGAGGACCAGCGGCAGCTCGCCGCCTCCTACGGCATCACGTCGATCCCCACCCTCGTCGGCTACCGCGACGGCATCCCGATCTTCTCCCAGCCCGGCGCTCTGCCGGGCCAGGTGCTCGAAGACGTGATCAAGCAGGTGCGCTCGCTCGACATGGAGACCGTGAAGAAGGAGTACGCCGAGGCGGTGGCCGCTCAGCAGCAGGCCACCACCCCGTCGCCCGACGCGGTCTAAGCTGCGGCGGCCGCGTCCTCGTCGAGCTTCGCCAGCTCACCGGCGAACTCGTCGAGGAACGCGGTGAGCTGGGTCACGATCTCCGCGTCGTCCTTCGGGTGCGTCTCGGCGAACCGCACGAGCGAGTGCGGGATGGAGAGCGTGTGCTGCTCGAGCACGGTGGCTCCCGCGATGCCGAACGCCTTGCGCGTCTCGTCCTGGGCCCAGATGCCGCCGTACTGGCCGAACGCGGTGCCGATCACGGCGACGGGGTTGGCCACGATGGCCGCCTCGCCGAAGGGACGCGACGACCAGTCGATCGCGTTCTTGAGGTTCGCCGGCACGGTGCCGTTGTGCTCCGGCGTCACCACGAGCAGCGCATCCGCCGCGGCGAGCGCCTCGCGGAACTCCACGACGGAGGCCGGCAGCTGGCCCTCCACGTCGAGGTCCTCGTTGTAGAGGGGGAGCGCTCCGTGGCCCTCGTAGAGCGAGAGCGTCAGTCCCTCCGGCGCGTGGGCGAGGGCGGTCTCGGCGAGCTGGCGGTTGATCGAGGCGGCACGAAGGCTGCCCACGAGCACGAGCACGTTCTTGTCGGTCATCGTTCTCCAAGGGATCGGGCCGATCCGGGGATCGGCGAGATGGTCATCACACCATAACCGGACTGCGGTCCGGTTATTCCCGCCGTGCTACATTTCACGCATGACCTGGGTGGGCGCGTCGCCGGAACCGCTCCTCCCCTCCATGGGCCCACCACCCACCGAGCGATCGGATGCCGCCCGCAACCGCGCACGCGTGCTCGAGGTCGCCCGCTCCATCGTGGCGACCGAGGGCGTGGCGGGCATCACGATGGACCGCGTGGCCGCTCAGAGCGGAGTCGGCAAGGGCACCGTCTTCCGCCGCTTCGGCTCCCGGGGCGGCCTCCTGAGGGCCCTGCTCGACGACACGGAGCGCGAGTTCCAGGGCCGCTTCCTCTCCGGTCCGCCTCCGCTCGGGCCGGGCGCGCCACCGCTCGAGCGGCTCGTGGCCTTCGGCCGCGAGCGCATCGCCGTGCTGTCGACCCAGAGCGAGCTCCTGCGCGCCTCGGCGGCTCCCGACGAGAACCACTACGCCGTGCCGGCACGCCGCGTGGCGGCCCTGCACGTGGCGACGCTGCTCCGCCAGGCCGAGGTGCCGGGCGACGTGCCCGTGCTCGCGTTCGAGCTGCTCGCCGTGCTCGAGGCGATCCTCACGGCACCCCCCGGCGCACGACCGCCGATCGACCGGCTCGCTGCCGGCTGGGAGCAGCTCGTGCGCTCGCTAGACCGAGCCGCCTGAGCCGGTCGACCCACCCGGCGCGCCCTGCGCATCCGGTGCACTCGCCGCGCCCGGCTCATCCAGAGCACCCGGCGCATCCGGTGCATCCGCCCTCGCCTCGTGGTGCGACCGCCGAACCGCCCCGGGAACCACGACCCAGAGCACCACGATCACCACGAGCAGCGCCGCCCCCGCCACGATCCCGCCCGCACGCCCCAGCACGAAGTCGAAGATCAGCATCGCGGTGCCGGCGAGGGTGAGCGCCACGCCGATCATGGTGAGCCGCAGGATGCGGTCGGTCACGAGCACCACGCGCTCCTTCGCCTGCTGCCGGAAGAGCGTGCGGTGCAGGCTCACCGGCGCGAGACCGAACACGGTGGTAAGGATCGACGCCACCACGAGGCACAGGTAGACGGTGCGCTGGTAGTCGTCGAGATCCTCGAACCGCGACTGGAAGGCCGCGGCCAGCAGGAAGCCCGTGAGGATCTGGGTTCCGGTCTGGATGACGCGCAGCTCCTGCAGCATCTCGTTCCAGTTGCGGTCGAGCCGCTCGTTGCGGGTCTCGTCGCGACCGTCACCGGGGGAGACATCGGCGTCACGGGCGGTCGAGGAGTGCGTCATGTTCCATGGGTACCACGAAGGGCCGGGGAAGGGGATCCCCGGCCCTTCAGGTCACGGCGGTCAGGCGCGCGAGCGGCGGCCCGAGCGCCAGATCAGCGCGCCCGCTCGGAGCAGCAGCGCGCCGAGCACTCCCGCGAGGGCCGGGGCGGCGGATGCGGCGTCGACGCCCGTGCTGGCGAGCGATCCGCCCGGCGCACCGGGCACCGCGGCCGCGGTGACCATGAGCTCGGCGGAGGCCGTGCTGCCGGTGGTGGCGCCGCGCAGCTCGATCCGGTGCATGCCGACCGGGGTGCCGGCCGGGATCGTGACGGTCATGCGCACCGTGCCGTTGATGGCGGTCTTCGTGCCGAGCAGCTTCGGCGTGCTGTGCAGCACCGCCGACACCTCGTCGGTGGCGCCGAAACCGGTGCCGGTGATCGAGACGCTGCCGCCGGCGACCACGGACGAGGCCGAGAGGGTCACGGCCGCCGCGCCCGGGGTGGGTGCGGGCGACGTGGTCGGGGTCGGAGTCGGCGATGCCGTCGGAGTCGCGGTCGGCGTCGGCGTCGCGGTCGGCGTGGGCGTCGCGGTCGGCGTGGGCGTGGGCTCAGGCGTGGCGGTCGGCGTCGGCGTGGGCGTGGGCGTGGGCTCCACGGCCTCCCGCCCGAGCGAGAACCGGTCGAGCTCCACGGGCGGCACGTCGGGCGTCCGCACGTCGTAGATGTAGCTGATGACCTCGTTCGAGCCCGTGTCGAGCAGGGTGAACACGGCGTGGTCGTTGCTCTGCACGAACGGCGTCTTGACGCCCTGCGCGTTGACCGGTGCGGCCCCCGTCGGCATGATCGGCTCGAGCCCGCCGGGGTTGCCCTGGGCGAGGTAGTTCGAGGCGTCCCACGGCAGGGGCGGGACCCCACGCGAGTTGCCGCTGAGCTCGTGGAACACCCGGTAGGTGTTGCCCATGTTCGAGGTCTCGAGGTAGTTGACGCCGTTCTCCGACTGGAAGCGGTTCCAGATGTGGTTGTGCGCCTGCTGCACGAGGTCGACACCGGCCTCCTCGAGCATCGGCCCGAGGTCGTTCAGCAGGTGGTTCTCGGTGGCGGGGTAGTCGTAGCGGATGCCGGCGAGCGATCCGTCGACGTTCGTCTCCTCGGTGCGCACCGGGTCGGTGAAGTGCGGCATCACGTTGCCGCCCATCGTCTGCGCGCCCTCGTGCATCATCACCACGCGGAACCGCGCATCCTGGAAATCGTCGCTCGCGAGCTCGCCCTCGAGCCACTCGAGCTGGGCGCTGCCGTCGTCGATGGGCTCGAAGATGAACTCGCCGTGGCCCTGGGCGAGCGGCGTGCCGAGCACGGCGGGCGTCTCCTGGTAGCGCGAGATGCCGGTGCGGGCCGCGGGGTCGGCCTGAGCGGTCTCGCCGCGCCAGATGCGGGTGGAGTAGAGCGAGATGAGGCGCACGTCGCCGACGGTCACGGCGTAGTAGCGCTCGCCACCGGAGGCCGACTCGGGCAGCGTGAACATCTCCTCGTAGGTGGTGGAGCTGAACGAGTTGTCCTCGATCCAGGCCGCCCTCACCGCGGGGTCGCCCGAGGTGTTGACCGTGGCGGCCACCTTCTCGTACTCGGCCTCCGCCACGGCGGTGGGCACGGGCGCGTTGAACGAGCCCGAGATGCTCGTGGCGCCGTCGATCCGGCCCTGCACCTCGTGGTTGCCGATGGCGGGGTGGATCGGCGCGTTCTGCAGGATCTCGGCACCGCGGTAGGCCTCGCCGTGCGTGGAGGCACGCGAGGCGTTGCCCTGCAGCACGGGGAAGAAGGCGCCGCCGCGGGAGTCGTCGAACCACTCCGAGGCCCGGTCGGGCTGGTTCACGAGGTCGCCGGCGAGGAACACGGCGTCGATGTCGCCGAACGTCTCCGAGGCCATCTCGAGGTTCGCGGCGGTGTTGCTCATGGCCCGGTGGTCGCTCGTGATGAGGATCCGCTGGTCGTCGCCGGCCTTCGGCGCGGGCGAGAGCGAGAAGGTGCCGGATGCGGCGAGCTCGGTCGCCTCGGTGCCGGGTGCGCCGTCGAACGACACCACGCGGTAGGGCACCCGCTCGCCGTGGGTGAGGCCCGAGACGACGGCCTCGTGCCGCCAGACCTCGCGCTCGGCCACACCGGCGGCGGGCTTCTCGTCGGCGGGGATGTTCGAGGCCGTGTCCTCCACGAGGCGCGAGAACCGCTCGCTGCCGGCCTCGAACACCGCGATGCCCGCGAGCTCGCCCGCGGCGGCCTCGTCGAGCTGCTCCTCGGCGAGAGCCCCCACGGTCTCGCCCACGAGCACGACGCTCGAGGCGCCGGCGAACTCGGTGGCCCAGACCACGTTCACGCTCGACTCGCCGGGAGCCTGCAGGAACGGGTCGCTCAGCAGCTCGAGCGCGCCGATCGGGTCGGTGCTCGCGGCGGAGGGGGTGGTGCCCGGCTCGTCGCCCGCGGCGAGCGCCGAGGCGACCGCGGCGGTTCTGCGGCGGGAGGAATCTGTGCGTCGTGGCATCGCTGACGTTCGTGTCGGACGGCGTGGTGAGCGCGACTGCGCCCTCCCACCCTCGCGGCCGGCCGTGGGCGACACGCAGAGAGCGGGTTGCCTCCGGGTGAAGTCCGGATGAAGCCCGGCTCGGGCCGCGCTCAGTCGCGCGCGACGGGCAGCAGCTGCACCTCGGCGAGCACGCCGCCGTCGGCGACCGCCGTCATGAGCGTGCAGACCGGCTGCCGGCGGCGGTCCGTCGGCGACCCGGGGTTGAGCAGCCGCAGGCCCGCGGGCGTGGTCGTGTCCCAGGGGATGTGGCTGTGGCCGAACACGAGGACGTCGGTGCCGCCGACAGTGCCGCCGCCACTGCCACTGCCGCTTCCACTCCCGCTTCCACTCCGGGGGAACGCGGCGTCCATCCGCGTCTCGCGGCCGGCGGCGGCGCCCGTCTCGTGCACCATCGCGATCCGCACGCCCTCGAGCTCGACCCGCGCCACCTCGGGGAGGCGGGCCCGCAGCTCGGCGCCGTCGTTGTTGCCGTGCACGCCGACGAGCCGCGCGGCGCGGGCCTCGAGCAGGTCGAGGGTGTCGACGTCGACCCAGTCGCCGGCGTGCAGCACGACGTCGGCGCGGTCCACCTCCTGCCACACCGCATCCGGAAGCCGACGCGCGCGTGTGGGCACGTGCGTGTCGGCGAGCAGCAGCAGTCGGGTGGGCATGCCCACCATCGTGGCACGGTGCCGCTCGGCCTAGGCTCGGTGGCGACGGATGCGAGGGGAGAGCGGATGGCGAAGGCGCCCACCACGGCTCAGCTGCGCGACGCCGCCCAGCCGCTCGAGCGCATCGCCCAGGAGCTCTACGCCGTGCGGCCCGCCGAGTTCGTGGCCGAGCGGAAGCGCCACGCGACCGCCGCCTCCGACGAGGGCGACCGCGAACTCGCCGCCCGGGTGCGCAAGCTCGCGAAGCCCTCCGTGGCGGCCTGGGCCGTCGACCAGCTCGTGCGGCACCGCAGCGTCGAGCTCGACGAGCTGCTCGCCCTCGGGGCGCGCCTCCGCGACTCCTCCTCGCTCGACCGCGAGGCCGTGCGCGACCTCGGCAAGGAACGGCAGCGCCTGCTCGCGGCGCTCGCCCGCTCGGCCCGCGACCTCGGCGACGAGCTCGGCACCCCCGTCTCGGAATCGGCCGCCCTCGAGGTGCAGGCCACCCTGCAGGCCGCGCTGACCGATCCGGGTGCCGAGGCGGCGCTCCGCACGGGACTCCTCGTGCGCACGCTCGCCACGGCGGGCTTCGACCCCGTCGACCTCGCCGGCGCGCTGCCGGCCGGGCTCGAGACGGCGGCCCCGGCGACGGCAACGCCCGGATCCGGCTCCCGTTCCGGTTCGGGCTCCGGCTCCGGCTCGGGCGAGCCCGTCACCAACGGCGCACCCCGATCCGCCCCGCCCATCATGGAGACCGTCACCCCCTCCCGCGCCACCCTCCGCGCCGAGAAGCGCGCCGCCGCGAAGCGCGAGGCGGAGGAGGCCAGGCAGGATGCCGCGAACGCGGCGGCCGAGCTCGCGGGCCTCGAGCTGCGCATCCAGGAGATCCGCGACCGGCGCGACCGGCTCTCGTTCGAGCAGCGCGAGCTCCGCGCGCGCATCGAGCAGCTGCAGGAGGAGCTCGACGAGGCGG
>NZ_JAHFUY010000136.1 GCF_023264895.1 Herbiconiux sp. | reverse complement strand
CAGCTGCACGTCGAAGTGGCGGAGACCGAGCGTGCGCCGTGACGCCTCGCGGACGGCCGCGAAGGCCTCGGGCAGCAGGTGGTCGAGGCTCTCGCCGTTGGCGTGGCGCTCGCGCAGCCGGGGGGTCTCGTCTTTGAGCTCCTCGTCGGTCAGGCCCTGGAAGTCCTCCTCCAGGGCGTTGATCGCCTTCGCATAGTTCTGGAGCTTGCGAAGGGTGCGACCCTCGCCGACGCGAAGAACCTTTTCAAGAACTGAGGCCACGGAGTTTCTCCCACTTGCAAGTCGTCGCTGCGCTGTGCGCGCAAGCCTAAGACATACTAGTTGCTCCAGTCTGAGCGCCGGGGGCGCAGCAGCTGAGCGCTCGGGGAGAGTCTCCGTGGCCTCGGTGAGGTGCCGGCGCTAGCGGACTGTCACCCCCACGGTCTCGTTCTCGAGCTCGACGAACGGGTCGGCGTTCTCGTCGAGGGCGATGACGCCGTAGTCCCAGCCCTTCCGCCGGTAGACGACGCTCGGCCGCGACGACTCGGAGTCGATGAAGATGTAGAAGTCGTGGCCCACGAGCTCCATGTGGTAGAGCGCGTCGTCGACCGTCATGGGCGTGGCGCCGAACACCTTCTTGCGGATGACGACGGGGCTGTACACCTCCTCCTCGGTCTCCGGGGCCTCCTCGGCGGCCGGAGCGGCCGCGGTGCCGCCGTTCAGCAGCAGGTCGACATCGGCCGGCTGCACGTCGATCGCGGCGAACCCGCCGGTGCTCGCCTCGTGCAGCGACACGGGGCGGTGCTGGCCGCGGTGCACCTTCTTGCGGTCCTTGGCCCGGCGAACGCGCTGCATGAGCTTCGCGATGGCGAGGTCGAAGGCGGCGTACTTGTCGCTCGCCGCGCTCTCGGCCCGCACGAGGGGACCGGGGCCGATGAGCGTGAGCTCCACCCGGTCGTCTCCGCTCTGCACACCCGCCGCGGAGTTGTGACGGCTCACCTTGATCTCGAGCACCTGCGCCTTGTCGGCGAGATGGGCCACCTTGTCGGCCTTCTCGGTCGCGTACTCGCGAAATCGATCCGTGATCCCTAGGTTTCTACCAGTGATGTTGACGTCCATGGAGACCTCCTAGCCGTTGTGGATGGCGCCGGTTCGTCGAAGACGGGACCGTTCGCGCCTTGTGGGGTTCACGTTAGTACGGGCACCCCGGAGTGTCACCGCTTAATCACCTGCCGATCGACTTGCGTTCACCTGTGCGTCGTCGATCCACCGGTGTGTCGCCGCGGCGTGTGTGCCAGGCAGGCTGCCCCCACGACCTCGCCGCCCGCCGCCGTCACGGCCCTGGCGGCCTCGGCGAGCGTGGCGCCGGTGGTCACGACGTCGTCGATGAGGAGGACGGGCCGGCCCTCGAAGGGGCCGCGGGCGCGGAGTGCGCCGTGCAGGTTGGCAACACGTTCGGATGAGGAGAGCCCGGCCTGGTCGCGCACGGAGCGCGCCAGCACGAGTCGCGAGGAGCGGGAGACCGGATGCCCCGCTCGGCGGAGCAGGTCATCGACGGGCCGGAATCCGCGGCGGCGCACAGCTTGCGGAGAGGAGGGCACGGGAACGAGGAGGACGCCCGGGCCCGGCGGCAGGCGGGCCAGGGCCAGGGCCAGGTCCACGGATGCCGCCAGCGCCGGCGCGAGCGCCGCGAGCGCATCCGTCCTCCCCCGCTCCTTCACCGCCCCGAGCACCGCGGCCACCACGCCCCGGTACTCGAGCGCGGCCTGGACGGTGAAGCCGAGGCTGCGGTCGTCCGCCTCGACCGGGAGCGGCTCGAGGTGCGGGCGGCAGGAGGAGCACACTCCACCTCGGAGGCGCACCTCGGAGGCGTCGGCTCCGCACCCGGCGCAGGACGCGGGCACGAGCACGCCGGCCGCCTCCGCGAGCCAGCCCCTCCACCACCAGGCCCGGTCGCGCATCCGCTCATCATCGCGGGGGCGGGCGCCCTGCGGGGCGGCTGCCGACGACCCGGTGGAGAACGATCAGTTCTGCACAGCCAGGCGGGAGATGCCGCCCGCCTGGGTCTGCCACGCGCTCCCCCGCTGCTGCAGCAGACCGCCCTCCGCCGAGAGCACCCGCAGGCCGTCGAGGTCGTTGCCGCCCGCGATCGCCACGGCACCCGTGGGCGAGCCGAGCGAGGTGCTGCGGCCGCCGAGCGTCTGCGTGGTCGCACGGGCCTCGCCCGACGCGAGCCCGGTGACCGAGGCGACCGAGAGCTGGTCGACCCAGGTCGCGCCCACAGGCGTGCCCGGGGTCGTGCGCAGCTCCACGGGCCGGCCCAGCTGCTGCGGCACACCGTCCTGGTTGCGGATGACGGCGGCGACGACGAGCTTGGGCACCCCGTCGACCGAGAGGAACGCGAGAGCGCGCGTGCCGTCCCGGGAGATCTCGAAGCTCGTGATCGAGGTGGCGCCGTCCCAGTTGGTGGGAACGGCCGGCACGGCGCCCTCGGCCCCGAAGGCCGAGAGCTCGGTGGGACTGCCGGAGGGCACCGACCAGACGTAGCCGAAGGGATCGACGGCAGGCGCGATGAGCGCCGGCCGCTGGTCGAGCACCACCGGCGCCTCGCCCGCCCGCACCGCGTACACGCCGCCCGCCGCTGCTCCCACGGCCGCGAGGCCGGCGGTCTCGGAGTACGCCGCCGAGACCGGCTGCAACGACTCCACGCCCGCACTGATGCCCTCGACCGCAGCCACGCCGCCCCCCGCGAGGTAGCCGAACGCGCCGTCGCGCACCACGAGCGGGCGCGAGTCGACACGGGTGGAGGGCTCGGGCGCGAGCGCAGGGGTCGCCGGGATCGGCACGATGTTCTGATCGACCGAGATCGCGATGTTGGAGGCCGAGGCCAGGTCGCTGAGGCTCGCCGAGAGCTGGCGCTGCATGCGCTGGAGGTCGACGGCGTCGGCCTGCAGCACGTTGCTCGAGAGCTCGACCTGCGTCTGTCCGCCCGTGGTGACCACCGCCGGGGTGATGGTCCCGTCCGGGAACGCCGTGACGACCGCGCCGTCGCCGAGCCAGGCCGAGGGACCGACGAGCAGCGCCCGCACGACCCGGGTGCCGACCGCGGTCGAGGTGGGGAACCAGCGGAGATCGGGCACGAGATAGGTGAACGTGGGGTCGTAGAAGTAGAGGGCGTGGGCCGTGAACACCTGGTCGAAGAAGAGCTCCTCGATCACGATGCCGTCGGCGAGGTCGTTGATGCGCCACTCGCCGTCGACCTGTGTGAAGCCGAACTGCAGGGCCGTCGGGGCACCGGGCCCGGTCTCGGTGTAGGAGCCGTTGCCGTCGACCCTGGCGACCTCGGAGACGCTGATCTGCAGCGTCGTGTCGTTGAGCGATGTCGCCGGCCGAGGGCCGGAGTCGACCGTCGTGCCCTCGTTCGGCCGCCAGGCATCCGCCGCGTCGTCGGTGAGGTAGCGGCGGGCGATCGCGTAGTCGTCCTGCGGGCTCTTGGCGGCCAGGATGAAGCCGTTCAGGATCTCCTGCTGGGTGGCTCCGGCCGTGGGGTCGGCGGCCAGGAAGATCACGTCGATGTCGTCATCGGTGCCGATGGCGTCGCCGGTCTCGACCTGGCCCGCGCGCGGGATGCTGCTGCAGGCCGCCAGCACGACGAGGAGGAGGGTCGCCAGCACGGCGGCGGCGGTTCGGCGAGCGCGCTCAGTCATCGTCGCCTCCCTGGGCGGGCGTGGATCCGGTCGAGGAGGCGACCGGCGTGGGCGGTCTCAGCTCGGCGACCGCGGGGACCTCGCCGAAGGCGTCGGCGGGCTCGAGCGGCAGCGGGGGCTCGCCGATCATGCGGCCCTGGATGCGCGGCAGTGTGAGCCGGAAGCAGCTCCCCGCGCCCGGCCGCGACCACACCTCGAGTGCTCCCCCGTGCAGGGTCGCGTCCTCGAGCGAGATGGCGAGGCCGAGGCCCGTGCCGCCGATCGTGCGCTTCCGTGAGGGATCGGCTCGCCAGAAGCGGTCGAACACGCGCTCGGCCTCCTCCTCGCTCATGCCGCTGCCGTAGTCGCGCACCGAGAGCGCCACCGAGCGCTCGTCGCTGTCGACGCTCACCACGATGGGCTTGCCCTCGCCGTGCTCGATGGCGTTGCCGAGGAGGTTCCGCACGATCCGGCGGATGCGGCGGCCGTCGACCTCCGCCTCGAAGTACCCGCCGGGGGCTACGAGCCGCAACGGCGAGCCGGCCTGCTCGGCGAGCGACTCCATGCCCTCCACCGCGTCCTCCGCGAGCCGCACGAGGTTGGTGGGCTCGGTGTCGAGCGACGCGGATCCGGCGTCGAAGCGACTGATCTCGAGGAGGTCGGACAGCAGCACCTCGAAGCGCTCGGTCTGGGTGTGCAGGAGCTCGGCGGTGCGGCCGGTCGCGGGCGGGAACGACTCGCGCTGGTCGTAGAGCACGTCGCCCGCGAGCCGGATGG
The DNA here is from genome assembly GCF_023264895.1 of Herbiconiux sp. Classification (GTDB taxonomy): domain Bacteria; phylum Actinomycetota; class Actinomycetes; order Actinomycetales; family Microbacteriaceae; genus Herbiconiux. Next base: position 3,639 of record NZ_JAHFUY010000136.1, on the reverse strand, counting down.
TGGTGAGCGGGGTGCGCAGCTCGTGCGACACATCGGAGACGAACCGCTGCTGCACCTGCGACAGGTCGGCCAGCTGGGTGATCTGCGACTGCATGCTGTCGGCCATCCCGTTGAACGAGCGGGCGAGCGTGCTGATCACGTCGTCGCCGCGCTCCGGGATGCGCACCTCGAGCTGACCGGCCGCGAGCTTCTCGCTCGTCTCGGCCGCCACCCGGATGGGCTCCACCACCAGGCGCACGATCAGCCACGCCACGAGACCGATCAGGATGATGAGCGCGAGGCCGCCGAGCCACAGGGTCTGCTGCACGAACAGCAGCGTCTGCTCCGCCTCGGCCAGGTTGTAGCCGATGTAGAGCTCGAAGTCGCCGGCACCGGGGATGGTGAGGGGCGAGCCCACGATGATGCCGGGATCCGTGCCGCCCCGCTGGTCGTCGAGCGGCACCGACTGCCAGTGCTGCTGCGCGCCCTCCGGGGTGTCGGCCACCGCCGTGCGGAGCTCGGGGCTGATGACGCCCGTGCGGGCGAGCTCCGGGCTTGCGAACGAGAGCACGGTGGTGGAGCTCGAGGTGCGGCCCGGCGTCGCGTAGAGCGCGATCAGGCGGCTCGACGAGGAGGCGATGATGGCCGACTTGGCCGAGGAGAGAAGGGAGAGCGTGGAGGCCTCGCCCGAGGCATCCGCCGAGTCGAAGATGGTCTGGGCCGCGGTGGCCGCGTTCTTCGACTCGACGAGCACCTGGTTCAGGCGCGACTGGAACAGGTCGTTGCCGATCGAGATCGACATGTAGGTGCCCGTGACGGCCATGGCGAGGGTCGACAGCACGACCGTGATCACGATCGTGCGGAACTGCAGCGAGCGCCGCCACACCCCCACCACGCGCCTCGGCCAGCCGCGCCACCCCCTGGCGCCCTGCACGAGGGCCGGGCCCAGGCGGCTCGTCCTCGGCGGAACGGCGCGTGCGCCGGAGCGCTCGCTCACGACGGGCTCAGGATGCTCCGGCGCGGTAGCCCACGCCGCGCACGGTCATCACGATCTTCGGGTTGTCGGGGTCTTCTTCGACCTTCGCGCGGAGCCGCTGCACGTGCACGTTCACCAGGCGGGTGTCGGCCTTGTAGTGGTAGCCCCAGACCTGCTCGAGCAGCATCTCGCGGGTGAAGACCTGCTGCGGCTTCGAGGCGAGGGCGAGCAGCAGGTCGAACTCGAGCGGCGTGAGGTTGACCCGCTCGGCACCGCGCTTGACCTCGTGGCCCGCCACGTCGAGCGTGAGGTCTCCGATCTGCAGCAGATCGGGCGTCGACTCGGGGGTGGGGCGAAGGCGCGTGCGGATGCGCGCGACGAGCTCCTTGGGGTTGAACGGCTTCACGACGTAGTCGTCGGCGCCGGACTCGAGGCCCTTCACCACGTCGGAGGTGTCGGTGCGGGCCGTGAGCATGATGATGGGCGTTCCGGACTCGGCACGGATGAGGCCGCAGACCTCGATGCCGTCGAGACCCGGGAGCATGAGGTCGAGGAGCACCAGGTCGGGCTTGGCGTCGCGGAAGGCGGCGAGCGCCTCGGCCCCGTCGGCGCAGAACACCGGGTCGAAGCCCTCGGCGCGCAGCACGATGCCGATCATCTCCGCAAGGGCCGTGTCGTCGTCGACAACGAGAATGCGAGGGTCCATGGCGATCAGCGTAGCCGAGCACTTCTCGACGGATGCCGAGAAAACTCGGGGCGAGTGTGAAAGCATGGAGAGCCAGGACGTGGTCGGTCGACACCGGCGCTGGGGGTTAGAGGAACAGCGATGAGCGAGAACGACACGTGGGCCGCGCCGGGGGCCGAGAACCCGCCCCCGCCGCGACTCGAGAAGCCCCGGTACGGGGAGTACGCCCCGCCGCCACCGCCGGCTGAGCAGCCGGCCGCGGCCCCGGCCTACGGGCAGTACCCGCCGCCGCCATCGCCACCCCAGCCCCAGTACGGGCAGTACGCGCCGCCCCCTCCGCCGCAATACGGGCAGTACGCGCCGCCGCCGCCGCTTCCGCCCCAGTACGGGCAGAACCCGCCTCCGCAGTACGGCCAGCCCGCGTTCGACCCGTACGGCCCTCCTCCCACGGGCACCCCCGCCTGGGCGCAGCAGGGCTACGCGCAGCCCGCCCCCACCGGCTGGGCGCCCCCGCCCAAGCCCGGGCTCATCCCGCTGCGACCGCTCGGCTTCGGCACGCTGCTCGCGGCCCCCTTCCAGGTCGTGCGCCGGAACCCCAAGGCCACCTTCGGCAGCGGCCTCATCGTGCAGCTGCTCGTGGTGGTGGCCACGGTGGTGTTCGTCGGGGCCGCCGCCGTCTGGGCGGGCGCCCGCGCCGCCTCCGCGGCCGGCAGCGACCTCGACGCCATCGAGGCGGGCAACGTCGCCATCATCCTGGTCTCGGTGCTCGTGCCGCTCGCGCTCTCGCTCTTCGCCTCCGCCCTCCTCCAGGCGGTGCTCGTGCTCGAGGTGGCCCGCGCCACGCTCGGCGAGAAGCGGAGGCTCGGCGAGCTCTGGAAGGCGGCGTTCCGGCACATCCTGCCGCTCACCGGTTGGTTCGCGCTCATCGCGCTGGCCGTCGTGATCGTGCTCGGCATCGTCGTGGGCCTCATCGTGATCGCCACCGTCACCGGCCCTGCGGGCATCGCCGTGGCCGTCATCGGCATCGTGCTGGTCGCCCTCGCCACCACTGCCGCCGGTGTCTGGCTCGGCACCAAGCTCGCGCTCGTGCCGAGCGCCATCGTGCTCGAGCGGCTCGGCGTCGCCGCGGCCATGCGCCGATCCTGGTCGCTCACCCGCGGGCACTTCTGGCGCACCTTCGGGGTGATCGCCCTCGTCTCGCTCATCCTGAATTTCGCCTCGCAGCTGCTGTCGACGCCGTTCTCGTTCCTCATCTCGATCGTCGCGGCGCTCATCGACCCCAACAACTCGGGCACGGGCATCGTGGCGATCATCGTGCTCTACTTCATCTTCATCGCCTTCACCATCATCATCTCGGCGCTGGCCTCCGTGGTGCAGGCGGCCACCGTGGCGGTGGTCTACCTCGACCTGCGGATGCGCACCGAGGGCCTCGACATCGAGCTCACCCGTTTCGTCGAGTCGCGTCAGGACGGCGACGAGTCCTGGCCCGACCCCTACCTGCCCCGGCGCGCCGGCTGACCCGTGCTCATCCGTGACGTGCCCGTGGAGCCGGACGCCGAGACCGCTCGGGACTGGCTCCTCGGCGAGCTCTCGAAGCCGCCCTACCAGGCCGCGCGCCCGAGCTGGTTCGACCGCATCGCCGAGAGCATCGGCGACTGGCTGGACTCCCTGCGGGTGCCCGACGGCGCCGGGCTCTCGGGGCTCGTGCCGCTCATCGTGGTGCTCGTCGTCGTGGCGCTCATCGTGGTCGCGTTCCTCGTGTTCGGCCGGCCGCGGCTGAATCGGCGCAGCCAGGTCAAGCCGGGAGCGCTCTTCGGCGCCGACGACGCGCGATCGGCCGCCGAGCTGCGGGCCTCGGCCGCCCGCGCCGCCGCCCAGGGCGACTTCACGGTGGCGGTCGAGGAGGCGTTCCGCGCTCTCGCCCGTCAGCTCGCAGAGCGCACCGTCGTGCTCACGGCGCCCCGCACCACCGCCCGAGACTTCGCGCTGCGCGCAGGCG
>NZ_JAHFUY010000135.1 GCF_023264895.1 Herbiconiux sp. | reverse complement strand
CGACCTCACCGGCTCGCTGCCGGATGCCGTCACGGCCTGCGTGGGCGGCGGATCGAACGCGATCGGGATCTTCCACGCCTTCCTCGACGACCCCTCGGTCAAGCTCTTCGGCTACGAGGCCGCGGGTCTCGGCGTCGACACCCCGCAGCACGCCGCGACCATCACCAAGGGCCGCCCCGGTGTGCTGCACGGCTCGCGCAGCTTCATGCTGCAGGACGAGGACGGCCAGACGCTCGACTCCCACTCCATCTCGGCGGGCCTCGACTACCCCGGCGTCGGCCCCGAGCACGCGTGGCTCTCGTCGATCGGCCGGGCGCAGTACCTGCCCGTCACCGACTCCGCCGCCATGGCCGCCTTCCGGCTGCTCTGCACGACCGAGGGCATCATCCCGGCGATCGAGTCGGCGCACGCACTGGCCGGCACGATCGAGCTCGGCCGCGAGCTCGGCCCGGATGCCACGATCCTCGTCAACCTCTCCGGTCGCGGAGACAAGGACGTCGAGACCGCCGGCCACTACTTCGACGTGCTCGACGAGCAGGGGAACGCCAAGATATGACCACCATCGTGAGCCCGGTGGGCTCCGCCATCGCGCGCGCCAACGTCGACCGCGCCGGCGCCCTCGTGGGCTACCTCCCCGTGGGGTTCCCCACGCTCGACGCGAGCATCGACGCGGCGGTCGCGCTCGTGGAGAACGGCGTCGACGTGCTCGAGCTCGGACTGCCCTACTCCGACCCGGTCATGGACGGACCGGTCATCCAGGCCGCCACCGTGCAGGCGCTGAAGAACGGCACCCGCCTCGGCGACGCGTTCACGGCCGTGGAGCGCATCCGCGCCCGGGTCGACGCCCCCGTGCTGCTCATGACCTACTGGAACCCCGCGCTGCAGTACGGCGTCGACCGCTTCGCCGACGACCTAGTCTCGGCGGGCGGCGCCGGCCTCATCACGCCCGACCTCACGGTCGACTCCGGCGCCGACTGGCTCGCCACGAGCGACCGCACCGGCCTCGACCGCGTGTTCCTCGCGGCCCCGACCTCGACCGACGAGCGCCTCCGGCTCGCCGTCGAGAGCAGCCGCGGCTTCGTCTACACGGTGTCGACCATGGGCATCACGGGCGCACGAGCAGATCTCGACGCCGCTGCCCGCACGCTCGTGACGCGCCTTCGCGAACAGGGCGCCGAGAGCCTCGCCGTGGGCATCGGCATCTCGACGGCCGAGCAGATCGCCGAGATCCTCGGCTACGCCGACGGTGCCATCGTGGGCTCGGCCCTCGTCAAGGCGCTGGCCGACGGGGGAGTGCCGGCGGTCGGCCGCCTCGCCGCCACGCTGTCGGCGGGCACCGCCCGCTGAGGGTGCCCTGCATCCGCCCCAGCCCCGTGCTGAGGTAGGATCGATCGACCCGAGCGCCACAAGTGAATTCGGAGCGATCCTCACCCGCGCAGATCTCCCGCGGGAATCCTTGACATCATGGGCCATCGTCGTCCCAGTTCCCTAAGCAACACGTAGAGGACGGTTCTCTATGGCCACCCAGCCGAACCCGAGTTTCAGCTTCAGCGCACTTCCCGCGGCCCAGGGCCTGTACGACCCCACCGCCGAGAAGGATGCCTGTGGCCTCGCCATGGTCGCCACGCTCCGCGGCACCGCCGGTCACGACATCATCGACACCGCGCTCGGGGCCCTCCGCAACCTCGAGCACCGCGGCGCCATCGGCTCCGACGCGGGAACCGGCGACGGCGCCGGCATCCTCACCCAGATCCCGGACGAGTTCCTGCGCGCCGTCGCGGGCTTCGAGCTGCCCCCCGTGGGCCGCTACGCCGTGGGCAACGCCTTCCTCCCGCTCGACGGCGCCGAGCGCCAGGAGGTCATGGACCGCATCCGCGACCTCGCCCACCAGGAGGACCTGCAGATCCTCGGCTGGCGCGAGGTGCCCGTGCGCCCCGACGAGCTCGGTCGCCTGGCGCGGGACGCGATGCCCGCCATCTTCCAGCTCTTCCTGCAGTCGGTGCGCACCACCGCATCCGGAGCCACCCTCTCGGGCATCGAGCTCGACCGCCAGACCTGGCGGCTGCGCAAGCGCGCCGAGCTCGAGCACGAGGTGTACTTCATGTCGCTCTCGTGCCGCACGCTCACCTACAAGGGCATGGTGACGACGCTCCAGCTCGAGCCGTTCTACCCCGACCTCTCCGACGAGCGGTTCGCCTCGAAGCTCGCGCTCGTGCACTCGCGCTACTCCACCAACACGTTCCCGTCGTGGCCGCTCGCGCAGCCGCTGCGCATGATGGCGCACAACGGCGAGATCAACACCGTGCAGGGCAACCGCAACTGGATGCGCGCGCGCCAGTCGCAGCTCGAGTCGGAGCTGCTCGGCGACCTCTCGCCGCTCTACCCGATCGTGACCCCCGGACTCAGCGACTCCGGCTCGTTCGACGAGGTCGTCGAGCTGCTCACGCTCGCCGGCCGCTCCCTGCCGCACGCCATCATGATGATGGTGCCCGAGGCCTGGGAGAACCAGAAGGACTTCGACGAGGCCCGCCGCGCCTTCTACGAGTACCACTCGATGATGATGGAGCCGTGGGACGGCCCCGCCGCCCTCATCTTCACCGACGGCACCCTCGCGGGCGCCACGCTCGACCGCAACGGCCTCCGCCCCGGTCGCTACCTCATCACCGACGACGGCCTCGTCGTGCTGGCGAGCGAGATCGGCGTGTTCCCGGATGTCGACCCCTCACGGGTCGTGCGGAAGGGCCGGATCCGCCCCGGCAAGATGTTCCTCGTCGACACGGCGGCCGGCCGCCTGATCGAGGACGACGAGATCAAGGCCGAGCTCGCCGCCGCGGAGCCCTACGGCTCCTGGCTCGAGCAGGGCCGGATCAACCTCCGCGACCTGCCCGAGCGCGAGCACATCGTGCACACACCGGCGTCGGTCACCCGCCGTCAGCGCACCTTCGGCTACACCGAGGAGGAGGTGCGGATCCTCCTGACCCCGATGGCGAAGAACGGCGCGGAGCCGCTCGGCGCCATGGGCTCCGACACCCCCATCGCCGTGCTCTCCGAGCGGCCCCGACTGCTCTTCGACTATTTCACGCAGCAGTTCGCGCAGGTCACGAACCCGCCGCTCGACTCCATCCGCGAAGAGGTCGTCACGAGCCTCCGCCTCGGTCTCGGCCCGGAGCGCAACCTGCTCGCGGCCACCCCGGAGCACACCCGTCAGGTCATCCTCGACTTCCCGGTGATCGACAACGACGAGCTCGCGAAGATCCAGCACATCGATCCGGCCTCCGGCAGCCGGCTCACCACCACCCTCAAGGGCCTCTACCGGGTCGACGAGGGCCCCAAGGCGATGCAGAACCGCATCGCCGCGATGTGCCGCGAGGCCGACGAGGCGATCGAGGCCGGAGCCGAGTTCCTCGTGCTCTCGGACCGCGACTCCAACAAGGATCTGGCGCCCGTGCCCTCCCTGCTCATGCTCGCGGGAGTGCACCACCACCTCATCCGCAAGCAGACCCGCATGAAGGTCGGCCTGATCGTCGAGGCCGGAGACGTGCGCGAGGTGCACCACATCGCGCTCCTCATCGGCTACGGCGCCTCCGCCGTCAACCCGTACCTCGCCATGGAGACGGTCGAGAACCTCGTCCGCTCCGGCGTCATCACGGGCGTCACCCCCGAGAAGGCCGTCAAGAACGTGATCAAGGCGCTCGGCAAGGGCGTGCTCAAGATCATGTCGAAGATGGGCATCTCGACGGTGTCCTCCTACGCGGGAGCCCAGACCTTCGAGGCCGTCGGTCTCGCACCCGAGTTCGTCGCCGAGTACTTCACGGGCACCTCCTCCAAGCTCGGTGGCGTGGGCATCGACGTGATCGCGGCCGAGAGCGCCGCCCGCCACCGCCTGGCCTACCCGGAGGACGGCGCGGTCACCGCGCACGAGCCGCTCGCCGTGGGCGGCGAGTACCAGTGGCGCCGCGAAGGGCCGCCGCACCTGTTCAACCCGGACACCGTGTTCCGGCTGCAGCACGCCACCCGCGCGCGCCGCTACGACATCTTCCGCGAGTACACGCAGCTCGTCGACGACCAGGCCCAGAACCTGATGACCCTGCGGGGCCTGTTCAAGCTGCGCACGGGCATCCGCCCCGCCGTGCCGCTCGACGAGGTCGAGTCGGTCGAGTCGATCGTCAAGCGCTTCTCCACCGGTGCGATGAGCTACGGCTCGATCTCGAAGGAGGCGCACGAGACCCTCGCGATCGCGATGAACCGCCTCGGCGGCAAGTCGAACACCGGCGAGGGCGGGGAGGACGTCGACCGTCTGCTCGACCCCGAGCGCCGGAGCGCGATCAAGCAGGTCGCCTCGGGCCGGTTCGGCGTGACGAGCATGTACCTCACGCACGCCACCGACATCCAGATCAAGATGGCGCAGGGCGCGAAGCCCGGCGAGGGCGGCCAGCTGCCTCCCACCAAGGTCTACCCGTGGGTCGCCCGCACCCGCCACGCGACCGCGGGCGTCGGCCTCATCTCGCCGCCGCCGCACCACGACATCTACTCCATCGAAGACCTCAAGCAGCTCATCTTCGACCTCAAGCGCGCCAACCCCGAGGCCCGCGTGCACGTCAAGCTCGTGAGCCAGAACGGCATCGGCGCTGTCGCAGCCGGCGTCACGAAGGCCCTCGCCGACGTCGTGCTGGTCTCCGGCCACGACGGCGGAACCGGCGCGAGCCCGCTGAACTCGCTCAAGCACGCGGGCACCCCGTGGGAGATCGGCCTCGCCGAGACCCAGCAGACGCTCATGCTCAACGGCATGCGCGACCGCGTGGTGGTGCAGGTCGACGGCCAGATGAAGACCGGTCGCGACGTCATCATCGGCGCCCTGCTCGGTGCCGAGGAGTACGGCTTCGCCACCGCGCCTCTCGTGGTGGAGGGCTGCATCCTGATGCGCGTCTGCCACCTCGACACGTGCCCCGTGGGCGTCGCCACGCAGAACCCCGAGCTCCGCGCTCGCTTCACCGGCAAGCCCGAGTTCGTGGTGAACTTCTTCGAGTTCCTGGCCCAGGAGGTGCGGGAGTACCTCGCCGAGCTCGGCTACCGCTCGCTCGAGGAGATCATCGGCCACAACGAGCTGCTCGACGTCGACGCCGCGCTCGACCACTGGAAGGCCGACGGCCTCGACCTCGCCCCGGTGCTCGTGGGCCCGGCGTTCGCCGCCGACGAGCCGCGCGCCAACCGCCGCGCGCAGGAGCACGAGCTGCACGAGCACTTCGACAACCGCCTGATCCAGGAGGCCGGAGCCGCTCTCGACCACGCCGAGCCCGTGGCCATCACTCTGCCCATCCGCAACACCGAGCGCGCCGTGGGCACCATGCTCGGCCACGAGGTCACGAAGCGGCACGGCGAGAAGGGCCTTCCGGACGGCACCATCCAGGTGACCCTGCTCGGCTCGGCCGGCCAGTCGCTCGGCGCGTTCCTGCCCGCGGGCATCACGCTCCGCCTCGAGGGCGACTCCAACGACTACGTCGGCAAGGGGCTCTCGGGCGGCGAGATCATCCTGCGCCCCGACCGCCGCTCGGTCTTCCCGGCCGAGCGCAACGTCATCGCCGGCAACGTCATCGGCTACGGCGCCACGCGCGGCAGCATGTTCCTCCGCGGCATCGTGGGGGAGCGCTTCCTCGTCCGCAACTCCGGTGCCACCGCCGTCGTCGAGGGCGTGGGCGACCACGCGCTCGAGTACATGACGGGCGGCACCGCCCTCATCCTCGGCGCCACGGGCCGCAACCTCGGCGCCGGGATGTCGGGCGGCACCGCCTACATCCACGACCTCCACCCGGAGAGCGTGAACGCCGACTCGCTGGGATCCGGGGAGCTGCAGCTGCTCCCGCTCTCGGCCGCCGACGCCGAGATCGTGCGCGAGCTGCTGAAGCGCCACGAGTCCGAGACCGGGTCGCCGCTGGCGGCCAGGATGCTCGCCGATCTCGACACGACCATCGCCGCCTTCACCAAGGTGCTCCCGCGTGACTACGCGGCAGTGCTCGCCACCCGGCAGGAAGCGGTCGAAGAAGGACTGGACCCCGACGGCGACGTCGTCTGGGGCCGCATTTTGGAGGTGACAGGTGGCTGATCCCAAGGGCTTCCTGAAGACACAGGACCGCGAACTCCCCGCCCGCCGACCGGTCTCCGTGCGGCTCATGGACTGGAAAGAGGTCTACGAGCAGGGCGACGCGGCCACCACCCGGCGGCAGGCCGGACGCTGCATGGACTGCGGCATCCCGTTCTGCCACCACGGCTGCCCGCTCGGCAACCTGATCCCGGAGTGGAACGACCTGACCTGGCGCGACGAGGGCCGGCAGGCCATCGAGCGGCTGCACGCCACCAACAACTTCCCGGAGTTCACCGGGCGCCTGTGCCCGGCTCCGTGCGAGTCGTCGTGCGTGCTCGGCATCAACCAGCCGCCCGTGACGATCAAGCAGGTCGAAGTCTCGATCATCGACCAGGCCTTCGCGAACGGCTGGGTGCAGCCGCACCCGCCCGAGCGCCTCACCGGCAAGACGATCGCGGTCGTGGGCTCCGGCCCCGCCGGACTCGCCGCCGCCCAGCAGCTCACCCGCGCCGGCCACACGGTGGCCGTCTACGAGCGCGACGACCGCATCGGCGGCCTGCTGCGCTACGGCATCCCGGACTTCAAGATGGAGAAGAAGCACCTCGAGGCGCGACTGACCCAGATGATGGCCGAGGGCACGCGCTTCCGCGCCGGCATCGAGATCGGCGTCGACATCTCGTGGAGCGACCTCCGGGCGCGCTACGACGCCGTCATCGTCTGCACCGGATCGACAGTCCCGCGCGACCTGGACATCCCCGGCCGCGACCTCGACGGCGTGCACTTCGCCATGGAGTACCTGGTGCAGCAGAACAAGGTCGGCGCGGGCGACGACCTGCTCGGCCAGATCACAGCCGAGGGCAAGCACGTCGTCGTCCTCGGCGGCGGCGACACCGGCGCGGACTGCATCGGAACCGCCCACCGCCAGGGCGCCCTCTCGGTCACCAACCTCGCCATCGGCATCCAGCCGCCCACCGAGCGCCCCGAGCACCAGCCGTGGCCCATGTTCCCGACCCTGTTCGAGGTGTCGAGCGCCCACGAGGAAGGCGGGGAGCGCAAGTACCTCGCCTCCACCGTGGAGTTCCTCCGCAACGACTCGGGCGAGGTGCGCGCCATCCGCGTCGCCGAGACCGAGTACCTCGACGGCCGTCGCGTGCCCAAGGCGGGCACCGAGCACGAGATCCCCGCCGACCTCGTGCTGCTCGCGCTCGGCTTCACAGGTGCGGAGCCGGAGCAGCTCCTCGGCCAGCTCGACACCCGCTTCGACCAGCGCGGCAACCTCGAGCGCGACGGCGACTACCAGACCACCACCCCCGGCGTCTTCGTGGCGGGCGACGCGGGCCGCGGCCAGTCGCTCATCGTCTGGGCGATCGCCGAGGGGCGCGCCGCGGCATCCGCCGTCGACCGCTACCTCGAAGGATCGACCGAGCTCCCCTTCCCCGTGAAGCCCACCGACCGCGCCATCTCGGTCTGATAGCCTCCCTGCGAAACCGCTCTCCACATCCACCACCCCCATGCGCTACCGCGCAGAACTCGGAGAAGTACACACTGATGAGACGTGCGAAAATCGTCGCCACCCTCGGTCCGGCAACCTCTAGCTATGACACGATCAGAGCCATCATCGACGCCGGCGTCGACGTCGCCCGGATGAACCTCAGCCACGGCAGCTACGACGTGCACGAGGCCGTCTACGCCAACGTGCGGAAGGCCGCCGAGGATTCGGGCCGCGCCGTGGCCGTGCTCGTCGACCTGCAGGGCCCGAAGATCCGGCTCGGCAAGTTCGAGAACGGCCCCTACGACCTCGCCGAGGGTGACATCTTCAAGATCACCATCGAGGACATCATCGGCAACAAGGAGATCTCCTCGACGACCTACAAGGGTCTGCCGGACGACGTGGCACCGGGCGACCCGCTGCTGATCGACGACGGCAAGGTGGGGCTCCGCGTGCTGGAGACCGACGGCACCGTCGTCACGACGCGCGTCGAGGTCCCCGGTGCGGTGTCGAACAACAAGGGCATCAAC
>NZ_JAHFUY010000134.1 GCF_023264895.1 Herbiconiux sp. | reverse complement strand
CGGGGTTCGCGCTCTCGATGATGGTCGTGAAGAACAGGACGCCCAGGATCAGCCCGCCCACCAGCGGCGAGAAGAACTGGAAGAAGAAGTTGCGCGCGCTCGAGAACCACTGCTTGCGGAAGTACCAGACGCACGCGAACGCCGTGAGGCCGTAGTAGAAGCAGATGAGCATGCCGAGGGTCGTGATCGTGTCCCACAGCACGTCCTCCGAGATGAAGCGCATCACGGTGTAGAAGACGGATGCGACGAGGCTCGACACGATCGTGGCGTAGCCGGGCGTGAAGAACCGCGGGTGCACCTTGGAGAACTTCGGCGACAGCGCGCCGTAGTGGCCCATCGCCAGCAGCGTGCGAGCGGGTGACACGAAGGTCGACTGCAGCGACGCCGCCGACGAGGAGAGCACGGCGATCGACACCAGGATGGCGAGCGGGCCGAGGATGGGGCCGGCCAGGGAGAAGAACACGTTGCCCTGGATGTCGGCGTTCCCGAGCCCGAACTCGCCGTCGCCGACTCCGGCGTAGTTGATGAGCGAGACCGAGAGGAAGAGGTAGAGCACCACGATGATCACGACGGTCGCGGTGGCGGCCTTGCCGGGCGTGGAGCTCGAGCCCTTCGTCTCCTCGCTCATCGTGAGAGTCACGTCCCAGCCCCAGAAGATGAAGATCGAGAGCGAGAGCCCGGCGGCGAAGGCGCTGAACGAGCCGACCGCGAAGGGGTTGAACCAGTCGAGCGAGATCGGCAGGGCGTCGAACGCGTCGCCCGCCCCCACGTGCACGAAGGCGACGATGCCGAAGAACACCATCACGAGCAGCTGGAAGCCCACCAGCACGTACTGCAGCTTCTGGGTGGTCTGCATGTCGCGGTAGGAGATGAGGGTGGCGCCGAGCATGAACGCCAGACAGGTCACGACGTTGATGAACGGGTTCGTGGTGAGGTCGGCGATGTCGGGGTTCTGGAAGATCTGCGACAGCATCAGATAGAAGAAGTCGACCGCGATGCCCGCGAGGTTCGACAGCACCACGATGGTCGCGGCGATCAGCCCCCAGCCCGCCATCCAGCCGACCCACGGCCCGAAGGCCCTGGTGGCCCACGTGAACGAGGTGCCCGAGTCGGGCATGCGGCTGTTGAGCTCGCGGTAGCCGAACGCCACGAGCAGCATCGGGATGAAGCCGACCAGGAAGATGGCGGGCACGTGGGTGCCGACCTCCGCCACGGTGGGCCCGAGGGCGCCCGTGAGCGTGTAGGCGGGAGCGATGCAGGAGATGCCGATGACGATGGCGCCGACGAGACCGACGGTGCCGGCGCCGAGGCCCTTCTTCGACAGGGCGGCGGTGGCCGCGGTGGGCGGCGAGGCCGGGTCGGCGGAGCCCTTCGGCGAGGTCTCGGGAGCGGTCATGACGGGTCTCCGATCTGGGTGGGCGCATCACGCGGCACGACCACGAGGGGCACGGGCAGCTCGCGCAGCATCTTCGCCGCGGTCGAGCCGAGGAAGAGGCGGCGGGGCTGGGCGAGGCGGCTGGAGCCGACGAAGACGATCTCGGCCGGATCCCACGCGATGGCGGTGATCGCGTCGTCGATGGCGCGGCCCGTAGCCACCTCCGAGGTCACCGTCAGGTCGCGCGGGAGCTCGTCCACGGCGTGGGCCAGCACCTCCTCCGCGTGCTCGCGGGCACGCTCGAGGGCCTCGGGCCGGTCGGCGCCGGTGGGCTCGTCGAGTGCCACGAGCGAGAGCAGGCGGAGCGGCACCTCGCCGGCACGGGCGGCCCGGATGCCGGCGGCCAGGAGCGCATCGGCCCCGGCCCGGGTGCCGACCGCGCAGGTGATGCGGCTCACCGGGGTCTCGGCGAGGTCGCGGCAGCCCGAGGGTGCGAGCGCCACCGGGACGGGCGCCGCGTGCAGGAGCGCGTTCGCCACCGTGCTGAGGGCGAAGCGGCCGAGCAGGCCACCGCGGGCGGCCCCCACCACCACGAGCGAGGCGCCGAGCGTGTCGACCGCCTCGAGCAGCCCGTCGGCGAGCGACTCCGCGTAGACCAGGTGCGAGGTCGCCTTCATGCCCTCCGGCACCCGCTCGAGCGCTGCCTCGAGCCAGCCCTCCGCGGTCTCCCGCAGGAACTTCTCGTAGCCGGGATCGGCGGGGACGATCGTGGGCCGCTCCTCGTTGGCGAGCACGAGCACCACGTCGAGCCGCGCGCCGTCGGTGCGCGCCAGCCGCACACCGAGAGCCAGGGCGTCGTGTCCGGCCGGGGTGTCCGTGTAGCCCACGATGTGTCTCATCGCACCATAGTGGCGCATCCGGGCATGCGACAGGCTCCCAGCCTTCGCCCAGCGAACCCGCAGAGAATGGACGCATGACCGGCCCTCGCATCCTCATCGTCGACGACGAACCGAACATCCGCGACCTCCTCACCACGAGCCTGCGGTTCGCCGGCTTCGCGGTGCGCGCCGTGAGCAACGGCGCCCAGACCATCTCCGCCGTGCTGGAGGAGGAGCCGGACCTCATCATCCTCGACGTGATGCTGCCGGACATGAACGGCTTCGGCGTGACCAAGCGGCTGCGCGCCGCGGGCTACACCGCGCCCATCCTGTTCCTCACCGCGAAGGACGACACCGAGGACAAGATCACCGGTCTCACCGTCGGCGGCGACGACTACGTCACCAAGCCGTTCAGCCTCGACGAGATCGTGGCCCGCATCAAGGCCATCCTCCGCCGCACCATGCAGGCCGACGAAGACGCGATCATCCGCGCCGGCGAGCTCACGATGGACCAGGACACGCACGAGGTCTTCGTGGGCGACACGGCCATCGAGCTCTCCCCCACCGAGTTCAAGCTGCTGCGCTACCTCATGCTGAACCCCAACCGCGTGCTGTCGAAGGCTCAGATCCTCGACCACGTCTGGGAGTACGACTTCAACGGCGACGCCGGCATCGTCGAGAGCTACATCTCCTACCTGCGCCGCAAGCTCGACGCGCACACCGAGGAGTCGCTCATCCAGACCAAGCGCGGCTTCGGCTACATGCTCAAGGTGAGCAAGGTCTGATCAGCCCGGGAGGGTAGCCTTGCTCACGCCATGCTGAACGCCATCCTGAAGCAGTGGAGCGCCGTCTCCCTGCGCACGAAGATCACCGGTGTCACGGTGCTCATGCTCACCTTCGGGCTGGTCGTCTCGGGCGTCGGCACCATGATCGTGCTGCGCACCTACCTGCTGCAGCAGGTCGACACCCAGCTCGATGCGGGCGACAGCGATCCGTCGCCGTTCCTCGGGCCGTCAGCCACGCCCGAGCAGTTCGACGTGGCCGACATCACCTCGGCACCCACTGACTACTTCGTGGGGCTCGTCGACTCCTCGGGCAACCTGCTCGCCAGCAACTGGGGCGAGGGCGAGCCGGAGGAGATGCCGAACGTGCAGGTCACGCTCGAGCAGGCGAACGAGCTCGACGGCAAGGTCTTCACCATCGAGTCGCACGACGGGCGCATGGAGTGGCACGCGGTCGCCGCCCAGGTCTACCTCTTCGGCGGCACCGAGCAGGGCAACGTCATCATCGCCAAGTCGCTCTTCGAGACCGAGCGCACCACGGCCACCTACCTCTCGATCTTCCTCGCCTTCGGGGTGGGAGTCGTCATCCTCGGCGCCATGCTCACGAGGCTGCTCGTCACGAGCACCTTCGGGCCCCTTCGCGAGGTCGAGCGCACCGCCGCAGCGATCGCCGACGGCGGCGACTTCAGCCAGCGCATGTCGGACGCCACGCCCAACACCGAGGTGGGCAGGCTCAACCGCTCCCTCAACACCATGCTCGCCCGGATCGACCGCGCCTTCGCCGACCGCGCACGCACGATCGACCAGATGCGCCGCTTCGTGGGCGACGCCTCGCACGAGCTGCGCACACCCCTCGTGTCGGTGCGGGGGTACGCCGAGCTGTACCGGATGGGCGCCCTGCAGACCCCTGAGGACGTCTCGCAGGCGATGGACCGCATCGAGAAGGAGGCCATCCGGATGGGGACGCTCGTGGAGGACCTCCTCGAGCTCGCCCGCCTCGACGAGACCCGCCCGCTGCAGCTCGAGCCCGTCGACCTCGTGCCGATCACCGTCGACGCCGCCATGGACGCGAGGGCGGCGAGCCCGGGCCGGGTCGTCTCCGTCATCACGCCCGACGACTCCGCCGCGGTGACCCTCGGGCCGGCACTCGAGGAGAAGGCCCCGGACGACGGTGCCGCGGGCGCAGACGGATCGCGCACACCGTCGACGGCGACCCGCCCGATCGCGTTCGCGAATGCGACCCTCGCCCGGCTACGCCGTCGACCCCGATCCGGCACCGCCAAGGGCGACACCCAGCCGGTCGTCCCGCTCACCCCGGCCGGCGACGAGGCGAACGCCACCGGCCCGGTCGCCGTACCCGTTCCCCTCACGCGCCCGATCGTGCTCGCCGAGGAGAACAAGATCCGGCAGGTGCTCACGAACCTCATCGGCAACGCCCTGCGCTTCACCGACGCCGACTCCCCCATCGAGCTCGCCGTGCGGGTCGACGAGGAGCGTCGCGTCGCCACCGTCGACATCGTCGACCACGGCGAGGGCATCCCGCCGCAGATCCGCGAGAAGATCTTCCAGCGCTTCTGGCGCGCCGACTCCTCCCGCACCCGGGAGACGGGCGGATCGGGCCTCGGCCTCGCGATCGTCTCCTCCATCGTGGCCGCCCACCGCGGCACGGTGGAGGCGCTCGAGACTCCGGGTGGCGGGGCGACGTTCCGTGTGACGCTGCCGTTGCTGCCGGAAGGGCTGCCCGGCTAGAGGGGCAGTTCCACCGTGAAGGTGGTGCCGGCGCCCACTGTGCTGTCGATGTCGATGGTGCCGGCGTGGGCCGTGACGATGGCTTTGGTGATGGTGAGGCCGAGGCCCACGCCCTTGACGGCGTGCTGGGTGGCCGTGCTGGCGCGGAAGAAGCGCTCCGAGAGGCGCGCCACCTCGTCGGCGGGGATGCCGATGCCCGTGTCGGCCACGATGAGGCGGGCGGCGCCGGGAGCGCTCTCGAGACCGATCGTGACCGAGCCGCCGCGCGGCGTGAACTTGACGGCGTTCGAGATCAGGTTGTCGAGGGCCTGGCCGATCCGCACCGGATCGACCGTCGCCGGCACGTCGTCGTCCGGCGTCACCACCGAGAGCGTGATGTGCGCCTCGTCGGCGGAGGGCCTCGCAGTGTCGACCGCCGCCCGCACGAGGCTGTTCAGGGAGGTCGGCACCGGCTCGATCGTGAAGCGGCCGGAGCCCACCTGGGCCGTGAACAGGAGATCGCCCACGAGCTGCAGGAGCCGCCGGGCGTTGCGGTCGACCACGTCGAGGTACTTCAGCTGCTGATCCGTCATCGGGTCGTCGAAGTCGTCCTCGGGCCGGAGGAGCTCGACGTAACCGAGGATCGACGACAGCGGCGTGCGCAGCTCGTGCGAGATCAGGCTCGTGAACTCGTCCTTGAGCCGCTGGAGCTCGGTGGCCTCCGTCTCATCCGTCGCCACGAAGATGAATCCCGCCGGATCGCCGTCCTCGTCGAAGCGCTCGGTCACGAGCACGTGGGCGGGGAACGTCGTGCCGTCCTTCCGCGCGTAGGTCCAGTCGCTCTGCTCCGGCGCGTCCGTCCCGGCCCGCAGGGCCGAACGCGCCTCGTTGTAGCGCGGGTGCACGTCGAGGATGTCGAGCCGGCCGATCGCCTCGGTGCTGGAGTAGCCGAGGAGCGACACCGCGCCGCGGTTCCAGACGTTCACGGTGCCGTCGAGATCGGTGCCGATGATCGCGTGCCCCGTGATGGCCTCCCAGACGCTGTCGCGGAGGCGCGCCGCCTCGAGCGTCTGCTCCTGCCGGCGGAGCGCCTCCCGCGTCGAGTCCTCGAGCGACTGCACGAGGCGATCGCGCTCGAGGCCGAGCTTCTGCAGACGCACCAGCCGGTCGTTCTGCACGCGGGCGATCTGGTTGATGAGCACGGCGGCGATGGCGAACACCGCCGGCGTGAACACCAGGCGCGCCACGTCGGCCGCCACCGACACCGACGAGATGCCCACGAGGAACGGCACCGCCACGACACCGAGCACCCCCGCGAACGAGATGAGCACGTAGCGGAGCCCGGGCTGGGAGGCGATCCACACCACCGGGATGATCATGAGCGCGCCGAACGGCGAGAGCTGGCCGCCGGTGGCCGTGCGCAGCAGCGCCACGGCGACGAAGGTCACGATCGGGATGACGATCTCCCACCGCGGCGGCAGCGCCGTGCGGGGCAGCACGATCGCGAACACGGCGGCCGCGAGCACGAGGGCGTCTGCCACGACGACCGGCCAGACGACGGCCGCGATGTCCATCGGCGACACGAGGATGAGGGTCGCCAGGGCGAAGCCGGTGAGGGCTGCGCCGTGCTTGAGCAGCGGCGGCCACGAGCCGAACGTGCCGGCCGTCGCCTCGGTGCCGCTGCGCTCCGTCATCGGCCCGCCGGGGCGTGCTCGCGCAGCAGTCGCACCAGCTCCCGCACCTGGAACGGCTTCGTGAGGAGCCCGTTCGCGCCGGCGCCCTCCGCCTCGGCCCCGATGGTGACCGACCCGTCGGCCGTGATGATGAGCACGACGAGCCGCTCGAGCCCGGGCTCCGCCCTGGCGAGCCGTGTCACTTCGAGACCGGTCATGCCGGGCATCGAGATGTCGAGCACCGCGAGATCGATGTCCGAGCCCTGCAGCGTCGCCCACGCCTCCGTGCCCGTGCCCACGGCGGCGGTCACCGTGAAGCCCGCCTTGAGGACGGCGATCGAGACGAGCTCGCGGAGATCCGCGTCGTCATCAGCAATCAGTACGTTCATCGTGCTCGCGCCCCCTCGAGACTTCCCACCGCTAGCCGGTCGGGAAGATGCTGTCCATCGTGCGTGCGATCTGCCGGAACGTGAACGGCTTCGGCAGCACCGCATCCGCCGTCGGGTACTCCTCGGCGCCGAGCACCGAGGTCACCACGAGCCGGGAGCCGGGCACCTCCGCCTTCATGGCGTCGACGAGCTGCCAGCCGTCCATCCCGGGCAGCAGCAGGTCGACCACGGCGACGGCCGGCTCGATGCGGCGGTACGACTCGATCGCATCCTCCGCCGTGCCGGCGATCGAGACGGTGAACCCGAGCCGCTCGAGATGAACCTGCAGCAGGTGCGCCTGGTCCTCGGAGTCGTCGACGATCAGAGCCGTCCGACCGTCATGGCGTGAAGCAGCTTGCGACACGAAATCCTCTTCCCGCCTGAGGCGATCCGGATGGAGGGCCTGCCCTAGAAGCGTACAGCCCGCACGCAGAAGGGCGGCCCCCGAAGGGACCGCCCTGTGCGTGATGCCCGAAGGCGTCTGGACTAGAAGTCCATGCCACCCGTGGGGTCGCCGGCCGGAGCCGGGTTCTTCTCGGGCTTGTCGGCGACGACGACCTCGGTGGTGAGGAAGAGGCCGGCGATGGACGCCGCGTTCTGCAGAGCGGAACGGGTGACCTTGGCGGGGTCGATGATGCCGGCGGCCAGCAGGTCGACGTACTCGCCGGTGGCGGCGTTGAGGCCCCAGCCGTAGTCGAGGTCGCGGACCTTGGCGGCGACGACGCCGGGCTCGAGGCCGGCGTTGAAGGCGATCTGCTTCAGGGGCGCCTCGATGGCGACCTTGACGATGTTCGCACCGGTGGCCTCGTCGCCCGTGAGCTCGAGGTTGGCGAAGGCGGTCTTGCCGGCCTGGATGAGGGCGACGCCACCACCGGCGACGATGCCCTCCTCGACGGCTGCCTTGGCGTTCCGCACAGCATCCTCGATGCGGTGCTTGCGCTCCTTGAGCTCGACCTCGGTGGCGGCACCGGCCTTGATGACCGCGACACCGCCGGCGAGCTTGGCGAGGCGCTCCTGGAGCTTCTCGCGGTCGTAGTCGCTGTCGCTGTTCTCGATCTCGGCGCGGATCTGAGCCACGCGGCCGGCGATGGCCTCGGCGTCGCCGGCACCCTCGACGATCGTGGTCTCGTCCTTGGTGATGACGACCTTGCGGGCCTGGCCGAGCAGGTCGAGGGAGACGTTCTCGAGCTTGAGACCGACCTCCTCGGAGATGACCTGGCCGCCGGTGAGGATC
>NZ_JAHFUY010000046.1 GCF_023264895.1 Herbiconiux sp. | reverse complement strand
TCGACCTCGACGTGCAGGCGGGCGAGATCGTGGCCCTCGTCGGCGACAACGGCGCCGGCAAGTCGACCCTGATCAAGATCATCTCCGGCCTCTACCAGCCGAGCGAGGGCGAGATCTGGCTCGACGGCCGGCCCGCGAACTTCCGCGACGCCTCGGATGCGCGCGCCAAGGGTGTGGAGGTCGTCTACCAGGACCTCGCGCTCGTGGTCGACCAGCCCGTCTACATGAACATGTTCCTCGGCCGCGAGCTCACGACGGGGCCGTTCAAGATCCTCGACCGCAAGCGGATGGCGACCGAGACCCAGCAGCTCGTCGACTCGCTCGACGTGCGGATCCCCTCGGCCAAGGCCACGCTGAGCGACCTCTCCGGCGGTCAGCGCCAGGGCGTCGCGATCTGCCGCGCCACCCACTGGGCCTCGAGCCTCGTGCTGCTCGACGAGCCGACGGCCGCGCTGGGCGTGGCCGAGACCGCGAAGGTCGAGGAGCTCATCCTGAAGCTCAAGGCCCGCGGCGCGGCCATCCTGATCGTCAGCCACAACATGGATCAGGTGTTCCGCATCGCCGACCGCGTCTCGGTGCTCCGCCGCGGCACCCAGGTGGGCACGCGCGTGCTCGCCGACACCACCCACAACGAACTCGTCGCCATGATCACAGGACTCACCTCATGACAGAACCCCTCTCGCCCACCACCACGCCCGTGACCGGGAGTGGCCCCGGGAGCGCCGCGGAGAGCGGGGCCCAGAGCGCTGCGCCCGGAGCCCACCTGCGCGCCGAGATCGCGGAGCAGCCCGCCCGCTGGCGCGACCTCATCCCCTCCCAGCGCGACGCCCTCGACGCCGCGGCCGAGCTCATCCGGAGCATCGCGCCCGAGCTGATCGTGTTCGCGGCGCGGGGGTCGAGCGACCACGCCGCGCAGTACGGCCAGTACCTCGCGCACAACCTGCTGCGGACGCCGGCGATGCTCGCGACGCCCGCCACCGCGAGTGCGTTCGGCGTGACGCTGAAGTACCCGCGGTCGGTGATGCTCGCCGTCTCCCAGTCCGGAGAGTCGCCGGATCTGCTCGAGACGGTGCGGTCGGCGCAGGGGGCCGGGGTGGCCGTGATCGCGTTCACGAACGACCCCTCGAGCACGCTCGCCCGCCTCGGCGAGGTGCACGTGCCCCTCTCGGCGGGGCCGGAGCTCTCGGTGGCCGCGACCAAGACCTACACGGCCGAGCTCCTCGCGCTGCACCTCGTGCTCTCGCGCGCCGCCGGCGCGGACTGGAGCTCGCTCGAAGCCGCGGTCGAGGCGGTGGCGGCGGCCGGCGAGAGCACGATCCGTGCCGCGGCCGAGGCGTCGCCGGCGCTCGCCGCAGGCCTCCGCGAGGCGCAGCGAATCCTCGTGGTGGGGCGCGGCTACTCGATGGCGTCGGCCAAGGAGGGCGCGCTCAAGCTCATGGAGACCAACGCCATCGCGGCGTCGGGCTGGAGTGTGGCGGACGCGACGCACGGCCCGCTCGGTCAGGTCATCGCCGGCACGCCGGTGATCGTGCTGGCCGCGAGCCCCGGCGGGCACGCCTCGGTGGCCACGTTCGCGGCGGCCGCGGCTGATCTCGGCGCCGAGCTCATCGTGGTCGGGGCCCAGGAGCTCGACGGCTCCACACCGGTGCGCTCGAGGATCGCGCTGCCCGGCCTCGACTCTGCCGGGGTGCCGGATGAGCTCATCCCGCTGATCGAGATCCTCCCGCTGCAGCAGCTCGCCCTCGAGCTGGCCCTCGAGCGCGGGCTGAACCCCGATCAGCCCGCCGGCCTCAACAAGGTCACGAGGACGCACTAGGTTGACGGGCATGCCGAATCAGCAGGCCGCATCCGCCCCGCAGGTCGATTCCGGCCGGCCCGTCGCATCCGCCCAGGTGCAGACGGTGCTCGGCCCGGTGCCCGCCGACTCGCTCGGCCGCGTGATGGTGCACGAGCACCTGCTGTCGCTCGTGCCCGGCCCCTGGCAGAGCGGTGGAGCCGCCGACGACCGGGTCGACCTCGCGGTGCGGGCCCTCTCGTCGCTGGCGGCGGCGGGCGTGGGCACGGTGGTCGACATCAGCCCGTATGGCGTCGTGGGGCGCGACGACGACGGTGCGAACGCCGTGCTGCTCCGCGAGATCGCCGAGCGCACGGGGCTGAACATCGTCTCGGGCACCGCCGTCTACCTCGAGGCGTACTCGCCGCGCTGGGCGCTCGAGGCCTCCCTCGACGAGCTCACGGCGCGGTTCGTGGCGGATGCGACGACCGGGATCGGCGAGACGGGCGTGGTGGCCGGGGTGCTCGGCGAGCAGGCGACGAGCCTCGGCGTGATCACCCCGCACGAGGAGAAGTGCCTGCGGGCGAGCGCGCGGGCCTCGAACGAGACCGGCCTCGGCATCATGACGCACACCACCCACGGCACGATGGCGCACGAGCAGATCGACATCCTCCGCGCCGAGGGCGTGGACCTCGGTGGCGTGGTGATCGGGCACATGGACACGCAGCTGAGCGTCGACTTCGTGCGGTCGGTGAACGACCGCGGCGTCAACGTGGCGATCGACACGATCGGCAAGGAGACGTGGGAGTTCTTCGTGGGCCCGCCCGAGCAGGATCCGCCCGACGGAGAGTTCGTGAAGCACGCCTTCCACCGGGCCGATGCCCACCGGGCCGACCTGGTGGCGGCCCTCGTGGCCGACGGGCGCACCGACACCGTGTTCCTCGCCTCCGACCTCACGGGGGCCGAGGTCTGGATGAACCCGGGCACCCACGGTCGGCAGGGCTACAACTACCTCATCGACTCCTTCCTCCCGCTGCTGCACGAGCGCGGCGTCACGGCGGAGCAGTGCGACACGATGCTCGTGGCGAACCCCGCGCGCCTCCTCGGTGTTCATCCCGGTGCCCATCGCGGCGGCTCTCTCGGTGGTTCTCAGCTTCATCGGAGATGATGAGAGGTCCCCACCTCCTCCCGACCCCGAGAACCGCACCCGCCCATGACCCATCCGATCGCCCGTCACGGTCGGCAGAAGACCCCGAAGCCGATCGCCCTGATCGCCCGCTTCGTCGGGGTCGCCGCTGCCGTGGTCGCCGTCAGCGGCGCCGCCTTCGCCGGCTACGCCACCTGGAGCGTCTCCAGCGAGGTGCAGACGGTCGCGCTCGCGGGCGAGACCGAGGGCGTCGTGCCGCAGATCGACGCGATCGACGGCGGGGTCAACCTCCTGCTCGTCGGCAGCGACTCGCGGGCCGGCCAGGGCGACGCCTACGGCGACACGGAGGGCAACCTCAATGACGTCACGATGCTCATGCACATCGCCGAGGACCACTCGAGCGCGACCGTCGTGAGCTTTCCCCGAGACCTCGTGGTGCCCATCCCCTCCTGCCCCGACCCGGCGGGCGGATCGTTCGACGCCATGAGCGCGCAGCCCATCAACGTCACCCTCAGCTACGGCGGCCTCCCCTGCACCGTGCTCACGGTCGAGGCGCTCACGGGGCTGAGCATCCCGTTCGCCGCCGAGATCCAGTTCAACGGGGTCATCGAGATGTCGAACGCCGTGGGCGGGGTGCCCGTGTGCGTGGTCGATCCGATCGACGACGAGTACACCGGGGTCTACCTCGAGACCGGCACCCACACGCTGCAGGGGGCGGATGCGCTCGGCTTCCTGCGCACGAGGCACGGTGTCGGCGACGGCAGCGACCTCGGCCGCATCTCGTCGCAGCAGGTGTTCCTCTCCTCGCTCGTGCGCACCGTGAAGTCGGGGGAGACCCTCTCGGACTTCGGCCGGCTCTACGGCCTCGCCCGCGCGGCGTCGGGCAACATGGTGCTCTCGCAGAGCCTCGCCTCGCCCGACACCCTCGTGTCGATCGCGCTCGCGCTGAAGGACATCGACCTGGAGAAGGTGACCTTCGTGGCCTATCCGGGAAGCACCGACGGCGACGGCGACTACGCCGGCAAGGTGCAGCCGCTCTACGACGACGCCGACGTGCTGTTCGCGGCGATCGCGGCCGATCAGCCGGTGGTCACGGCCGACCCGGCGAACACGGGGGTGGGGGCGATGGTCGACCCGAACGCGCCGGCCGCTGCGGCGGGGACCGAGGCGGATGCGGATGCGGATGCGGATGCGGATGCTCCGGGGGCCGCCGCTGACCCCAGTTCTGGGGCGGCGGATGCGGCGCCCGACACGAGCGGGAATGCCGCGGCGGCGGCGACGGCCCTGCCACAATCGATCACAGGGCAGACAGCAGCGGAGTACACCTGCTCGAAGGGGAACGACTATTAGCCGCAAGACGTCCGGGCCGGAGCGCACGCCCCCGAAGCCGATCGCGCGCCACGGGCGCCTGTCGTCCCCGCATCCGCTTCGCGCCATCGGCACGGTCGCGCTCGCCTCGCTCGCCGTCGTGCTCGTGAGCGGAGCCTCGATCGCGGCCTACGCGGCCTGGGACGTGACGGCCTCCATCAGCACCGTCTCGCTCGCCTCCGACCTCGAGTCGGGGGAGGAGGGCGCGGCGCCCCCGCCCTCCATCGACGCGATCGACGGCGGTGTGAATCTCCTGCTCGTGGGCAGCGACTCGCGCACGAACCAGGGCGACGCCTACGGCGAGGACGAGGGCGGCGAGCTCAACGACGTCACGATGCTCCTGCACATCGCCGAGGACCACTCCAACGCCACCGTCGTGAGCTTTCCGCGCGACCTCGTGGTCGACCTCCCCGAGTGCCCCGAGGGCGGCGGCTACACGGCGCCCATCAACACGGCGCTCTCGCAGGGCGGGCTCGCCTGTGTGGCGCTCACGGTCGAGTCGCTCACGGGCCTCAGTGTGCCGTTCGCGGCCGAGATCCAGTTCAACGGCGTGATCGAGATGTCGAATGCGGTGGGCGGCGTTCCCGTCTGCGTCACCGACGTGATCGACGACCCGTTCACGGGGGTCTACCTCGAGCCGGGCACCCATCCCCTGGCGGGGGCGGATGCGCTCGGCTTCCTGCGCACGAGGCACGGCGTCGGCGACGGCAGCGACCTCGGCCGCATCTCGTCGCAGCAGGTGTTCCTCTCGTCGCTCGTGCGCACGGTCAAGAGCGACTCGACGCTCACCGACTTCGGCAAGCTCTACGGGCTCGCGAAGGCTGCGGCGAGCAACATGATCCTCTCCGACCGGCTGGCCTCGCCCGACACGATGGTGTCGATCGCGCTCGCGCTGAAGGACATGGATCTGTCGAAGGTCACGTTCGTGGCGTTCCCGTCGTATTCGGCCGACTGGGTGCCCGAGGGCAAGGTGGCGCCGGACACGGAGGCGGCCGAGGTGCTGTTCGCCGCGATCCGGGCTGACCAGCCGGTGGCGGTGGAGGCGCCGGGCGGGATCGCGTCGGTGGTCGACCCGAACGCTCCGGTCGATCCTGCGCCGGCTGATCCCGCGCCGGTCGATCCTGCGCCTGTCGATCCTGAGGCGCCGGTGGATCCCGAGGCGCCGGTGGATCCGGAGGCGCCGGTCGATCCGGAGGCACCCGTCGAGCCCGAGCCCGGATCGGTCAACGCCGACGGTTCGACCGTGCTGCCCTCGAACGTCAAGGGCCAGACGGCGGCCGACTACACCTGCTCGGTGGGCAACGAGTAGCGTCGACGGCATGGTCGATCCTGCTGCCGCCGTGCCCGACCTCCTGTGGGAGGGTCCGGACGCGCCGGTGCCCGTGCAGGCGCCGGTGCTCGTGCTCGCGCACGGTGCGGGTGCGGCGATGGACTCCGACTGGATGAACCGGATGTGCGCGCTGCTGGCCGAGCGCGGCATCCGCACGGCGCGGTTCGAGTTCGCGTACATGGCGGCCCGTCGCTCCGGGTCGCGGAAGCCGCCGCCCCGGGCCGAGACGCTCGCGGGGGAGTACCGGGCGGCGGTGCGGGCTGTGCAGGTTGTGCTGGCTTCGCAGGTGGCGCCCGGTCACTCGGTGTCGCCCGCCGGATCGGGGTCGTCCGCGGTGGCGATCGGCGGCAAGTCGATGGGCGGCCGGGTGGCGAGTCTCGTGGCCGACGAGCTGCATGCCGCCGGCAGCGTCGCGGCGCTGGTCTGCCTCGGCTACCCCTTCCATCCGCCCGGTTCCCCGGAGAAGCTCCGAACCTCGCACCTCGAGCACCTCGAGACGCCGGCGCTCATCGTGCAGGGCGCGCGCGATCCGTTCGGAACCCGCGAGGAGGTGCTCGGCTACCCGCTCGATCCGCGCATCCGGGTGCACTGGCTCGACGACGGCGAGCACGAGTTCAAGCCGCGCGTGAAGATCTCGGGCCACACCCACGCGGAGCACCTCGCGGCGGCTGCCGACGAGGTCGCCGCCTTCCTGCACGAGACCATGCGCTCGCATGTCGTATGATGGCGGAGGCGAAAGCCAAGGAGACGTCGCATAGTTCGGCCTAGTGCACCACCCTGCTAAGGTGGAGTACCCGTCAAGGGTACCGTGGGTTCAAATCCCACCGTCTCCGCACTGCATGCCGTTCGTCAGAATGCCGCCAGATCATCGCGATGTGGCGGTTTTTTCGTTCCCTTGCGGTTCGGGAGGATCACGATGACCACCACGCGCGACTCCCTCCTCACGGAGGCCGATCTGGAGCGCCGCGCCGGGCTCCGGCGCATGAAGCTCATCGCGCTGTCGCTGCTGGTGCTCTCGGCGGTCGTCTTCGCGGTGGCCTTCGCGTTCCAGGACCGGTATCCGTGGCTGGGCTTCGTGCGGGCCGCGGCCGAGGGTGCGATGGTGGGGGCGCTCGCCGACTGGTTCGCGGTGACCGCGCTGTTCCGGCATCCGCTGGGCTTGCGCATCCCGCACACGGCGATCATCCCGAACCGCAAGGACGAGATCGGCGAGAGCCTCGGCGAGTTCGTGGAGCAGAACTTCCTCTCCGACGAGGTGGTGCGCAGCAAGCTCGCCACCTTCAGCGTGGCCGACCGGCTGGGAGCCTGGCTCTCCGATCCGGTGAACGCGGAGCGCGCCAGCGCCGAGGGTGCCGTGATGGCGCAGGGTCTGCTGCGCTTCCTCGGCGACGACGACGTCGAGACGCTCATCGAGCGGCTCGCCCGTGAGCACCTGTTCGACCGGGAGTGGGCGCCTGCGCTCGGCCGGGTGGGGGCCGAGCTCGTGGCCGCCGACCAGCAGCGCGCCATCGTCGACGCCCTCGTCGACGCGGCCGAGGCCTGGCTCACGGCGCATCCGGATGCGCTCGGCGAGGCCGTCTCCGGCCGTCTGCCCCGCTGGGTCCCCGGGTTCGCCCGCGATCTCGCCGATGAGCGCGCCCACCGGGAGCTGGTCGGCGTGCTGAACGCGGTGCGGGAGGATCCGGAGCATCCGCTGCGGGTGGCGATCGACGGCTACCTCGTCGACCTCACCGATCGGCTGCAGCACGACCCCGAGATGGGGGAGCGGGTCGAGGGGATGAAGGCCGAGTTCCTCGAGAGCCCGCGGCTGCGCTCCTTCGCCGGTCAGCTCTGGGAGGCGGTCAAGACGACGCTCGGGGAGTCGCTCGCCGACCCCGCGAGCCCGCTGCGGTCGTCGGCGACCTCGGCGCTGGTGGATCTCGGGGTGCGGCTCTCGGGCGATCGCGCGCTCTCGGCCAAGGTCGACGCGTGGATCGCCGATGCCGCGGGGTACGCGGTGCAGAAGTACCGGCACGATCTCGCCTCGGTGATCAGTGACACGGTCAAGCGCTGGGACGCCCGCGAGACCACCGAGAAGATCGAGCTCCAGGTGGGCCGCGACCTGCAGTTCATCCGCATCAACGGCACTGTGGTGGGCGCGATCGCCGGCGTCGGCATCTTCGCGATCGCGACGGCCGTGCACGCGCTGTTCGCCTGAGCGGTTCTCCACAGCTCGACCAGCCCTCGCGGTCTTTTTGCACAGATCATTGCGTCCTGGAGCGGGGCTTCTGGCGTGATTGCTAACCTTGGGCCAGGAAGCGGGAGAAGGTGCATCGTGGACGAACTCACACTGGTCCCCCTGTACACACAGGGCGAAGCGACGAGCCTGCTCGGGATGCCCCAGTCGACGTTCAACCACTGGGCGAGCGGCTACACCACGGCGTCCGGCAATCGGAAGCCGCCCTTCATCACCGTCGCCCGCCCCGGTCGCGGATACACGGTTCCGTTCATCGGTCTCGCGGAGGCCTGGATCGTGAAGGCCTTCACGAAGGCGGGCGTGCCCGTCTCGCGTATACGGCCGGCGCTGGAGCAGCTCCGATCCCAGATCGGTCTCGACCACGCGTTGGCCAGCGATCGTCTGAAGACCGACGGAGCCGAGATCCTCTGGGACCTGCGGCGGTCCGACTCGGCTCTCGATGACAACAGGCTGGTCGTCGTGCGCAACGGACAGGCGGCCTTCGGGGAGATCGTCCGCGAGCACTTGAAGCAGGTGGACTATCGGGACGGATTCATCGGACAGCTCCGGATTCCGAGGGCCAGCGGCGCGGAGTACACGATCGACCCCGAGATCAACTTCGGTCAGCCCACGTTGAGCGCCTACGGCGTCCGAGTCGACGATGTGCTCGCCCGCATCGCCGCCGGTGAGATGATCCGGGACGTCGCCGCCGACTTCGACATGCCCACCGAGACCATTCAGAACCTCGTCCTGGCCGCCGCCTAGGTCGCCTCGTGCCGGGTCCGCGGTTCTTCACCGATCGCAGCCTCGGCGATCACCTCCTTCCCGAGACGCTTCGAGCGGCGGGATGGATCGTGGTCAGCATGCGCGAGCGGTACGGATCGGTCACCGCGCAGGCGCTCGTCGACATCGACTGGATCCGCGACGCCACAGCCGAGGGAGAGGTGCTTCTGACGGGCGACAAGGCGATCGCCAAGCGTCCGCTCGAAGCGCGCGCGGTCGTCGCCAGTGGCGCCAGGGTCTTCGCCCTCGGAAAGAACCAGTTGACGGGCGCTCAGAAGGCCCAGAGGTTCCTCAACCTCGAGGCGGCGATCTTCCGGCGGGCTGGGAGACAGCCCGGCCCGTACGTCGTGAGCGTCAACGAGCGTGGACTGGAGACGCTCAAGCTCTTCGACTAGGTGCTTCCGCTTCCGAGGAGACCGGTGCAGCGCGATACGATGGCGGCCGAGGGGATGGTGGCCTTGGCGAAGTCGATCGAGCGGGAATCGCCGGTTCCGTACTACGAGCAGCTGTTCGGCATCCTGGGCGAGCGCATCCGGGGCGGCGAGATCGCTCCCGAGGAGCGGCTGCCGAGCGAGCTCGAGCTCACGCGCGAGTTCGGGCTGTCGCGGGCGACCGTGCGGCAGACCCTCGCCAAGCTCGAGTCCGAGGGCCTCGCGCGAAAGGTCGCGCGGCGGGGGATGTTCGCGTCGGTGCGCGACAAGCCGTCGGGCTGGATCGTGCAGGACGAGCAGGGCTTCCTCGAGTCGCAGCTGCGGCACGGGCAGACGGGCATCGAGACCGAGGTCGTGGGGGCGCGGTTCGCCGTGCCGCCCGCGCACGTGGCCGACGCTCTGGAGCTCGGCGCCTCCGAGGAGGTGTTCGGCCTCGAACGCGTGCGGTCGCTCGAGGGCCGGATCGCGATGTTCAGCACCAACTGGTTCCCCGCCGGGGTCGGCCGCATGATGGCGGCGGCGGATGACGTGCTGCGGGGCGAGGGATCGGTCAACACGACCCTGCGCCAGGCCGGGCACGTCTCGGCGGGCGCTCGCCGCATCATCCACGCCCTCGGCGCCCCCGAGCCCGTGGCCGCCCGACTCGGCGTCGACGAGGGCACCCCGGTGCTGCGCGTGCGGTCGCTCTCGTGGGACCACGACGGCACCCGCTTCGACTACTACGAGACCTGGGTGCTCACCGACGTCGTGCCGCTCGAGGTGAACGTCGCTGCGAGCTGAGTGCCGCCGAGCGCTCGCGCCGGATCCGGCGACCAGCCGCGCGCCCGGGCCGCGAGCATCGCCGCACCCACCGCGGTGACCTCGGGCTCGAGGATGGCTGCCGTGCGGTAGCCGTTCACGGCGGCCTTGATCTCCACCCACCCTGGCGAACGCACCCACCCTCCGGCGAGCCGGATCTCGGGCGGGCGACCCGGGGACACGGCCGGCGATCGCACGTCCAGCCCGGCCCGCACCTCCAGCCCCGCCCGCACCGCCGCCACCGCATCGCGCCCCGCGCAGGCGAGGGCGCCCAGCACCGCCGAGGCGCGGGACAGCGGATCGCTCGGCGCATCCAGCGCATAGGCGGGCCAGCCTCCGCCACGACGGCCGGGCACGAAGTGGCCGTCCTCGAGCACCGGCACCGGGGCGATCCCGCCCTCGAGCAGGGCGCGCAGCGACCGCCCGACCTCGGGATCCTGCGCCGCCCACTCCACGTTCCGCGACAGCTCCTCCACCCGCAGCAGGGTCGTGCCGGTCGAGCGGATCCCGGGGGCGACGTCCACGAAGTCCCGTCGCGCGAGCCCGGCCACCGGCGACTGCGCCACCACCACCTCGGCCGTGCCCATCGAGTCGAGCACGGCGCCCGGCACGAGCTGGTCGACGACCCAGCCACCGATCGGGTGGTCGTGCCCACCCACGACGGCGATGGCATCCGGGGCCAGCACGCCCGCGGCACGGAGCGTCGGCGACGTGATCTCGCCGACGGGGTCGCCGGTGCGCAGCACGGCCGGCAGCATCCCGACCGAGCCGAGGGTGAGCTCGACCCGCTCGGCCGACCAGGACCGATCGCGCGAACGCCAGGCGCCGGTGCGGGAGGCGAGGGTGTCGCTGAGGAACGGGCGCCCGGTCCAGCGGAGGGCGGCGTGGTCGGCGAGGGCGATCCAGAGGTGGGGAGAGGAGTCGCCTGCCTGTTCGCGTGCCCACCGCCAGCCGACGAGCGTGCGCACGGGATCGGCCTCGGTGTCGAATCCGCCCACGTCGAACGCGCCGTCGCCGGGAATCGGCCCGAGCCCCGGCTCGAGGTCGCGGAAGATGCCGCTGCGCCGGGGATCGAACCAGGCGAGCGCCTTCGTCACGGGCCGAAGCGACTCGTCGACGAGCACGCCGTCCTCGCCAACCCCGGCCACGCAGATCGCCTGCACCTCGTGCCGCCGCCCGCAGACCTCGAGGATCATCTCCTCGAGCGCGTCGACGAGGGCATCGGCGTCGATCCAGAGGCCGTCGCCGTCGCGGGGCGTGCGGCGGGAGGCGCGGGCCAGCACGGTGCCGCCCTCGTCGAGCGCCACCACCTTGGCGTTGGTGCTGCCGATGTCGACACCGCAGACCACGGGAGTACGGAGCGTGCCCACCACCGCCACCTCCCAGGATGCCCGACCGTAGAGATCCTAATCGGCCCGCACGGAACGGGTCGTCGCTAGGCGCTCGGCAGCAGGGCGGATGCGGGCCGCCGGGCCGTACCGGGCACCTCGGGCGTGTAGCCGAGAGCTGCCTTCGCGGCCTCGTGCTGCTCGGCGATCCGCGTCTCGCGGGCCACCTGAGGCAGCTCGGCCACCGTGAGCTCCCAGGCCGGGAACTCCCCGGTGAGCGTCGACGCCGCCTGCATGGCCGCTCCCTTCGTGACGTACTCGTCGGGCGAGGGCACGGCCACCGGGATCTCGACGAGCTGGGTGAGGATGCGCTGCACGGCGAGGCTCCCGGCCGCACCGCCGATGAGCAGGAGCCGGCCCACCGGCACATCGCAGGCCGAGAGGTTGTCGAGCATCGCCACCTGGCTCGCGAGCGTGCCCTCGAACACGGCCCTGGCGAAGTTCGCGCGCGTGAAGTTGGTGAGCGACGCCCGGTGCAGCGACCCGCGCTCGTGGGGCAGGTCGGGGGTGCGCTCGCCCTCGAAGTAGGGCAGCAGGGTGAGGCCGTCGGCGCCGGGGCGCGCCGCGAGCGCGAGGTCGGACAGCTCGTCGTAGCTGCAGCCGAGCAGGGCGGCGCCGAGATCGAAGTTGCGGGCCGCGTTGAGGGTCGCGACGAGCGGGAGGTGGTCGCCCGTCGCATCCGCGTAGCTGCACACGTAGCCGTCGAAGTCGTGCACCGGATGCGCCGAGCGGGCGTACACGACACCGGACGTGCCGAGCGAGAGCACCGCGTCGCCCGTGCCGAGCCCGAGGGCGAGGGCGGCGGCGGCGTTGTCGCCGCTGCCGACGCCGACCGGGATGCCCTCGGGAATGCCGGGGAGCCCGCGGCCGGCGACGCCGGCGACATCGAGCGGGCCGAGGATGCGGGGGAGCAGGGCCTGCTTGCCGAGTGCGTGCTCGAAGAGATCCATCGTGTACTCACCGGTCTCCGGCGACCAGTAGGCGGTGCCGGAGGCTTCGGAGCGGTCGGTCGTCAGCTCGTCGAGGCGCCCGGTGCCCGGACCACCGCCCATCAGCCGCCAGGTCAGCCAGTCGTGCACGACCGCGACGGCCGCCGTTCTCGCTGCAGCCGCCGGATGCGTGTCGCGGAGCCAGCGGAGCTTCGGCGCGGTGTCCGAGAGGGTGAGCGGGATGCCGGTGCGGCGGATCCACGTCTCACGCCCGAGCTCGTCGTTGAGCGCCACCATGGACGCGTGCGAGCCGGTGTCGTTCCAGAGCGGAGAGTCGCACACCGCTCCACCCGCCGCATCGAGGAAGACGGGCGTGTGCTGCTGACCGCTGACCGAGACCGCCGAGACGTCGCTCAGCCCGCCGGCGCGGTTCACCGCCGTGAGCAGGGCGGTCCACCAGACCTCCGGGTCGACGACGGTGTCGGGCGGATGCGCCGCCTTGCCCTCGCGCACCCGCCGGCCCGTGGCGAGATCGCGCACGGTGACCTTGCACGCCTGGGTGGACGAGTCGATCCCTGCGACCAGCGTCATCGCTCCGCTCCCTCTTTCAGGTGCTGCCAGAGTGGTGCGACCCCGTGCTGCCACTCGGCGAGCGTCGCGGCCCGCCCCTGATCGGGGTCGACCTCGCTGGGGTCGCACTCCGCCCAGGAGCGGCGCTCACCCGAGGCCAGGGCCTGGGCCCCGACCGAGACGACCTCGGGGAACCGCGAGACGCTGAGGGGGGCGTCGAGCAGGTCGGCCTTCAGCTGCAGCCAGAGCGGGTTGCGGCTCGCGGGGCCGATCACCTTGATCGCGGTGGGCTCCTCGGGGAAGAGCTCGAGCACGTCGCGGAACTGCAGCGCCATGCCGAGGAAGGTGCCGAAGACGATCTCGTCGAGAGTCGTGTCGCTGTGGAGACCGGCGATGACGCCGCGGGCCTTCGCGTTCTTGGTGGGAGGAGGGCTCCCGCGGAACTCGGGAAGGACGAGTGGGACGCCACGCAGGTCGATCTCGCCCGCCAGGTAACGGGCGTGCAGCCGGGCCACCACGGCGGTGAGGGCGTCGGCGTCGAGGCCGAGCATGTTCTGCAGCGTGGCGAACGCCGAGCCGCCGGTGGGGATGGAGGCGAACAGCGTCGCGTCGCCGCCCGTGGAGGAGAGCCCGTTGGCGAGCTTCGCGCGCTCGGAGCGCACATCGGTGCTCGGAGCCTCGCGCAGCACGAGCAGGCCCTCGGTGGTTCCGGTGGAGTTGAGCAGCTCGCCTCGGGCGAGTCCCGACCCGGCGGCGCCCACGACGTGGTCGTGTCCGGCCACGTGCACCTCGACGTCGGTGCCGAGGCCGGTCGCGCGGGCGAAAGCGGCGGTCACGAGGGAGCCCTCGGTGGCGCTCCGGAGGGGTGGGAAGACGCCCACGTCGACGCCGAGGAGGCCGGCGACCGAGGCCGACCAGGTGCGGGTGCCGAGGTCGAGTGCGAGGGTGCGGCTCGCGAGCGAGTACTCGGCCCACCGCTCGCCGGTCATGCGTGCCGCGAGGTACTCCGAGATGTTCAGCCACTGGGCATCGGCCGCGCTCCCGGCGTCCGCGTTCTCCACCGCCCAGGCCACCTTCGACAGCCCGTAGTTCGCGTTCACGGGCAGTCCGGTGACCGCGTAGATCTCCCGTCGTGCCGCGGCATCCAGCCCTGAGAGGCGATCCGCACCCCGGTGATCGTGCCAGAGGATCATCGGCGAGGCGAGCGAGAGGTCCTCCCGCACGAGTCCGCCGGATTCACCCACGCCGGTGATCGCGATCCGCTTCACCGAGCGGCGCTCGTCGGCGTCGAGGCTGCCCACGAACCCGGTCAGCACGGCGTCGAGGGCCTCGAGGTCGTAGACCTCGCCCCACGCGTCGGCACGGGTCGGCGTGGCCTCGCGCGCGGACGCCTGAAGTGCGCCCGCGGCGTCGAACAGGCAGAGCTTGACGCTCGTGGTGCCCACATCGACCGTGATCGTCGGCAGCATCGGCGGGCTCCTACGCCACCGAGGGGTTGAGGGTGCGGATGCGCGCCTCCACGACGTCGGTGATCGCCTTGACGGCGCCCTTCGACACCCGGATGAGCGACACCTCGCGGGGGTTCGCGATGTAGGCCTCACCGAACGAGCGGATCATCGCGTTGCGGAGATCGCTCGCCACGTTGACCTTGACCACGTTGAACTCGTGCAGGCGCCCGAGCTGCTCGGCGGGGAGCCCTGAGCCGCCGTGGATGACGAGCGGCACGGGGCTGGCATCCCGCACCTCGGACAGCAGGTCGAAGTCGATTCTCGCGTTCGGCACGTAGCCGTGCTGGTTCCCGACCGAGACGGCGAGCATGTCGGTGCCCGTGGCCTCGACGAAGTGCGCCACCTGGGCGGGATCGGTGGTGGCGGCGAACTCCGGCGCCACGTCGTCCTCCTTGCCGCCGATGCTGCCGAGCTCGGACTCGAGCGCCAGCGAGCGGGGGGTGAGCTCGCGGGCTCGCGCGGAGGTGGCGACGTTGTCGTCGTAGGCGGCCTCGGAGTCGTCGATCATGATCGAGGTGAATCGCGCGGCCAGCGCATCCTCGACCGACTGGATCGACTTCCCGTGGTCGAGGTGCAGCGCCACCGGGGTCTTCGCGGTCGAGAGCCGGCGGGCGACCATGTCGTAGATGTACTCGTACCCCGAGAGCGCGACGTTGGTGGGCGCCACCTGGATGAAGGTCGGCACGCCCACCCGCTCCACCGCATCGATGATGCCCATCGTGGTCTCGAGGTTGGTGGTGTTGAACGCACCCGCCACGAGGCGGCGCGAGGTGCACTCCTCGATCACGTCGATGCCGGAGACCAGAGCCATGTGAACACTCCTCAGTGAAGAAACAGCGCGGCGCTGTTCGCGGAGTCACCATAATGCGAAAACGTACGTATTGTCGAGTCTGTACGTACAATTCATCTTGGGTGGATTCGAGTCCGGATCGCGACGGCTTTACAAACCGGATGGACGCCATGTATGTTCCGTACGTACAAGCCGTACCAAATAGTCCGGAGAGCCCCGCGCACCGCCGGGACATCCGTAGTCCTGCCACTTCAGAGAGGAAGTCTGCAATGCGAATCGCAGCCAAAACGGGAGCCGTGCTCGCCGGCCTGAGCGCGAGCACCCTGCTGCTCGCCGGATGCGCGAGCGAAGGATCCGCGGGGGTCGACGCCGACACCCCCAAGTCCGAGGTCCTGCTCAGCTATTCCCAGCCGCACACCGACCCGTTCCAGAACGCCGAGAACGTCGGCTCGATGGAGCGCTTCGCCGAGCTCGGCTACGGCACCATTCCGGCGACCAACGCCGACCGGGACGCCGCCCAGCAGCTGACCGACATCCAGACGCTCATCAACAAGGGCGCCAACGGCCTCGTCATCTCGGTCGGCGACGCGGATGCCATCGTGCCCGCCATCGAGTACGCCAACGACGCGAGCGTGCCGATCGTCGCGATCGACGAGGCGCCCGCCTCGGGCAGCATCGCGATGATCGTGCGTGCTGACAACGTCAACATGGGCGCGCTCGCCTGCGAGGAGATGGGAAGCCGCGTGGAGGCCGGCGACGCCGTCATCACCCTGGACGGCGACCCGGTCACCTCCAACGGCCGCGACCGCACCAACGGGTTCAACGACTGCATGGCCGAGAACTACCCCGATGTGAAGCTCGTCAACGTCGCCACCGAGTGGGACCCGGCGAAGGCGGCATCCGGTATCGAGACGGCGATGAACCAGTACGACAACATCGCGGGCATCTACAACCAGAGCGATGCCACGTTCTTCCCCACGATCCTCGACACGCTCGAGTCGCTCGGCAAGCTCGTCCCCGTGGGGGAGGAGGGCCACGTCGTGCAGGTCTCCGTCGACGCCAGCCCGATGGCGATGACCGCGATCCGCGACGGCTGGCTCGATGCCGCGGTGGCGCAGCCGATGACCGACTACATCGACTACGGCGTCGAGTACCTCACCCGTGCGATCAGCGGTGAGACCTTCGAGGCGGGCGAGACCGACCACGGCAGCGTGATCGAGGAGCGGAACGGCAACCTCGTCGACCTGCTCCCGACCCCCGTCGTGACGGCCGAGAACGTCGACGACCCGGAGCTGTGGGGCAACAAGGAGTTCGCCCTGCAGGCCTTCGGCGTCGCGGAGTAGCCCCGAGCGTCCGGGTGCCGCCCAGGCGGCACCCGGACCCCGATCACCCGCAAGCCGAACGACCGGACCAGAGATCCGAGACGGAGACGTCATGACCACCACCTCACCGGGCCCCGTCCCCGCCATCCGCATCGACGGCGTGAGCAAGACGTACGGTGCCACGAAAGCGCTGCAGGACGTCTCCGTGTCGATCCTCCCCGGTCAGGTGCACGGCCTGATCGGCCGGAACGGCGCCGGCAAGTCGACTCTGCTGCGCATGATCACCGGCCTCGAGCAGCCGGACACCGGGTCGCTGAGCTTCTTCGGCGAACCCGCCCCTTCGGCATCGGATCCGAAGGCCTGGCAGCACCAGGTGGCCTGCGTCTACCAGCGGCCCTCCGTGTTCGCCAACCTCACCGTGGCCGAGAACCTCTTCGCGGGCCGCCTGCCCACCGCCGGCGTCAAGGTGTCGTGGCGCCTCATGCAGAGCGAGGCCGAGCGGATCCTCTCGGCGTGGAACATCCAGCTCAATCCCCGCACCCTGCTCTCCGACGCTCCGATCGAGGAGCGTCAGATGCTCACGATCGCCAAGGCGCTCGAGGCCGGCAGCCGTATCGTGCTGCTCGACGAGCCCACCGTGCAGCTGGAGGGTGCCGCCATCCGGAGGCTGTTCGACAAGGTGCAGGAGCTGCAGCAGTCGGGCGTCACGTTCGTCTTCGTCTCGCACTTCCTCCGCGAGGTCACCGCCATCTGCGACTCCGCCTCGGTGCTGCGCGACGGCAGACTGCTCTGGTCGCGCACGGGTGCCGACATCCGCTCCGACGATCTGGTCGAGGCCCTGCTGGCCGGCCAGGAGCAGCAGCGTCACCGCGCCGACACCAAGTCGACCTCGCTGACCGGCCCGCCGGCCCTCTCGCTCAAGGGCGTCAGCGACAAGGGCGGAGCCTTCACCGACATCTCGTTCGACGTCGCGCCCGGCGAGCTCGTCGCCATCGGCGGCAGCGGCGGGTCGGGTAAGTACTCGGTCGGCGAGGTCATCGCCGGCCTCCGCCGATCGTCCGGCGGCGACATCCTCGTCGACGGCGAGCGCCTGGCCACCGGGAACGTGAAGACGAGCCAGCGCGCCGGGATCGGGTTCGTGCCGGCCGACCGCCACCGCGACGGCTACGTGCCGCAGCTGAGCGTGGCCGAGAACATGACCATGGGCATCATGGATCAGATCGCCCCCGCCGGCGTGTTCTCACCCCGCCGCCGCACCTCGATCTCGGAGAAGCTGATCCAGGACGTCGCACTGGTGCCGCCGAATCCGTCGCTCGCGGTCTCGGGACTGTCAGGCGGCAACCAGCAGAAGGTGGTCCTGGCGCGGGCCCTCGCCCGGAAGCCGCGGGTGCTGGTGCTGATCTCGCCCACGGCCGGCGTCGACATCGCCGCGAAGGACGCCATCTACGCCCTGATGCTCCGCGCGCTCGCCGAAGGCGTGGCCGTGGTGCTCATCTCGGATGACGTGGAGGAGCTGCTCGTCAGCTCCCGCGTCCTCATCATGCGAGAGGGGCGGATCGCCGCCGCGCTCTCGGAGCCGATCGAAGAAGACATCGTGAGAGCCATCGAAGGCCTGGAGTGAAGACCATGACGAACACCACCGCCCCCGCATCCGCCAAGCCCAGAAGTGCCTCCGCGCCGAAGAACCGCGCGTTCGGCGCCGTCGTGCAGAACGTGCGTGAGCTCAGCGTGCTGCCGGGCCTCGCCATCGTGATCGTCGTGGGTGCTCTGGTCAGCCCGGCCTTCCTCTCGGCCGCCAACCTCACCCTGATCCTCCGCCAGTCGGCCGAGCTCGGCATCGTGGTGATCGGCCTGACCCTGATCCTGCTCACCGGAAAGCTCGACATCTCGCTCGAGTCGACCGTGGGGCTCGCGCCGATGGTGGCCGCCTGGCTCGTCATCCCCGCCGCCGTGGGCGGTCTCGGAACCGACATCGATCCGCTGCTGGCCATCCTGATCACCCTCGTGATCGGCGCCGGCATCGGGCTCTTCAACGGCTTCATGGTCGTGAAGGTGAAGCTCGATCCGTTCATCGTGACGCTCGCGATGCTCATCCTCCTGCGCGGCATCACCCTCGGCATCAGTCAGGGCAAGACGCTGGCCGGCCTCCCCGAGGCCTTCCGCTACATCGGCTCCGCGCGGTGGGCCGGGGTTCCCGCGGCCATCTGGGTCACGGCCATCCTGTTCGTGATCGCCGGGCTGGTGCTGCGCTACACCTCGTGGGGGCGCGCGCTCTACGCCATCGGCGGCAACGCCGACGCCGCCAAGGCCGCGGGCATCCGCGTCGACTTCGTGCTGATCACGGCCTTCGTGGCCGCCAGCACCCTCGCGGCGTTCGCCGGCCTCATGCTCGCCGGCCGTCTCGCCTCGGTCACGAGCGGCATGGGCGAGAACATGATCTTCAGTGCGCTGGCCGCCGCCGTGATCGGCGGGGTGCAGCTCACCGGAGGGCAGGGGCGCATCATCGGAGCCCTGATGGGCGTGCTGCTGCTCGGAACCCTCACCAACGTGCTCACCCTGGCCGGCGTCCCGACCTTCTGGATCAATGCCGTCTACGGTGCCGTGATCCTGATCGCCCTGCTGGTGGGCCGCTTCGGGGCCAAGCCCGGCCTACGCTGAAGCCGGCCCCGGGCCCCGGTCGTGGCCCCGGCCATGCCATCGTCACAGAACAACCCGAGCCGCGAGGCTGCAAGAGGAAGGACAGCGGATGTCTGAGTTCCGCGAGATCAGTGCGACCGTCGTCGAGGAGCTGGGCGAGGTGTTCCGCCGCGTGCCGCTCGACAGCATCGAGGCGGCGCTCGACGCGCTCGAGAAGCACCAGCGCATCTTCGTGCTCGGTATCGGGCGGGAGGGCCTCGGCTCCAAGGCGTTCGCGATGCGGCTGACCCATTTCGGCAAGACCGTGCACTGGGGCTGGGACGACACCACGCCGGCGGTCACCGCCGACGACCTGTTCATCATGCCCACCGGGCCCGCGAACATCCCGCACCTGCACTACATCGCCGAACAGGTCAAGAAGACCGGTGCGACCCTGCTCGTCGCCACCGCGATCCCGGACGGCCCCACCGCCAGGCTGGCCGACATCGTGCTCACGATCCCGGCGCACACCTACGGCGCCGAGGGCGACGTCGTCCCCACGATCCAGGCGATGGGCAGCCTGTTCGAGCAGTCGCTCTGGATCTTCTGGGACGTGCTCTACCTCATGCTCGTGCGACGCACCGGTGCTCGGTTCGAAGACCTCGTCGCCCGCCACCGCAACTTCGAGTAGTCCCCGCCATCACGTCTGCATTCGGGCGACCACTGTTGTCTAGTCTGTCCATACGGCCTACCATGACGGGTCTGGAGCAGGCGAGCGAGGGTGCGTTGATTCGGGTGATCGAGCGGAATTCTGAGGTCCCGTACTACGAGCAGCTGTTCGGGATCCTCCGGGAGCAGGTGGTGGGCGGCCGGATCGCCGAGGGCGAGCGGCTCCCGAGCGAGCTCGAGCTGTGCCGCGAGTTCGGCCTCTCCCGTGCCACCGTGCGGCAGACGTTCCAGAAGCTCGAGTCCGAGGGCTACGCGCGCCGGGTGCCGCGGCGGGGCGTGTTCGCGACGACCCCGACGGAATCCTCGGGCTGGACCATCCAGGATCCGCAGGGGTTCCTGGAGTCCCAGCTTCAGCACGGACAGGTCGGGATCGAGACGACGGTGCTCGGTGCCCGGTTCGCCGTTCCGCCCGAGCGCGTGGCCCAGCTCCTCCAGGTGGGGCCGGAGGAGGAGGTCTTCGAGCTCGTGCGGGTGCGCTCGCTCGAGGGGCGATCCGCCATGTTCAGCACGAACTGGTTCCCGGGAGCGAGCGGACGCGTCGTCTCCCGCGCCGACGACGTCCTGGACGGTTCCGGATCGGTGAACCAGGCGCTGCGTGGCGCGGGCTTCGTGACGGCTGGCGCACGGCGAGTCATCCATGCCCTGCGCACCCCGCCAGACATCGCCGCCGCCCTCGGGGTCGGCAGAGACGAACCCGTCCTGCGGGTGGGGTCGTTGTCGTGGGCGAAGGACTCGACCCGCTTCGACTACTACGAGACCTGGGTGCTCACCGAGATCGTGCCGCTCGAGGTGAACATCGCCGCCACCTGAGCCAGGTGAGGCCTCAACTGCGTCGCGCGGTGGCCTGGGTCGTCAGCCCCCGTCGAGGCGTGAGCCGCGGCGGCGGAAGTCGGCTCGCACCCTGAGGCCGAGGAGGGCGTCGTCGAGCTCCCACTCGTAGGAGGCGAACGTGTCGACCGAGGCGGTGGGCGCCTCGATCCAGAATTCCACGACCACCCAGCCCCGCTTCGCGGCGCTGCCGGGGCAGGGCCGACACGAGTAGCCTCGGCGGCTCCACATCAGCCACATCACCGCGAACGCGCGCCGGCGCCGCACCTCCCGCGGCATGACCACCCGCATCGCCATGCTCGAAGCCCCTCCCTCGGTCTTTCACGATCCGTCCCACGATCCGTCGTCGGGCGGGAATCGTCGCGGGCCTTTACCGGCGCCGCCGCATCCTGTAGAAGATGTGCGACGCCATGGATTCTTGGG
The DNA here is from genome assembly GCF_023264895.1 of Herbiconiux sp. GTDB lineage: Bacteria > Actinomycetota > Actinomycetes > Actinomycetales > Microbacteriaceae > Herbiconiux. The sequence goes on along the minus strand of NZ_JAHFUY010000046.1, from coordinate 12,599 downwards.
TCGGCTCTTGATTTTTGTTGCAGCGTGTATAACCATGTTGTCAACATGCGTACGAGTGTTCGCATGACGAACACTTTCGAGGTGGCTGTGATCTCAAAGCTGAGAGCCGATGCGAGCGAGGCGATCGCCGACGTGGGCGACGGCGCGACCGTCATGATCGGCGGCTTCGGTGCCGCCGGCCAGCCGGTGGAGCTCATCGACGCCCTCATCGCCCAGGGCGCCTCCGACCTCACGATCGTGAGCAACAACGCCGGCAACGGCGACACCGGCATCGCGGCACTCATCACCGCAGGCCGGGTTCGGCGCGTCGTGTGCTCCTTCCCCCGCCAGGCCGACTCGCACGCCTTCGACGCCGCCTACCGCGCCGGCGAGGTGGAGCTCGAGCTCGTGCCGCAGGGCAACCTCGCCGAACGCATCCGCGCCGCCGGAGCCGGCATCGGCGCGTTCTTCACCCCCACCGGCGTCGGCACCACGGTGGCCGAGGGCAAGGAGGCGCGCACCATCGACGGCCGCGACTACATCCTCGAATACCCGCTGCGCGCCGACGTCGCCCTCATCTCGGCCTACCGCGCCGACCGCTGGGGCAACCTCGTCTACCGCCGCACCGCCCGCAACTTCGGTCCGCTCATGGCGGCTGCGGCACGCACCACCGTCGTGCAGGTCGACGAGGTCGTGGAGCTGGGCGCCCTCGACCCCGAGGCCGTCGTGACCCCGGGCATCTTCGTCGACCGCGTGGTCGAGGTGGGGGAGCGGCCCTGGCTCCGCGACGGCGAGTTCGTGGGGGCACCCGCATGAGCGGCCTCGACCGCGGCGCCCTCGATGGGCCCGGCCTCGACCGGCCCACCCCTGACCGGCCCGGCCTCGACCGGCCCGCCCCTGACCGACCCGGCCTCGACCGGCGTGCCCTGGCGGCGCGCATCGCCCAGGACATCCCCGAGGGCGCGATCGTGAACCTCGGCATCGGCGCCCCCACCCTCATCGCCGACGCCCTTCCCGCGGGGCTCGAGATCATCCTGCACACCGAGAACGGCATGCTCGGCATGGGCCCGGCTCCCGAGCCCGGCCTCGTCGACCCCGACCTCATGAACGCCGGCAAGCAGCCCGTGACCGAGCTTCCGGGCGCCTCCTACTTCCATCACGCCGACTCGTTCGGCATGATGCGCGGCGGGCACCTGGACATCTGCGTGCTCGGCGCCTTCCAGGTCTCCGAACGCGGCGACCTCGCGAACTGGCACACCGGCGCTCCCGGGGCGATCCCGGCGGTCGGCGGGGCGATGGACCTCGCGATCGGCGCCAAGAGCGTCTGGGTGATGACGGATCTGCTCACCCGCGACGGCGGGTCGAAGCTCGTCGCCGCGTGCACCTATCCGCTCACCGGCGTCGCCTGCGTGAGCCGGGTCTACACCGACCGGGCGGTGTTCGACGTGACCGCCGCCGGGCTCGCCGTGACCGAGGTCTTCGGCGACACGACCCTCGACGAGCTTCGTGGGCTCACCGGCCTGGAGCTTCAGGATGCGACCGGCCACGACGGCGAGGGCCACCGCGGCAGCGACGACACCAAGGGGATGCGATCATGACCGCGAGTTTCGTCTACGACGCCGTGCGCACGCCGTTCGGCCGGTTCGGCAAGGCCCTGGCGGGCGTGCGGCCCGACGACCTGCTCGCCACGGTGGTGCGCGGTGTGCTCGACCGGCATCCGGAGCTCGACCCCGCACTCATCGACGACGTCGTGGCCGGAGCGGCGAACCAGGCCGGCGAGGACAACCGCGACGTCGCGCGCATGGCTGTGCTGCTCGCCGGGCTCCCCACCTCGGTGCCCGGCGTGACCGTCAACCGGCTCTGCGGATCGAGCCTGCAGGCCGTCATGGATGCGAGCCGTGCGATCGAGTCCGGCGACTCCCGCCTCGTGCTGGCGGGCGGCGTGGAGTCGATGAGCCGGGCCCCGTGGGTGCTGCAGAAGCCCGAGCGCGGCTACCCGGCCGGCAACGAGACGCTGCACTCGACCACGCTGGGCTGGCGACTCGTGAACAAGCGGATGCCGAAGGAGTGGACGATCTCGCTCGGCGAGTCGAACGAGCTGCTGGCCGAGAAGCACGGCATCACCCGCGAGGAGCAGGACGCGTTCGCGGCGGCGAGCCATGTGGCGGCCGCAGCGGCCTGGGACGCCGGGATGTACGACGGCGAGATGGTGGCCGTGCCCGGGGTCGACCTCGCACGCGACGAGGGCATCCGCCCCGACTCGACCGTGGAGTCGCTCGCGGGGCTCAAGCCGGCGTTCCGGCCGGAGGGCACCATCACGGCCGGCAACGCGTCGCCGCTGAACGACGGCGCCTCGATGGTGATCGTGGGGGCCGAGGACGCCCCCATCGACGCCGAGCCGCTCGCCCGCATCATCGGGCGCGGGGTCGCGGCGGTCGACCCGGACATGTTCGGCATCGGGCCCGTCGAGGCCGCGAACCGGGCACTCGCGAACGCCGGGAAGACCTGGGCCGACGTCGACGTGGTGGAGCTCAACGAGGCCTTCGCGGCGCAGTCGCTGGCGTGCCTGAAGCTCTGGCCCGAGCTCGATCCGGCGAAGGTCAACATCCACGGTGGCGCGATCGCGATCGGGCACCCGCTCGGCGCATCGGGCGGCCGGATCATCGGTCACGCCGCCCACGAGCTCGCGCGGCGGGGCGGCGGGGTCGCCGTGGCCGCCATCTGCATCGGCGTGGGCCAGGGCCTCGCCGTGGTGCTCGAGCGATGAGCGCCGTGGAGACCGCCGCCGGCGCCGGTGCCGCTGCCGGTGCTGCCGATCCCGCCGATCGTGCGGGCGACCCGGGCGCCCGCGTGCCGGGGGAGCAGTACGTGCAGTCGCTCGCGCGCGGCCTCGAGGTGATCAAGGCCTTCACCGCCGACCTGCCCGTGCAGACGCTCAGCGACGTCGCCCGCGGCACCGGCCTCACGCGCGCCACCGCCCGCCGCTTCCTCCTCACCCTCGTGGAGCTCGGCTACGTGCGCACCGACGGCAAGCAGTTCTCGCTCACGCCGCGCGTGCTCGAGCTCGGCTTCGGCTATCTCAGCGCGCTCACCCTGCCCGAGGTCGCGCTCCCGCACCTCGAGCAGCTCGCGCACGAGCTCGGCGAGTCGACCTCGGCCTCGGTGCTCGACGGCGGCGACATCGTCTACGTGGCCCGCGTGCCCGTGCGGCGCATCATGGCCGTGGCCATCACCGTCGGCACGCGCTTCCCCGCCTACGCCACCTCGATGGGCCGCGTGCTGCTCGCGGGCCTCCCCGAGCCCGAGCTCGACCGGCTCCTCGACGCCGTGCAGCCCGTGGGCCTCACGGCGAAGACGCTCACGGATCGCGAGGTGCTGCGCACCGAGATCGCCGCCGTGCGGGAGCGCGGCTGGGCCGCCGTCGACCAGGAGCTCGAGGTGGGGCTCCGCTCGATCGCCGCTCCGGTGCGCCGGAACGGCCGGGTGGTGGCCGCCATCAACGTCTCGACCACGGTGGGCGTGGCCACGATCGAGCGGATCGAGGCCGACTTCGCCCCCGCCCTCGTGGCGGCGGCCGACGCCATCGGGGCCGACCTCGAGCTCACGCGACTGGGGAGGCGACGGTGACGGCGCAGGACGGCCGGCCCGCCCTGCCCGCGGAGGGCGGCGCCCCCACGCCCGGGGCTCTCGACGGCATCCTGGTCGCCGACTTCTCGCGCGTGCTCGCAGGCCCCTACGCCACCCAGCTGCTCGCCGACCTCGGCGCCCGCGTGGTGAAGGTCGAGAGCCCGGCCGGCGACGAGACCCGCTCCTGGGCCCCGCCCGAGCGCGACGGCGTCTCGACCTACTACCTCGGCGTCAACCGCGGCAAGAGCTCGGTGGTGCTCGACTTCGGCGACGAGGCCGACCGCGCCCTGGCGCAGGAGCTCGCGCGGCGGGCCGACGTGGTGATCGAGAACTTCCGGCCGGGCGGTCTCGCCCGCTTCGGCCTCGACTACGACTCCGTCGCCGCCACCAACCCCGCTGTCGTCTACGCCTCCATCAGCGGCTTCGGCACGGCGGGCGGCGCCGCGCTGCCCGGCTACGACCTCATCGTGCAGGCGGCCTCGGGCCTCATGAGCCTCACGGGCGACGCCGACGGCCCCGCCTACCGCAGCGGCGTCTCGGTGTTCGACGTGATGACCGGCCTGAACGCGGTCGTCGGCGTCCTCGCCGCCCTCCGCCACCGCGACAGCACCGACGACCGAGAGCACGGTGACGGCAAACACGGCGAGGGTCAGCACATCGAGGTCAACCTCCTCTCGACCGCCCTCGCCGCCATGGCCAACCACAGCTCCACCGTGGTCGCTGCCGGAACCGTGCCGTTCCGCATGGGCAACGCGCATCCGAGCCTGTTCCCCTACGAGCCGCTGCCGACCCAGGATGGCGAGCTCATCGTCGTGGCCGCCAACGACGGCCAGTTCGGCCGGCTCGCCACCGCCCTCGGGCTCCCTGCCCTCGCCGACGACCCCCGTTTCGCCCGCACCGAGGACCGCAACCGCAACCGTGCCGAGCTCCGGCCGCTGCTCGTCGGGGCCCTCGCCGAGCGCACCGTCGCCGACTGGTTCGAGCGGCTCACCGAGGCGGGCGTGCCGTGCGGGCCCATCAACACGATCGACGGCGGGATCGCGCTCGCCGAGCGCCTCGGTCTCGATCCGGTGGTGACCGTGGGCGACGGCGAGCACGCGGTGCCCGTCATCCGCAACCCGATCGCGTTCTCCCGCACCCCGGCTCGCCACGCGGCCCCGCCGCCCGCTCTCGGCGAGCACGACGACGCCGTGCGCGCCTGGCTGACCGAGGAGGAGGCCCCCCGTGCCTGACCGCCCCGACCACGACCGCCCCGAGTACCCCACGAGCATCGGCACGAGCGACGCCGACTCCATCTCCCTCCTCGGCCACGACCTGGCCGGCGAGCTCATCGGGCAGATCGGCTTCGGCGAGCTCGCCTACCTCCTGGTGGCCCGCCGCCGCCCGACACCCGGCCAGCTGCGCGTGTTCGAGGCGGTGCTCGTCTCGCTCGCCGACCACGGCTTCACCCCCACCGCGATCGCCGCGCGCCTCACCTACTACAGCGCCCCCGACTCGCTGCAGGGAGCCCTCGCGGCGGGCCTCCTGGGCGGCGGATCCCGCTTCCTCGGCGTGACCGAGGACACCGGGCTCTACCTCCAGGGCGTGCTGTCGACCCTCGGCGACACGACCGCCTTCACCGCGGCCGACTGGGACGACGCGGCCCGCGCCGCGATCACCGCGACGGCCGCGACCGGCGGCACGGTGCCGGGGCTCGGCCATCCGGTGCACAAGCAGGGCGACCCCCGCACCCCGGTGATCATCGGCATCGCCGCCGAGGCCGGGGTCAAGGGCCCCTACCTCGAGCTGTTCGAGGCCATCGGCCGCGTGCACCCCGACATCATCGGCCGCACCCTTCCGCTGAACGGAGCCGGCGTCGCCGGAGCCGCTCTCGCCGACGCCGGTCTGCCGGTCGAGCTCCTGCGCGGCTTCGCGCTGCTCGCCCGCACCGCCGGCCTCCTCGGTCACCTGGCCGAGGAGATCGAGCACCCCGTCGCGCCGACGGTCTACCGCGAGGTCGACCGGAACGCGGTCTACAGAGAACCCTCCGCCCCGACGGAGTAAAGCATCGGGCATCCGCAGTAGACGACCAACAAGGAGATAACAATGACGTATGTCGCCGGTTCCCACCACGTGACCCTCTCGGTAGGGCATGCGCAGGAGGATGTCGACTTCCACACGCGGGTCCTCGGCCTGCGTTTCATCAAGAAGACGGTGCTCTACGACGGCGGCACGCCGGTGTACCACCTCTACTACTCGAACGCCGGCGGAGACCCCTCGGCCGTGATCACCACGTTCCCGTGGGCGCAGGTGGGGCTCTACGGCATCCGCGGCACCAACCAGGCGCGTGAGGTGCTGCTCTCGGTGCCCACCGGATCGCTCGAGTTCTGGTCGAAGCGGCTCACCGAGCACGGTGTCGAGAACAGCTTCGAGGACGTGTTCGGCGGCCGCCGACTGAACCTCCGCCACCCCTCCGGCATCGAGTACGTGCTGATCGAGGTCGAGAACGACCCGCGTGAGGGCTACACGAAGAACGGCGTGGGCATCGAGTACGCGATCCACGGCATCTACGGCGTGGGCATCCACGTGTTCGACCAGGACCGCATGGTCGACTTCGGCAAGGAGGCGTTCTTCGCCTCGAGCGAGGTCGAGGAGGAGGGCGACCGCGCCCGTTACCGCGTGGGCAACGCCGACGTCGGCAACTTCGTGGAGCTCACCGGCAACCGCACCGACGAGCAGGGCACCTGGCGCTACGGCTCCGGCGCGTACCACCACTTCGCCTGGAACCTCGACAACCTCGAGAACCAGAACGAGGTGAAGTTCGACATCGAGGGCGCCGGCTACACCGACATCTCGGAGCTCAAGGACCGCACCTACTTCAAGTCGCACTACGTGCGCACCCCGGGTGGCGCGCTGTTCGAGCTGGCCGTGACGCACAACGAGGGCGGCTGGGACTGCGACGAGTCGCCCGAGGAGCTCGGCCGCGCCTTCATGCTGCCGCCGTTCTTCGAGCACGAGCGCGAGTCGATCATGGCCCGCCTCGAGCCGCTGCGCGACGAGGACTGAGCGCGACGGCACTGAGCACGACGGGCACTGATCGGATCGTGTGACGACGGGTGACGAGGAAGGGATGATCGGATGACGGAGACCACCGTGGAACCGCAGGTCTGGGGCGACGCCGAGGCGAGCGACCCGCAGGCGCTCGCCGTGGTGGGGCTGCACGGCCGCACCCAGGACGTGCCGTTCGTGCGCGGCCTGTCGGAACGGCTCGGCGTGGCGGGCCTGCGCTGGTTCGCGCCGGAGGCCGTGGGCAACTCCTGGTATCCGCATCCCTTCCTCGACCCCGCGCCCGAGAACGCCGAGCACCTCGAACGGGCGCTGGACGTGGTCGAGGCGAGCGTGGCCGCGGCGCACGAGGCCGGCTTCGCCCGCGTGGCGCTGCTCGGCTTCTCGCAGGGGGCGTGCACGCTGTCGCACTTCCTGCTCACGCGGAACGTGCCCGTGGTCGGCGCCGTGCTCTTCACGGGCGGCTACGTCGGCGCCGAACCGCTCGAGTCCGAGACCGTCGCCCGGCGCGTGGGCACCCTCCGCCGGGGTGTGCCCGTGCTGCTGCGCTCGATCGACCACGACCCCTGGGTGCCCGCCTTCCGGGTCGCCGACACGACCAGGCTGCTCGCGCTCGCCGGAGCCCAGGCCGACGTGCTCGTCGAGCCGGGCGACGAGCACGGCATCACCGAGCGGGCGGCGGCCGACGCCCGCGTGTTCCTGAACCGGCTGCGCGATCACGAGGAGACACCATGAAGTTCGACCACCGCACCCTGCCCCAGCGCGTGCGCTTCGGTTCCGGCGACGCCGCCGCAGCGCTCGCCGCCGAGGTCGCCGAGAGGGGTGCCGGGGCCGTCATGGTGATCGCGGCGCCCTCCGAGGCCGAGCTCGCCCGCAGCATCGCCGCCGGCATCGAGGTGGCGCTGCACTGGGACGACGTGGCGCCGCACGTGCCCATCGCGCACGCCGAGCGGGCGCGGGCCGCCGCGCGCGAGGCCGGCATCGACCTCGTGGTGTCGGTGGGCGGGGGCTCGACCACGGGGCTCGCGAAGGCCATCGCGCTCACCGAGCGGCTGCCGATCGTGGCCGTGCCCACCACCTACGCCGGATCCGAGGCCACGAACGTCTGGGGCCTCACGACCGACTCCCGCAAGACCACGGGGGTCGACGACGTCGTGCTCCCGGCCGTCGTGATCTACGACGCCGCGCTCACGCTGAGCCTGCCCGTCGACCTCTCCGTGGCCTCGGGTCTCAACGCCATCGCCCACTGCATCGACTCGATGTGGGCGCCGAACTCGGATCCGCTCAACCGGGCGCTCGCCGAGGAGGGCATCCGCGAGGTCGCCGCGGCGCTCCCCGCGATCGTCGCCGACCTGGGCGACGTGCCCGCGCGCGAGCGCATGCTCTACGGGGCATACGTCTCGGCGGTCGCCTTCGCCTCGGCGGGCTCGGGCCTCCACCACAAGATCTGCCACGTGCTCGGCGGTGCCTACGACCTGCCGCACGCGCAGACCCATTCCGCGGTGCTGCCGCAGGTGCTCGCGTTCAACGTGGGGGCCTCGGCCGAGGCGGAGGAGCGGATCGCCCGAGCGCTCGGTGCCTCGAGCGCGGTCGAGGGCCTCGACTCGCTCTACGCCTCGATCCCCGCCACGCGCGCGCTCGCCGACGTGGGCTACCGGGCCGAGAGCATCCCCGAGAGCGCCGGGCTCATCCTGCCGCTCGTGCCCTCGAGCAATCCGCGGCCGGTGCACGAACGCGACCTCGAGGGCATCCTGCAGGCGGCGCTGGAGGGCCGCAGCATCAGCTGACGAGCCCGGTCCCGCCGGAACGAGCGGTGCCGGGCGAAACAGCAGATGCTGGCAGGGGGCCTGGTTCGGGCCCACAGCCCGAGGAGCAGAATGCCGGAACGACGACAGCCCCCCACGACGCTCGAACGGAGCGTGACGGTGGGCGAGATGGAATTCCGCGCCTTCAGCACGGCAGTGGCGCCCGAGAATGGCCAGGTGGGCAGCGCGGCGCCTCCGGTGCACGTGCTCGTGCACGGCATCGGCGCCTCGCACCGCTACCTCTCCCGCCTGCACGACGAGCTCGCGCTCCACGGCGAGGTGCACTCCATCGATCTCCCCGGGTTCGGCGGTCTCCCGAAGCCGGGCCACTCGCCCTCGGTGGCCGAGATGGCCAGGGCGCTCGGGGCCGCGCTCGACCTCCTCGGCATTCCGGCCGGCGTGCTGCTCGGTCACTCCATGGGGGCGCAGTGGGTGGTCGAGCTCGCCGTGCAGCGACCGGATCGCGCCACGGGCGTCGTGATCGTCGGCCCCGTCGCCGACGACCGGCATCGGAGCCTCCCGGCGCAGGCCCTCGCTCTCGGCATCGACATCCTCGTCGAACCCCCCGACGTCGATCTCGTGGTGCTCCTCGACTACCTGCGCTGCGGTCCCGCCTGGTTCCTCCGCCAGTCCGAGCCCATGCTCACCTACCCGATCGAGCGACGCGTGGCCGAGCTGGCCGTCCCGCTCCTCGTCGTGCGCGGCGGGCTCGATCCGATCGCCGGGATAGCGTGGTGCCGCCGTCTCCGCGACCGGGCCGTCGACGGGAGGCTCGCGGTCGTGCCGGGCCACCGCCACGTCGTGCAGCACACCGCTCCGCGCGCTGTCGCCGATGCGGTGCTGTCGCTCGGCGTGCGGCGGGTGCAGGCGGGCGCGGAACAGGGGACGGGCGCGTGAGGAGAGCACGCCCATGACCGACACCCCACGCTGGCATCCGCACGGGATCGCCGACCGGCTCCGGATCGCGGGCTGGTGGGCGCGCGACTACGCCTACGCCGTGCACTGGCAGGTGCGCTCGGTGCTCAGCCGCGCCGATCCGGACTCGTTCCACGACGGCGATCGCGCCCCCATCGTGGTCGTGCCCGGGGTCTACGAGACCTGGCGCTTCCTGCAGCCGCTCATCGCCGCCCTGCACGACCGCGGGCATCCGGTGCACGTGATCGGGCCGCTCCGCTGGAACAACCGCCCCGTTCCGGATGCCGCCGGGCACGTGGCCGACTACCTCGACGAGCACGACCTCTCGGGCGTGGTGCTCGTGGCGCACAGCAAGGGCGGGCTGGTGGGCAAGTACGCGATGTCGCTCGGGTCGTCGGCCGAGCGCATCCGGTCGATGCTCGCGGTCGCGACGCCCTTCGGCGGTTCGGTCTACGCACGGTTCATGCTCGCGCCGAGCCTGCGCATCTTCCGCCCGGGCGATGCCACCCTCGTGGAGCTGTCGCACCGGCAGTCGGTCAACGCGCGGATCGTCTCGGTCTACGGCCGCTTCGATCCGCACATCCCGGGCGGCAGCGCCCTTCCGGGGGCGAAGAACGTGGAGCTCGCGACGGGAGGCCACTTCCGGGTGCTGGCCGACCCGCGGGTGCTCGCCGAGCTCGCGGTGCTCGCGAGCTGAGGGCACCAGCCACCGGCATACCAGCACCCCGGTGCGCCAGCGATCCGGTGCGCCTGCGCACCTGCACATCCGGGGCCGCGATGCAAAGCGGGGCCGACCCATTGCCGGATCGCCCGGATCGGGCCAGGCTCCAACCCGCACCCTACAGAAACGGAACACAGCAATGAGCTTCATCGCCTTCCTCATCCTCGGCCTCATCGCCGGCGCCATCGCCAAGCTGATCATCCCCGGCAAGCAGGCCGGAGGGTGGTTCATCACCCTCATCCTCGGCGTCATCGGAGCGCTCCTCGGCGGCTGGCTCGGCGGCCTGCTCTTCAACGCGAACCTCGAGGAGTTCTGGTCGATCCAGACCTGGCTCCTCGCCATCGGCGGGTCGATCATCGTGCTGCTGATCTACGGCCTCATCTTCGGCCGCAAGGGCCGTCGCGCCTGATCCTGCGGGCCTGATAGTGCGGGCCTGATCCTGCACCAGAATGCCCCGTCCGGTCTCGTACCGGGCGGGGCATCCGTCGTTCCGGCGCTGCGATCGCCACCGGTCAGCGGTAGCGCCGCGGCACGGTCCAGGGCCGGCCGAACTCGGCGTCGAAGCTCGCGGGCTCGAACGGGCTGTCGCCGCCCGCGGGGTAGCTCGTGAGCTCGCCGAACACGATGCGGTCGGGCAGCAGGTAGAGGTCGACCCGCACGAAGTCGGTGCCCTCCCCGAGCCGCTCGGCGACGGCGATCATCTCGTCGAGCCGGTCGGGGCGGGGCCGCGGCGGATCGATCCAGGGCGGCCCGCCGCTGAGCGGCAGGTGCTCCCAGTCGGGCCGGTGGAAGTCCTGCGTGCGCCCCTCGAAGCGGCCGGCGTCGACCTGGATGTGGTGGCACCGTCCGTGGAACACGAAGAACTTGAAGTCGTCGGGGATGCCTCCGCCCTCGCCCTCGAGCATCTCCTCCACGATCACCTTCGGCGGCACCCGGCCGTAGGCCCATTCGCGGTTGGGCCCCTGGCCGTAGAGCTGGGTGGCCCAGTGCTCGGCGATCCCCACCAGCAGCTCGCGCCGCGCGGCCTCCGGGCGCACGTGCCGGTAGACCCAGCTCCACCGCGCGGGCGGCAGCTCGGCGTCGGCGGGCGCCTCCGGGCTCACCACGATGGCGGCACCGCTGCCGTGCGTGGGCTTGACGACGTAGCGCTCAGGGAGCTCGAGCCGCAGCAGCTCGGCCGGGTCGTCGAGCACGGCGAACGCCTGCGGGAGGTACGCCGATCCGATCCGCTCGGCCACGTGCTCGCGCACCGCCGCCTTGTCGGCGAAGGTCACGAGGAGCGGCCGATGGTCGCGGAGCATCTTGTAGCGCACCTTCTCGGTGAAGGTCTGCGGGTTCCGGGTGCGCCAGAGTCGCACCGCCCGCACGAGCCTGCTGCGCTCCCGCCGGCGCGCACGGCTGCTCACCGCGCGGTCACCAGGTAGCGCACGAGTTCGCGGAGGGCGCCGGCGACGTCGGGCCGCCGGGTGAGGCTCTGCACGATGATGGTGCCGAGCACCGCGTGGCCGAGCAGTTCGACGGGGGCGTCGGCGGCGAGCTGACCGTCGAGGATGCCGGCGGCCAGGCGCTCGGCCAGGTGGCGGTCGACACCGAGGCTCGCACTGAGGTGGTCGCCCACCTCCGCGTCCTCCGCCGCGGCCGAGACGAGCGAGCGCAGCAGCATGGCGCCGTGCGGGGTCTCGAGGATGGCGAGCACCGAGCCGAGCCACTCCTCGACGTCGCGCAGCAGGTCGCCCGTGTACGGCACGTCGAAGTCGATCGGGATGAGCCGGCCGTCGGTGAGGCACTCGGCGATCAGGGCTCCCCGGCTCGGCCACCAGCGGTAGATGGTCTGCTTGCCGACCCCCGCCTCCTTGGCGATGCCCTCGATCGTGAGGTGGTCGTAGCCCTGGCCCTGGAAGAGGCGCGCGGTGGCGGCGAGGATGGCGTCGCGAGCGGCTGCGCTCCGCACAGGGCCCGTGCGATGCCCCGACGCCTGCTCGTTCACCCCCTCAGGGTACCCCCAGTCTCTAGACGAGACGTCGCGTATGCTCAAGCAGGTCTGAAGGAGATCCCGTGGCTTCCCTGCTGTACCGTCTTGGTTCGTTCGCCGCCCGCCGGGCCTGGCCCGTGATCGTCGCCTGGGTCGTGATCCTCGGCATCTCCGTGGGGGCGTTCTTCGCCATCGGCGGCACCCTCAGCAACAGCTTCGACATCCCCGGCACGGCCTCCGGGGCGGTCACCGACGCGCTCGCCGAGAAGCTCCCGGACACCGCGGGCGGCACCGGAACGGTCGTCTACCGCACGACCGACGGCGAGCCCTTCACCGACGAGCAGAAGCAGGCGATCACCGAGGCGGCCACGAGCGCGCGCGACCTCGACGGGGTCGCCGCGGTCATCGATCCCTTCGACGCCCAGGCCCAGCAGGCCGCCCAGGCCGCCCAGCTCGACGCCGGCCGCACCCAGGCCGATGCCGGCCGCACGCAGCTCGACGCGGGCCAGGCGCAGCTCGACGCCGGTCGCGCCCA
>NZ_JAHFUY010000133.1 GCF_023264895.1 Herbiconiux sp. | reverse complement strand
GGCGACGGGCGACGGGAGGGGCGACGGTTACTCCGCGTCGCGCTCCTCGCGCGCGGCGGCCTTGCCGGCCTTGACGTCCTTCACGCGGCGGTTCTCCTCGCGCACGGCGGCCTGCGTCGCGCGCTCGGTCACGAGCCACTCGGGCGGCGACTGCAGCAGCGCAGTGATCTCGTCGGTCGTGAGCGCCTCGGTCACTTCCCCGCGGGCGAGCCCGGAGATGGAGACGCCGAGCTTGCGGGCCACCACGTCACGCGGATGCGGCCCGTGCAGTCGCAGCTCGACGAGCCACTCCGGCGGCGTCTGCAGCAGCTCGTTGAGGGCGCCGCGGGTGACGGGCTGCTCCTGGAACTCGGCGGGAGCTGCGGGCAGGTAGATTCCGAGCTTCTTCGCGGCCGTCGCCGGCTTCATGGTCTGCGGTGTCTTCTCGGGGCTCATCCCCCCAGAGTAGCCGGGCGGCGCGGGTATCCTTGGGCGCATGCCCCTTCGCGTCGCGTTCGCCCCCGGGGTCACCCCCTCGAAGTGGTTCGGCGTGTGGAACGAACGCATGCCGGAGAGCCCGCTCGGCATCCTCCCCCTCGAGTCGTACCCCACGGCCACGGCCGACGCGCTGGCGCTGCTCGACACGGATGCGGCCGACGTGGCCCTCGTGCGGCTCCCGGTGCCGGCCGACGGCTATCGCGCCATCCCGCTCTACACCGAGCTGCCGGTCGTGGTGCTGCCGAAGGAGCACGAGCTCGGTCTGCTCGAGCAGGTCACCGCGGCCGACATCGCCGAGATCGCGGAGCAGGAGGTGGCGGCCGGGCGTCCGGCGCTGCAGCGGCTCGAGATCGCGGCGGGCCCCACGGGCGGTGCGGATGCGACGGAGCTCGTGGCCGCGGGCGTCGGCTACCTCGTGGTGCCGAAGTCGGTGGCGCGGCTGCACTCGCGGCGCGACGTGGTGTCGCGCGACTTCGCGGGGGAGCAGGGGTCGGACGACGAGGTGCGGGTCGCACTCATCTGGCGCGCCGACGTGCAGAGCCCGGAGGTGCTCGAGGCGGAGCCGGAGCGCTGGCGCCTGATCGACGAGTTCGTGGGGGTGGTGCGCGGGCGCACGGCGAACAGCACGCGAGGTGCGGAGACGGTCGAGGCCATCGAGGCGGCCAAGAAGCTCAAGCCCACGGCGGTCGCCAAGGCGAAGGCGGCCGAGGCGCGTGCGGCCAAGGCGAAGTCGTCGGGCGCCCGCGGCAAGAAGAAGCCCGCCGCCCCGGGCCGCACCCGGCCCCGCCGCTCGCGCTGAGCATCCGCGGCCCCGCCCCCGCCCGCCCCGCGACCCGAGCTCTCCCGTCCCGCGGCGCCACCCCGCGACTTGACAGTAGATGCGCGAATAAGCCTCGACTTGGCACATCTTGTGTCAAGTCACGCCTGATGAGCGCACTTACTGTCAAGTCGCGCGGGCGCGCGGACGGGAGGGGCGCGTCAGGCGGAGGGCGCGTCGCGAGCGTCAGGTCGTGCGGGGCACGCGGACGAGGAGGGCGCCCGGGTCGACGCGGCAGTGCACGGCGCGAGCGGTGCCCCACGCGTCGCCGTCGAGCTGGATCTCCTCCGTGACGTCGAGGGTCAGCTCGAAGTCGCGCCCCGTCGAGTACGACACCGAGCGCACGTCGTTGTTGAGGTCGATCAGCTTCCGCCCCGCCGCCGACCGCCGCAGCACCCCGTTCTCGAACGCGAGCTTGTTCCACACCTTCAGCCAGCCGAGCGGTCCCTCCGGCCGCAGCGCCACGATGTCGAGCACCCCGTCGTCGGGCCGCGCATCCGGAATCAGCAGCAGCCCGCCGGGCAGGAGCCCGCAGTTGCCCACGATCACGGTGTGCGCGCTCGTCGACCTCCACGGCCCGCCGTCGAGCCGGAACCGCAGCTTCACGGGCTTCAGCGCCGGCAGCGCCCGCCCGATGCCGTCGACGTAGGCGAGCCAGCCCACCCTCTTCTTGAGCTTGACGTTCGTCTTCGCGATCATCTGCGCATCGATCCCGAGCCCCGCCATCACGAGGAACGCGTGCTCCTCCACGCTCCCGTCGCCCCGCGTGGCCGTGACCAGCCCGAGATCGATCGCGCGATCCGAGCCCGTGAAGGCGATCGAGACCGCGAGCTCGACGTCGGAGAGGTTCACCGCGAGGTTCCGGGCGAGGAGGTTGCCCGTGCCCACGGGCAGCAGCCCGAGCGGCACCCCCGTGCCGCGGAGCCCCTCCGCCACCGCGCGCACCGTGCCGTCTCCGCCCGCGGCCATCACGACCGAGGCCCCCTGCGTCAGCGCCTCGCGCGTCACCAGCTGCCCCGAATCGTCGACGGTCGACTCGAACCACATCGTCTCGCCCCAGCCGGCCGCCTTCTCGGCCGCGGCCACGAGCCCGCGGAGCTTCGTCGCGTCGACCTTGACCGGGTTCACCACGATGGCGGCGCGGAGCGGCCGTCGTGCCCCCGAGCCCCCGCCATCCGTCGTCACGCGTTCACCGTAGCGGCTCAGCCCGGCAAACCCCGCGAAGCTAGGATGGATGCCGTGATCGATCCAGTGCTCCTGCGGGAAAAGCCCGATGTCGTCCGCGAATCGCAAGCCGCCCGCGGGGCGTCCGTCGACCTCGTCGATGCGGCCCTCGCCGCCGACACCGAGCGCCGCGCCGCCATCCTCGAGTTCGAGAACCTGCGGGCCGAGCAGAACGCCTTCGGCAAGCAGGTCGCGGCCGCTCCCAAGGAGGAGAAGAAGGCGCTCGTGGCCCAGGCCCAGGAGCTCGCGGCCCGGGTGAAGGCCGCCAGCCAGCGGGCGACGGATGCCGAGGCGCTGTTCACCGAGACCGCCCGCAAGATCCAGAACATCGTCGTCGACGGTGTTCCGGCCGGCGGCGAGGAGAACTTCGTGACCCTCCGCGAGGTCGGCACCAGGCCGAGGTTCGACTTCACGCCCCGCGACCACGTCGAGCTCGGCGAGTCGCTGAAGATGTTCGACCTCGCGCGCGGGGCGAAGGTCTCGGGTGCCCGCTTCTACTTCCTCACCGGCATGGGTGCGCGGCTCGAGCTCGCGCTCATGAACCTCGCTCTCGACCGGGCGCTCGCCGCGGGCTTCACTCCGCTGATCACCCCCACCCTCGTGCGGCCCGAGACCATGGACGGCACGGGCTTCCTCGGCGAGCACGCCGACGAGGTCTACTACCTCCCCGCCGACGACCTCTTCCTCACCGGTACGAGCGAGGTGGCGCTCGCCGGATTCCACATGGGCGAGATCCTCGATGTGCCGGACGGCGGCCTCCGCTATGCCGGCTGGTCGACCTGCTACCGCCGCGAGGCCGGCTCGCACGGCAAGGACACCCGCGGCATCCTGCGCGTGCACCAGTTCAACAAGCTCGAGATGTTCAGCTACGTGCTGCCCGAGAACGCCGAGACCGAGCACGAGGCGCTGCTGTCGTACCAGGAGGGCATGCTCACCGATCTCGGGCTGTCGTACCGCGTGATCGACGTGGCGGCCGGCGATCTCGGCTCGAGTGCCGCGCGCAAGTTCGACACCGAGGCCTGGGTGCCTTCGCAGGAGACCTACCGCGAGCTCACCTCGACCTCGAACTGCACGACCTACCAGGCGCGCCGGCTCGACACCCGCTACCGCACCGAGTCGGGCAAGACGGCTCCCGTGGCGACCCTCAACGGCACGCTCGCCACCACGCGGTGGATCGTGGCGCTGCTCGAGACGCACCAGCAGGAGGACGGCACGGTCGTCATCCCCGAGGTGCTGCGCCCCTACCTCGGCGGCCTGTCGCTGATCGAGGCGCCGTGAGCGCTGGCTCCCGCACCAGCTCCGGCCCCTGGCTCGTGGCGCTCGACATCGACGGCACCGTGCTGCACGAGGACGGCACGCTGAGCGGCGTCGTCGGCGCCGAGGTGCGCCGGGTGGCCGCCGAGGGCAACGAGGTCATGCTCGCCACCGGCCGTTCGGTCGCGCACACCCTCCCGGTGCTGCAGCAGCTCGACATCGTGCCCGAGTACGTGGTGTGCGCGAACGGCGCGATCACCCTGATCCGGGATGCCACGGCGCCCCTCGGCTACCGGCAGCACCACGTCGAGACGTTCGATCCGTCGGGTGTGCTCTCGCGCATCCGGACGCATCTGGCCGAGGCGGTCTACGCGGTCGAGGATGCGGATGGCCGGTTCCTCTACACCGAGTCGTTCCCCGACACGGTGCTGGGCGCCTCGAGCGAGCAGGTGCCCTTCGAGCAGCTGCTCGAGACGGAGGCGACGCGTGTGGTGGTGGTCTCGCCCGACCACGACATGGAGGACTTCCTCGCGATCGTGGAGCGGATGGGGCTGCACCGGGTCTCGTACTCGATCGGCTGGACCGCGTGGCTCGACATCGCTCCCGACGGCGTGAACAAGGCCACGGGGCTCGAGCGCGTGCGCGAGGCGCTCGGCATCCCGCGCTCTCGGGTGATGGTGGTGGGCGACGGCCGCAACGACGTCGACATGTTCCGCTGGGCGGGCGCCGAGGGCGGCCGCGCGGTGGCGATGGCGCAGGCTCCGGACGACGTGATCGCTGAGGCCACCGAGGTCACGGCCTCGGTGCACGACGACGGCGTGGCGGCGGTGCTCGCCACCCTCTGACGGGCACCCTCACCCGTGATCCCGCGGTGCCGCTAAACTCGACACGATCGCTCCGGCGATCGGGAGGGCTGTCCGAGCGGCCGATGGAGCCAGTCTTGAAAACTGGTGGGGTGTAATAGCCCTCAAGAGTTCGAATCTCTTGCCCTCCGCACGTGTCACCCTGTTGTGCCGACCCAGTTCTCGTAGTCCCCTTCGACACCCAGGTATTCGAACCCCTGGCTCGCGAAGAGGGCTCTGCTCGCGGTGTTCGAACGGTGGATCCGGGTGAAGACGCCGCAGTCCATTTCGAGTCTCCGTCTGTTCTGGTCGAGGATGTCGAGCGACAGCCGAAGCGCTTCCGACCCGAGTCCGCGACGCTGGACGTCTCTCGACGTGCCGATCGCGAAGACGATGAACTGCTCCCATGACGTGTCGAAGCCGAAGTGGCAGGCCGCCGCCACGTCGTCGTCGACCATGCCGAGCAGCAGACCCTCGGACGCCGGCAACGGCGGACGCAGCCTCCGGAACCAGGATTGGACGGCGAGAGACCACGGCTCCGGATGGTGGGTTCCGCGACGGCGGTCCCACAGGGGCTTGGCCGGGGTGGCGCAGACGAACCGGTTCAGCGACGCGCGGTGCTCGTGAGTGCCGGAGACCCAGGTGGGGTCACCGTGCACGCGAGGCGAGCCAGGCGCGAACGGACTCCCGCTCGCCCTCGCTCATCGGCCGAGCGGCCGTGGCGCGGTAGTTCTCTGCGCACTCGATTCGCTGACCCTCGGTCAGGCCGTCGTCGCCCACCGCGGAGCGGGAGCTCTCATCGGGGCGGACGAGCGTGAGAAGGGGGGCCATGATCCGATCTTATCGCCGCAGGGGCGTCGTCACAAGCAGAAGATGAGGGCGGCTCATCAGGCCAGGAGGGCGTCCAGGCGAGCGTAGCCCTCCACGACGCCGTGCTCCATGCCGTGGGCGATCATGCCGTCGCGACTGTCGACGGAGGGGAAGACGCTCCAGCCGGTGAGGCGCGTGCGGTCGCCTGGGAGCGGCTCGAAGCGGATCGACTCGAGCGAGACCTGGTCGGGGAGGCCCTCCCACTCGAAGGTCTGCACGATGAGGTCGGGCTTGACCGTGTGGAACGAGCCGCGGAACGCGTGCACCGCGCCCGAGGGGTCGGTGTTCAGGTAGCGGTAGCGGCCGCCCGAGGTGAAGTCGTAGGTCTCGATCTGCATGCCGTAGCCGTCGGGGCCGAGCCACGTCGCCACGAGCGACGGATCGGCCCAGGCGTTGTGCACGGCGGCGACAGGGGCGTCGAACTCGCGCACGATCTCGATGAAGGGCAGGCCCTCGGGGGCGGTGATGGTGGTGGGGTTGGTCATGATGACTCCTTGTCATGGTCAGGCCCGGCGGCGACGTCAGCGTCGGGCCCGGCGGCGAGCAGCGCGTCCAGCGCCCGGAAGCGCTGCTCGTGCACGAGGCGATAGCGGTCGATCCACGCGGTGAGCGGCTCGAGGGCGGCCGGCGCGAGGTGCACGGGCCGGCGCTGGCCGTCGCGGGTGCGGGTCACGAGACCCGCCTCCTCGAGCACGCGGATGTGACGGGAGACCGCCTGGAGGGTGATGGCGAACGGCTCGGCGAGCTCGTTCACGGTGGCCGGTCCTCGGCTGAGGCGCGCGACGATGCGGCGCCTCACGGGATCGGCGAGGGCGAGGAAGGCGCGATCGAGGAGAGCGTCGTCGGCGTCCGCATCGGCATCCGCACGACCGTCGCCCACGATCCCACCTCTCTATTCAATCAATTGGTTGAATATACGTCCGATACTCGAAGGCGTCAAGAGATCGGTCTTGGGAAGCGCCGAGAGCGCCGCCGGCTCGACCCCCAGCGTGAGGTAGACCGCGTGGAGCGCCGACACCACGCCCCCCGCCGCACCCGAGAAATCGCCCAGCTCGGCGCTCGTGAGCGTGGGCGCGATCCGGATCGTCTGCTCGAGCCGCTCCTGGTAGCGGCCGAGATCACCGACCAGCGACTTCGCGATGCCCCCGCCGAGCACGATCGTCTCCGGCTCGCTCGACACGGCGATGGCGGTGAGCACCGTCACGAGCGCCCGGTCGAAGTCGGCCCGCAATTCCGCGGTCGAGGTCGCGCCGTCGACGCCGCCGTCGCCATCACGAGCCCCGAACAGCCGCGCCGGCGACTCCAGCGGCACCCCCGCCGCCGCAGCCCGCGCCAGGAGCCCCGGCCCCGTCGTGAAGCTCTCCAGCCGCTCCCCGAGCGCCCCCACGGGGATCTGCCCGAACTCGCCCACGAGCCCATGGCGACCGCGCAGGATCGCCCCGTCGATCGCGATCCCCACGCCGAGACCGGCCCCGAGGCTCAGCATCGCGGCATAGGGGGTGTGCCGGGCGGCACCGAACCGCAGTTCGCCGAGCAGCGCCAGGTTCGCGTCGTTGTCGGCCAGCAGCGGCACCCCGAGCGCGAGCTCGCAGACCGCGAGGAACGCGGGATCCTCGACCTGCTTGAGGTTCGGCGCGTTCGACACCGACCGTTCCACCTGGTCGACCGCTCCGGGAAGCCCGAGACTCACCGCGGCGACGGCCCCCCAACGAACCCCTAGAGCCGACTTCGCCTGCTGCGCGAGCCACAGGGCCAGCTCCGCCGACCCGAGCGCGGACGGTGTCGGGAGCTCGACCGCCACCACGGGGTTCGCGAGCAGGTCGCTGCCGATGATCCGGGTGCTCGACGCCCCGAGATCGACCCCGATCACGAGCGACCGCTCCGCCACGAGATCGAGCAGGATGGCACGCCGCCCCCGCTTCTCCACCACGACCTCGGAGACCTCGCAGACGATGCCGTCGGCGATGAGCTGATCGATCGCTCGCGTGACGGTGGCCGCCGAGATGCCGGTCGACTCCGCGATCTGCTTGCGGGTCGCCGGCCGCAGGCTCATCAGCTCGGTGAGCACGGCCGACCGGTTCAGCTCCCGGATGTCCTGGACCATGCTGCCCCCTCGATGCTCGCGACGTCAGTCTTTCAGTTCACGGTGAGATCTATGTCCCCACGCCGTCGACGCCGTTGAAACGCAACCGTAACAACGACCGCTTGACTTTGATTGCGTATTGAAATCAAAATGAGTGCACGAGGTCGATGACGACGGCGCCCAGCTTCCACGGGCACTCCAGTCGGACCGCACGCTCACGTGGATAGGACACCCAATGAAACGCACCACCTCGCACGGCGCCCGGCTGATGGTCATCGGTGCCGCGGCCGCTCTCGTTCTCTCCGGCTGCTCGGCCGGCGCCGACTCCGGCGGCGGCTCCGGATCGGGCGCCGACGGCGCCCCCTCGACTCCGGCCGCCGAGCCGAGCCTCGAGTTCGTCGGCCCCGGCGGGGAGACCCCCGGCGCCCTCTCCGAGCTCTCGCTCACCGACGAGGAGACCACCACGGTGAAGGACGGCAAGTACACCGCCGCCTTCGTCTGGCACACCTCATCGGAGTTCGTCTCCGCCGTGGAGGAAGGCGCGACGGCCGAGTTCGACGACCTGGGCATCGAGGTCGTGGCGAGCACCCAGGCGAACTTCGACTCCGCCACCCAGGCGAACAACCTGCAGACCGTGCTGGCCCTCAATCCCGACATCATCGTCACGACGGC
>NZ_JAHFUY010000045.1 GCF_023264895.1 Herbiconiux sp. | reverse complement strand
AGGCGAGGTCCTTCTCGAGCTTGTTGACGTTGGCCAGGTCGCCTGCTTCGCGGGCGGCGGCGAGGCCGGCGAGGGCGGTGTTGGCCCCGGCGACGTAGGTGGCGTGGTGCTTGTCGTGGTGCAGCTGCATGATCTTGCCCGAGATGTGGGGCTCGAGAGCGGCGTAGTCGTACGGCAGGTCCGGCAGAGTGTACTCAGCCATAAGAGATCTCCTCGTGATTGAGGCCGCCGACCCTTGAGTGGCGGCTGTGAGTGACATGTTCAGTCTATTGCGTTCGGCTGAACAGGGGGTTGACGCGAGAAGCCGCTCAGTCGTCGAGGTCGGGCGGGAGGTTGGCCTCGGTGCCCGGGATGCCCTCGTCGGCGGCCTGCTTGTCGGCCATGGCGAGCAGGCGGCGGATGCGTCCCGCGATCGCGTCCTTCGTCATGGGCGGGTCGGCGTGGTGGCCGAGCTCGTCGAGGCTCGAGTCGCGGTGGGCGAGGCGGAGCTCGCCGGCGTACTTGAGGTGGTCGGGGATGTCGGGGCCGAGGATCTCCATGGCGCGCTCGACCCGCGCGCACGCGGCGACGGCGGCCTGGGCGGATCGGCGGAGGTTCGCGTCGTCGAAGTTGACGAGGCGGTTGGCGGTGGCGCGCACCTCGCGGCGCTGGCGCATCTCCTCCCACTTCGTGACGGTCGCGGCCGCACCCATCACCCCGAGCATCGCGGCGATCGCCTCGCCGTCGCGGATGACGACGCGGTGCACGCCCCGCACCTCGCGAGCCTTCGTCGAGATGCCGAGCCGCGAGGCCGCACCGACGAGCGCCATGGCGGCCTCGTTGCCGGGGCAGGTGACCTCGAGGGCGGCCGACCGGCCCGGGTCGGTGAGCGTGCCGCTCGCGAGGAACGCGCCGCGCCAGACGGCGGCGAGGTCTTCGCGCGTGCCCGTGGTGAGCCGGTTCGGGAGGCCCCGGATCGGCCGGCGGCGCGCATCCAGGAGCCCGGTCTGGCGGGCCAGGGTCTCGCCGCCGTCGAGCACGCGCACGAGGTAGGTGCCCTCACGGCGCCCACCGGAGGGGGCGACGAGCGAGACGTCGCCCTTCACTCCGTAGAGCTCCACGAGGTCGCGCAGCACGCGCTTCACGATGTCGAGCGTGTCGACCTCCGCCTCGATCGCGATGCGGGACGAGATGAGGTGCAGACCTCCCGCGAACCGCAGCACGGTGGCGAGCTCGGCGGCCCGCACGGTGGTCTTGCTGACCGCGACGCGGGCCAGTTCGTCTTTGACGTCGGCTGTCAGAGCCAAGGAAACCTTCTTCTACTTCTGGGTCGTGAACGAGGGGTGGTCGCTCACTCGCGACCGAGGTCGCGGTGCTTCACATTCACCACGACACCCGGATAGGTGCCGATCTTCTCGGCCAGCTCGCGCGCGATGGCGACGGAGCGGTGCTTGCCGCCCGTGCATCCGATGGCGATCGTCGCGTGGCGCTTGTTCTCACGCTGGTAGCCCGCGAGCACGGGCTCGAGGGCCTTGGCGTAGGCCTCGACGAAGTCGCGCGCCCCGGTCTGGCCGAGCACGTACTCCGAGACCTCGGAATCGAGCCCGGAGTGGGCGCGGAGCTCCGGCACCCAGAACGGGTTGGGCAGGAACCGCGCGTCGGCGATGCCGTCGGCGTCGGTGGGAGCGCCGTACTTGAAGCCGAAGCTCATGACCGTGACCTGCACGCCCGCGGTGTCGGCGTGCGAGAACCGCTCCTGCACCGTCGTGGCGAGCTGGTGGATGTTGAGATCCGACGTGTCGATGATGATGTCGCTCGACTCGCGGATGGGGCTGAGCCGCGAGCGCTCGGCGCCGATGCCGTCGAGCAGCGTGCCATTGCCCTGCAGCGGATGCGGGCGGCGCACCTGCTCGAAGCGGCGGACGAGGGCCTGGTCGGTTGCCTCGAGGAACACGACGCGGAGCTGGGTGCCGCTCCGGAGCGCCTGGATGATCTCCTGCAGGTCGGAGAAGAAGTCGCGGCCGCGCACGTCGACGACCGCGGCGATGCGCGGGAGCGTCGATCCGGCGTGCTCGGCGAGGTCGACGAGCGGCCGCAGCATCTGCGGCGGGAGGTTGTCGACGACGTACCAGCCCAGGTCTTCGAGCGCGTTCGCCACGGTCGACCTGCCGGCGCCGGACATGCCCGTGACGATCAGCACTTCCTGCTGCTGAGGGGTGTCGGGTGCCATCGTGCGCTTTCGCTCGGTGTTCGGGATCGTTGGACCAGCCTACCTGGACAGGGTCTCGCGGATGGTCGTCGCCAGCTGGGGGCCGATGCCCTTGACCTCCGCGATGGCCTCCGGCTCCGCCGCCTTGAGCTGCGTGACCGAGCCGAAGTGCTTCAGCAGCTCGCGCACGCGGGAGGGGCCGAGACCGGGGATCTCGGAGAGCACCGACGTGATGTCGCGCTTCCGCCGGGACCGCTGGTGCGTGATGGCGAAGCGGTGGGCCTCGTCGCGGAGCCGCTGGATCATGAACAGCGCCTCGCTGCCGCGCGGCAGGATGACGGGGTAGTCGCTGTCCGGCAGCCACACCTCCTCGAGGCGCTTGGCGATGCCCGCGAGGAAGATGCCCTGCACGCCCGACTCCTCGAGGGCACGAGCCGCCGCGTTGACCTGCGGCTGCCCGCCGTCGACGATCAGGAGGTTCGGCGGGTAGGAGAACTTCTTGCGCTTCGCCGGCTCGACCGGCGACTCGCCGTCGCTGAAGATCTGCGCCTCGGCCTCGGCCCGCTCGGCGGCCTGCGGATCCTCCTTGAGGTAGGCGAGCCGGCGTGTGAGCACCTGGTGGATGGAGTCGGTGTCGTCGGTCGACTCGGCGATCGTGAACCGGCGGTACTGGTCCTTCCTGGCCAGGCCGTCCTCGAAGACGACCATCGACGCCACGATGTTCGTGCCCGACAGGTGCGAGACGTCGTAGCACTCCATCCGGAGCGGTGCATCGGTCATGCCGAGCGCCTCCTGGATGTCGGTGAGGGCCTGGGAGCGCGCCACGAAGTCGGAGGAGCGCCTGGTCTTGTAGAGCATCAGGTTGTTCTTGGCGTTCATCGTGGCCGTGGCCATGAGCGCCGCCTTCTCGCCGCGCTGGGCGGTGCGCAGCTGCACCTTGCCCGTGCCCCTCCCCCTGGCCTCCGCCCGGCGGGCGCCGAGCCAGGTCTCCAGCTCCTCCGTGTCGTCCGGCAGCGCCGGCACGATGATCTCCTTGGGCGGCTCCTGGCCCTCGTAGGCAGACTGCAGGATCGAGTCGACGAGCTCGGCGGTGTCGAGGTCGAGCTCCTTGTCGACGGTCCACGACCGCTCGCCCCGGATGCGCCCTCCGCGCACGATGAACT
Organism: Herbiconiux sp.; assembly: GCF_023264895.1. Taxonomy (GTDB): domain Bacteria; phylum Actinomycetota; class Actinomycetes; order Actinomycetales; family Microbacteriaceae; genus Herbiconiux. Next base: position 31,524 of record NZ_JAHFUY010000045.1, on the reverse strand, counting down.
GCTGCACGCTCGCCGCGAGCTCGTCGTGCTCGATGCCGAACAGGTCGGCGTCGACCCGGTCGCGCAGCACCACGGCGCTCTTCGCGAGCACCGCCTCGAGGGCCTGCAGCTGGTCGCGGTACTTGGCCGCCGCCTCGTAGTCCTGGCGCTCGGCGGCCGCCCTCATGTTCTTCGTGGCCGCCGTGACGAAGCGCTTGTCGCCGCCCGCCATGAACGCCACGAAGTCGTCGACGATCGCCCGGTGCTCCTCGATCGTGACCTTGCCGGAGCACGGGCCGCCGCAGCGGCCGATCTGCCCGGGGAAGCACGGCCGCCCCGTCTGCATCGCGTGCTTGTAGCTCGAGTCGGAGCAGGTGCGGATGGGGAACGCCTTGATCATGAGGTCGATCGTGTCGCGCACCGCCCAGATCTTGGGATACGGACCGAAGTAGCGCGCACCCCTGACCTTGTGGTTGCGGGTCACCATGACGCGCGGCGCCTCGTCGGCGAGGGTGACCGCGAGGAACGGATAGGTCTTGTCGTCGCGGAACTTGACGTTGAAGGGCGGATCGAACTCCTTGATCCAGGTGTACTCGAGCTGCAGCGACTCGATGTCGGTCGCCACCACGGTCCACTCCACGCCCGAGGCGCTCGTGACCATGCGCCGGGTGCGCTCGTGCAGGCTCCGGAGCGGCGCGAAGTAGTTGCTGAGGCGCGCGCGGAGGTTCTTCGCCTTGCCGACGTAGAGCACCCGGCCGTTCGCGTCCTTGAAGCGGTACACGCCGGGCTGGGTCGGGATCTCGCCCGCCTTCGGGCGGTAGCTCACTGTGTCTGCCATGTCACCTACGATTCTTCCACTCGGGACCGACACCCGTGTCGGCCTAGGATCGATGCTCGGATGCCCGGTCGTCGGGCACGACGAGAGGATGCGCGATGGCTGGCAAGGGGAACGACCGGGGTCGCTCGCAGGGAGCGGCCACCACGGCGCTGCTGATCCGCTTCGACCGGTGGTACACGAAGCACGTCGCGGCGGTCGCCGACCACGACCACCTCGCCGCGGAGGAGTCCCGGGCGCTGCTCGGCGAGCTGTTCCAGCTCTCGTCGGGTGCCCTCCGCACCCCGACGGAATCGGTGCTCGGCGCGGTCCTCGACGCGGTCGAGGCCGATCCGGAGCTCTCGCCGATGACACCGCACCTCGTCGACACCCTCGAGCACTACCTCGACTTCGCGGTCGAGACGGGCATGTGGGCGCCGGCCGAGTCCGAGATCGACGCGAGCTACGAGCTGCTGGCCGACGCGGTCGACGAGGGCTCGGGACTGCTGCTCGACCTGATCGACGCGCTGGAGCTCGTGCCGGACGTGCCCGCGGCATCCGCTCGCCAGGCCCTCGAAGCGCTCGCTCCCGTCGTGCGCTCGGAGGCGGACCTCCTGGCCCGGGTGCAGGCCGCTCTCGCCGACCTCGACCCCGCCGGCCCGATCGGCGCGCTCGTGATCGAGCGCGTGCTCGGCGTGCTGTGCGTCGCCGTCTCGCCGGAGCTCCTGCCCGGGCTCGCGACCGCGCAGATCCTCGAGCTGCTCGACGAGGACGCGGGGGCCTCTGTGCCGGAGCTCGCCCTGGCCTCGCCGCTCACCGACACGGTCCTCGCGGGGCTCGTGCAGGACGGCATCCTGTCGAGCGATGCCGCGGGCCGGCTGGTCGCACCCGGCGGGCTGCGGCCCGCGCTGGCCGACGTGCTGCTCGAGCTCGCCGACGAGTTCGGGCTGTCCGAGGGCAATCCGCACCCCGAGGGCACGGTGCTCGAGGTGACGGCCAGCCTCGTGGGCTCCGAGCCCGCCGTGTGGCGGCGTCTCGAGATCGACGCCGACGCCGATCTCGGTGAGCTGCATCTCGCGCTCCAGCTCACGCTGGACTGGGCCAACACCGAGGAGCACCGTTTCACCACCGATCTGGAGGAGGGGTCGTCGGGCTCGCCGGCGGATTCGGCCGGAGGGTCGGACGACGGATTCGAGGAGGACGACGTCGAGATCGGCGAGCTCCTCGTGGAGGACGGCGACGCCCTCGGGTACGACTACGACGGCGCGCGCGTGATCGTGACGCTGGAGCGCGTGACCGAGCCGCAGGCGGTCGCAGCGCCGGTCAAGCTGCCGCGCTGCGTCGGGGCGTCGGCGGAGATCGGGGCGGAGGAGGCCGATCGCCTCCTCGCCCCGCTCCGCGTGCGCTAGCGCTCGGTCAGCGCTTCCGCGTGGGCGGCGGAAGGATCTCGCGCAGGAACGACCCCGTGTGGCTCGCCTCGATGGTGGCGAGCTTCTCGGGGGTGCCGGCGCCGATGATGGTGCCACCGCCCGCTCCGCCCTCGGGGCCCAGGTCGATCAGCCAGTCGGCCGACTTGATCACGTCGAGGTTGTGCTCGATCACGATGACCGTGTTGCCCTTGTCGACGAGGCCGTTGAGCACGAGCAGGAGCTTCCGCACATCTTCGAAGTGCAGGCCCGTGGTCGGCTCGTCGAGCACGTAGACGCTGCGGCCGTTGGAGCGGCGCTGCAGCTCGGTGGCGAGCTTCACGCGCTGCGCCTCGCCGCCCGAGAGCGTCGTGGCGCTCTGGCCGAGCCGCACGTAGCCGAGGCCGACCTCCACGAGCGTCTTGAGGAAGCGGTGGATGGCCGAGATGGGCTCGAAGAACTCGGCCGCCTCGGAGATCGGCATGTCGAGCACCTCGGCGATGTTCTTGCCCTTGTAGTGCACGCTCAGGGTGTCGCGGTTGTAGCGCGCTCCCCCGCACACCTCGCACGCGACGTAGACGTCGGGCAGGAAGTTCATCTCGATCTTGATCGTGCCGTCTCCCGAGCACGCCTCGCAGCGGCCGCCCTTGACGTTGAACGAGAACCGGCCGGGCAGGTAGCCCCTGGCCTTCGCCTCGGCCGTCTCCGAGAAGAGGGTGCGGATGCGGTCGAAGACTCCCGTGTAGGTCGCCGGGTTGGAGCGCGGGGTGCGGCCTATGGGGTTCTGGTCGACGTGCACGACCTTGTCGAGGTTCTCGAGGCCCGTGACGCGCTTGTGCTTGGCGGGCAGCTTGCGGGCTCCGTTGAGCTTGTTGGCGAGCACCCGGTAGAGGATGTCGTTCACGAGACTCGACTTGCCCGATCCGCTCACGCCCGTGACGGCCGTGAGCACGCCGAGCGGGAAGTCGGCCGTGACGCCGCGGAGGTTGTTGGCCTCCGCGCCCTGCACGGTGACCATGCGCTTGCGGTCGATCGGCCGGCGCTTGGCCGGGATGTCGATCGACTTGCGGCCCGAGAGGTAGTCGCCCGTGAGCGAGTCGGTGTTCGCCAGCAGCTCGTCGTAGTGCCCGGAGTGCACGACGGTTCCGCCGTTGACGCCGGCGCCCGGTCCGATGTCGACGATCCAGTCGGCGGTGCGGATCGTGTCTTCGTCGTGCTCCACCACGATGAGGGTGTTGCCGAGGTTCTTGAGCTTGACGAGGGTGTCGATGAGACGCCGGTTGTCGCGCTGGTGCAGACCGATCGACGGCTCGTCGAGCACGTAGAGCACTCCGGTGAGACCCGATCCGATCTGCGTGGCGAGACGGATGCGCTGGGCCTCGCCGCCGGAGAGCGAACCGGCGGCGCGCGCCAGGTCGAGGTAGCTGAGGCCGACCTCGATGAGGAAGTCGAGCCTGGCCTTGATCTCGCGCAGCACCTGGGCGCCGATCATCGCCTCGCGGTCGGTGAGGGTGAGGGTGCCCATGAAGGTCTGGGCGTCGGCGAGGCTGAGCTCGGCGACGTCGGCGATGCTGCGGTCGTTGACCGTGACGGCGAGCACCTCGGGCTTCAGCCGCTTGCCGTCGCAGACGGGGCAGGGCACCTCGCGGAGGTACTCGCTCCAGCGCACGCGCTGCGAGTCGGAGTCGGCCTGCAGGAACTGGCGCTCGATGTAGGGCATGACGCCCTCGAAGCCGGAGGTGTAGCTCATCTCACGGCCGTAGCGGTTCTTCCACTTGACCTTGACCTCGAAGTTGTCGCCGCGGAGGATCGCCTCCTGCACCTCGGGCTTGAGCTTCTTCCACGGCGTGTCGAGCGAGAACTTGAGGTCGCGGGCGAGGCCGTCGAGCAGCTTCTCGTAGTACTGGTAGAGGCCCTTGCCCTGTGTGGTCCAGGGGATGATGACGCCGTCGTTGATGCTGAGGTCCTCATCGCCCAGGAGGAGATCCTCGTCGACCGACATGCGGGTGCCGAGGCCCGAGCACTCGGGGCAGGCGCCGAAGGGGGCGTTGAACGAGAAGGTGCGCGGCTCGATCTCGGTGAGCTGGATGGGGTGCTGGTTGGGGCAGGAGAGCTTCTCGGAGAAGGTCTGCCAGGCCTCGGGGCCGTTCTCGTCGACGTAGTTGATCTGCACGAGGCCGTCGGTGAGGCGGAGCGCCGTCTCGAGCGAGTCGGTGAGGCGGCCGAGGATCTCGGGGCCCGCGACGAGACGGTCGATGACCACCGAGATGTCGTGCTTGAACTGCTTCTTGAGCTTCGGCGGATCGCTCAGCTGGATCATGTCGCCGTCGACGATCGCGCGCGAGTAACCGCTCGCCGACAGCTCCTTGAAGAGGTCGACGAACTCGCCCTTCTTCTGCGAGACGACGGGGCTGAGGATCTGGTAGCGCACGCCCTGCTCGTGCTCCATGAGCTGGTCGGCGATCTGCTGCACGGTCTGCGCCGCGATCCGCTCGCCGCAGACGGGACAGTGGGCCACGCCGATGCGCGCCCAGAGCAGGCGCATGTAGTCGTAGATCTCGGTGATCGTGCCGACGGTGGAGCGCGGGTTGCGGTTGGTCGACTTCTGGTCGATCGACACCGCGGGGCTGAGGCCCTCGATGAAGTCGACGTCGGGACGGTCGACCTGGCCGAGGAACTGGCGCGCGTAGGCGCTCAGCGACTCGACGTAGCGGCGCTGGCCCTCGGCGAAGATCGTGTCGAACGCGAGGCTCGACTTGCCCGAGCCCGACAGGCCCGTGAACACCACGAGGGAGTCGCGCGGGATCTCGATGTCGACGTCCCGGAGGTTGTGCACACGGGCCCCGTGCACGCTCAGTTTGCCCGTCGCCTGAAGGGGCTTCACAGGCTCAAAATCAATGGTTTCAACGCTCGAAATCGACACCCCGAAAGTCTATGTCGACCCACCGACACCGGCTCCCGATTACGCTCTGGGCGGCATCCGGCCAGGGCGTTACCGGCACCGCGCTCTGGGCGGCATCCCGAATCTGAGAGAATATCAGCATGTCCCACTCGTCATCCGGCGCGGAGCGTCGCTCGACCGCTGCCCTCGTGCTCGCAGCGTGCGCTCTCCAGCTCGCCGCCGTGCCGCTGTTGTCGATCCCGGCGGCGTGGAGCGGTGTGGGCGCCGGGCTGGGCTGGATCGCGGATCCACTGCTCTGGCCGGCGGTCGCCGCCCTCTGGTTCGGGCCTCTGCTGGCGGTCGTCGCCGGTCTCCTGGCGGTGATCTCCATCGTCGTGACACTCAGAGCAGTGTCGGGCGCGAAGCAGGGCCGTCGTCGACGAGGACCGGTCGTGGCCGCGCTGCTCGTCAGCGGCTTCGTGCTGGTCACCGTGATCGCGTCGAGCGTGATCGTCGCCGTGCTCACCGGCGTGTGAACTGCGATGCCGGCACGGCCGACCCGTCAGGGTCGGGCCCGGCCCCGGCGTCAGCTGATGTGGCCGGCCTTCTCCATCTGGCGGAGTTCGCGCTTGAGGTCCTGCACCTCGTCGCGGAGGCGGCCGGCGAGCTCGAACTTGAGCTCGGCCGCGGCCTCGAGCATCTGGCCGTTGAGGTCGGCGATGATGGCCTCGAGGTCGTTGGCGCCCTGCGCGGCGATGCCCTCGCGGCGGAGGTTGGGCGTGGGGCTCTTCTTGCCCCGGCCGGAGCGGTCGCTGAGGAGGGCCGCCGTGTCGGCGCCCTCGCGGGCGAGCGCCTCGGTGATGTCGGCGATCTTCTTGCGGAGCGGCTGCGGGTCGATGCCGTGCAGGGTGTTGTAGGCGACCTGCTTCTCGCGCCGGCGATCCGTCTCGTCGATGGCGAGGCGCATCGAGTCGGTCATCTTGTCCGCGTAGAGGTGCACCTCGCCCGAGACGTTGCGGGCCGCGCGGCCGATGGTCTGGATGAGCGAGGTCGACGAGCGGAGGAAGCCCTCCTTGTCGGCGTCGAGGATCGCCACGAGCGACACCTCGGGCAGGTCGAGCCCCTCGCGCAGGAGGTTGATGCCGACCAGCACGTCGTAGACGCCCATCCGGAGCTCGGTGAGCAGCTCGACCCGGCGGAGGGTGTCGACGTCTGAGTGCAGGTAGCGCACGCGCACCCCTGCCTCGGTGAAGTAGTCGGTGAGCTCCTCGGCCATCTTCTTGGTGAGCGTCGTCACGAGCACCCGCTCGTCGCGCTCGGCCCGGATGCGGATCTCCTCGAGCAGGTCGTCGATCTGGCCCTTGGAGGGCTTGATGATGAGCGCGGGGTCGATGAGGCCGGTGGGGCGGATGATCTGCTCCACCACGCCATCCGCGATGCCCATCTCGTAGCGCCCCGGCGTGGCCGAGAGGTAGACGGTCTGGCCGACGCGCTCCTTGAACTCGTTCCACTTCAGCGGCCGGTTGTCGAGCGCGCTCGGCAGCCGGAAGCCGTGGTCGACGAGGGTGCGCTTGCGCGAGGAGTCACCCTCGTACATGGCGCCGATCTGGGGCACGGTGACGTGCGACTCGTCGATCACGACGAGGAAGTCGTCCGGGAAGTAGTCGAGCAGGCAGTGCGGTGCCTCGCCCGGACCGCGCGCGTCGATGTGCCGGGAGTAGTTCTCGATGCCCGAGCAGAAGCCGATCTGCTCCATCATCTCGAGGTCGAAGGTGGTGCGCATGCGGAGCCGCTGCGCCTCGAGCAGCTTGCCCTCGCGCTCGAGCTCGGCGAGCCGGTCGTGCAGCTCGGTCTGGATGGTCTCGATGGCGCGGTGCATGACGCTCGTGTCGGCCACGTAGTGCGAGCCCGGGAACACCGAGACGCTGTCGAGCTTCTTGACGACGTCTCCCGTGAGCGGGTGCAGCGTGTAGAGGGCCTCGATCTCGTCTCCGAACATCTCGATCCGGATCGCGAGCTCCTCGTACATCGGGATGATCTCGATCGTGTCGCCGCGCACCCGGAAGTTGCCGCGCGAGAAGTCGACGTCGTTGCGCTGGTACTGCATCGAGACGAACTTGCGGATGAGGTGGTCGCGGTCGATCCGCTGACCGACCTGCAGCGCCATCATGGCGTTGAGGTACTGCACGGGGGCACCGAGGCCGTAGATGCAGGAGACCGTGGAGACCACCACGACGTCTCGGCGGGACAGCAGTGAGTTGGTGGTGGAGTGGCGGAGCCGCTCGACCTCCTCGTTGATCGAGGAGTCCTTCTCGATGAAGGTGTCGGTCTGCGGCACGTAGGCCTCGGGCTGGTAGTAGTCGTAGTACGACACGAAGTACTCGACCGCGTTGTTGGGCATGAGCTCACGGAACTCGTTCGCCAGCTGGGCCGCGAGCGTCTTGTTGTGGGCCAGCACGAGGGTGGGGCGCTGCACCTGCTCGATCAGCCAGGCCGTCGTGGCCGACTTGCCCGTTCCCGTGGCGCCGAGCAGCACCACGTCGGTCTCACCGGCGTTGATGCGGCCGGCGAGCTCGGCGATGGCGGCGGGCTGGTCGCCGCTGGGGGTGTATTCACTGATGACCTCGAACGGGTGTACAGAGCGGGTCGGTTCCATGCGTTAAGTTTAGGGAGGACCACCGACATCAACGTCGGTGCTCGCTCACAGCGTGACGCGGAGCGATCCCTCTCCCACCACATCAGAGGCAGACATCACCATGCGAATCGGAATCCTCACCTCCGGCGGCGACTGCCCCGGCCTGAACGCGGTCATCCGCGGCGCCGTGCTCAAGGGCACGGAGATCAACGGGCAGGAGTTCGTCGGGTTCAAGGACGGCTGGCGCGGCGTCGTCAACGGCGACATCATCCCGCTCGAGCGCAGCGACGTGCGCGGCATCGCCAAGCAGGGCGGCACCATCCTCGGCACCTCCCGCACCAACCCGTTCGAGGGCAACGGCGGACCGGAGCGCATCCAGGAGAACCTCGACCGGCTCGGCATCGACGCCATCATGGCGATCGGCGGCGAGGGCACCCTCGCGGCGGCCAAGCGGCTCACGGATGCCGGACTCAAGATCGTGGGCGTGCCGAAGACCGTCGACAACGACCTCGACGCCACCGACTACACCTTCGGCTTCGACACCGCCGTCGAGATCGCGACCGAGGCCATGGACCGCCTGCGCACCACGGGTGACTCGCACAGCCGCTGCATGGTGGCCGAGGTGATGGGCCGGCACGTGGGCTGGATCGCGCTGCACTCGGGCATGGCCGCGGGCGCGCACGCGATCCTCATCCCCGAGCAGAAGACGAGCATGGAGCAGGTCGCCGCCTGGGTGCAGAGCGCCGCCGATCGCGGTCGTGCTCCCCTTGTGGTGGTGGCCGAGGGCTTCACGCCCGACCACGCCGACGACCCGCACTCCGAGCGCGGCCTCGACGCCTTCGGCCGGCCTCGGCTCGGCGGCATCGGCGAGCGGCTCGCGCCCATGATCGAGGACATCACGGGCATCGAGACCCGCGCCACGACCCTCGGCCACATCCAGCGCGGCGGCGTGCCGACGGCCTACGACCGGGTGCTCGCGACGCGCCTGGGCATGGCGGCCTCCGACATCGTGCAGGACTCCGCCTGGGGCCGCATGGTCGCGCTCCGCGGCACCGACATCGTGACCGTGGGCTTCGAGGACGCGCTCGGCAAGCTCAAGACCGTGCCGCAGCACCGCTACGAGGAAGCGGCGATGCTGTTCGGTTGATCCGCACGGCTCGAACCGAGTAACAGGAGAAATCCGCGGGACCGACCCGATATACGTGGTCGGTCCCGCGGATTTCTACCGTTACTCGGTTCGATCGACGAATCGGACGGGGTCGCCCGGCCGCAGCTGGGCTGCGCGGTCGACGCTCGCTTCGGTGAGCACGCCGATCACCGGGTAGCCGCCCGTGACGGGGTGGTCGCGGAGGAAGACGACGGGCTGCCCGTTCGGCGGCACCTGCAGGGCTCCCGCCACCATGCCCTCGCTCGGGAGCTCGCCGGCGCCGTCCGGCAGCGGCTCGACGGCGATCGGTGACTCGAGTCTGACGCCGACGCGGTTCGAGGCGGAGCCCGTCGTCCACGGCGCGTCGAGCAGGGCGCGCCAGCCGGCGTCGCCGAAGCGGTCGTCTCGCGGGCCCCTCAGCACGCTCAGGCGCAGGGGCTCCCCCGCCCGCGGGATGTGCGTTGCCGGGCGCACGAAGTCGGCCGCCGGCCACGAGCCGGAGGCGTGGGCTGCGGCGACGTCGTGCGCGGTCTCGAGCAGCATGCCCTGTGCAAGCGGCGGAGGGCCGAGCCCGCTGAGGACGTCGGTGGAACGACTGCCGAGGGTCGGGGCTGCCGCGAACCCGCTGCGCACGGCGAGGTAGTTGCGGAGGCCGCGGTCGGGTGGCCCGAGGTGGAGGGTGTCCCCCGCGAACACGACGAACGAGCGGTCGGTGGGGTGCGCGAAGACGGCGGTGCGGCCGGTCTCGGCGGTGAGGCCGGCCTCAGTGGTGGGGCCGGCTCCGGTGCTCGGGCCCGCCCCGTTGAGCGGTGCGACCGGATGCGCGGGCAGGCCGAACGGGCCGCACGCCGGGCGGGTCACGAACACGGTCGCGGGCGCCCCGGTCACCGCGACGAGCGCCGTGCGGAGCACGCGCAGCTCGAGGCCGCCGAACACCGTCTCGATCGCCGCAGCACCCGGCCGGTTGCCGACGAGCCGGTTCGCCGCCGCGAAGGAGCCGCGATCGGCGGCCCCGGAGGCCGTGACGCCGAGGTGGGCGTGCCCGGGGCGACCGGCGTCCTGGAGGAGGGCGAGGGGGCCCGTGCGCAGGACCTCGAACACGGCTGACGGCTCAGTCGGCACGGCGGAACCCGACCTCGGTGCCGGGGGCGAGGAGCGCGGGGTCGGCGCGCTCGGCATCCCACAGCACGGCGTCGGTCGTGCCGATGAGGTGCCAGCCGCCGGGCGACTCCCGCGGGTAGATGCCGCAGTACCCCGCCGCGAGGGCGACCGATCCCGGGGGCACAGCGGCGCGCGGCGAGGAGCGCCGGGGCACGTCGAGCCGGCCGTCGGCTGCTCTGAGGTACGCGAATCCCGGTGCGAAGCCGATGAAGGAGGCGGTCCACAGCTCCCCGGTGTGCGCGGCCACGACCTCCTCGGGCGTCAGGCTCAGGAGATCGGCGACCTCGGCGAGATCGGGGCCGTTGTAGCGCACGGGGAGGATCACAGGGGCGGAGCCGCTCGTGGTCGTGACGGCTGCCGGGATCGTGTCCGGCGCATCCGGGGCCGCCGCCTGGAGCAGCCACCGCTCGGCGGCGGCGCGCGAGCCGGGACGCGCGACCACGAGGACGGTGCGCTCGGCGGGGACCACATCCACCACAGACGGCAGCTGCGCGGTGCGGAGGCGACGGTAGAGAGCGAGTGCCGCCGGAGCATCCGGGAGCTCGACGAGGATCGCGGACTCCCCCATCGGGCGCAGCCTCATCGGGCCGTGAACGCCGCGATCGTGAGGCCGGCGCCCTCGAGTGCCGCGCGGACCGCCCGAGCCACGGCCACCGCTCCGGGCGTGTCGCCGTGCACGCACACCGTCTCGGCCGAGAGGGCGATGTCGGTGCCGTCGACGGCGGTGAGGATGCCCTCGGTGGCGAGACGGAGCATCCGCTCAGCGATCTCGACGGGGTCGTGCAGCACGGCGCCCGGCTCGGAGCGGGGCACGAGCGTGCCGTCGGGCCGGTAGGCGCGGTCGGCGAAGGCCTCGGGCACGAAGCGGAGCCCCTCGGCCTCGGCGAGGCGACCGATCTCGGAGTCGGGCAGGCCGACGATCGCGAGCGTGGGGTCGACCGCGATCACGGCGTCGACGACGGCCGCGGCCTGCACCTCGTCGTGCACCACGCGGTTGTAGAGGGCGCCGTGCGGCTTGAGGTAGAGCACGTGGGTGCCGGCGGCCGCGGCGATGCCCTGGAGGGCTCCGACCTGGTAGATGACGTCGGCCAGCAGATCGGCGGCCGGGAGGTCGAGGTCGCGCCGACCGAACCCGCGGAGGTCGGGGTAGGAGACCTGAGCACCGAGGGCCACCCGTCGGGAGGCGGCGAGGCGCGCGGTCTCGAGGAGGGTGGTGGGGTCGCCCGCGTGGAAGCCGCAGGCGAGGTTGGCGCTCGTGACGACGTCGAGCAGGGCGCGGTCGTCGCCGAGGCGCCAGGCGCCGTAGGACTCGCCCAGGTCGGCGTTGAGGTCGATGGACGTCATGATCCGGCCGGCCCGGGGTCGGGGGTGGACGCATCCGGGGCTTCTGCGCCGTGCTTCACCGCGGCCCGCTGCCGCACGACCTCCCACGTCGCGTCGACCTGCTCGAGGGTGTGCTCGAGACTCCCCCCGGAGTCGATCACGACGTCGGCGAGGGCTCTCCGCTCCGCGTCGCCCGCCTGGGACGCGATCCGTCGCTCGGCCTCGGCCCGGTCCATCCCCCGCAGCTCCACGAGCCGGCGGATCCGCTGCTCCTCGGGCGCCTCGACCACGATCACGAACTCGAACGTGCCGCCGCGGCGCCCTCCGGTCTCGGCCAGCAGCGGGATGTCGTAGACGACGATCGCCGACGGGTCGGCATCCTCGGCAGCGCGCAGCCGCTCCTGGAAGAGTGCGATCACGGCCGGATGCGTGATGCCGTTGAGATCGAGCCGCGCCGACTCGTCGGCGAACACGATGGCGCCGAGCGCCGGGCGGTCGAGCGCGCCGTCGGGCCCGACGACCCCCTCGCCGAAGCGGGTGCGGATGGCGGCGAGCCCCGGCGATCCGGGAGCGACGGCCTCGCGCGCCAGCTGGTCGGCGTCGATGGTCACGGCGCCGAGCTCGCCGAGCCGCCTCGTCACCGTCGACTTGCCCGCGGCGATTCCTCCGGTGAGTCCGATCACGTACACGGGCCCAGCCTAGCGGGAGCGCTCGGGCCCGTTAACGGCCGGAAGGCCGCCCCCGAGGGGACGGCCTTCCGGATGTTCGGAACGAGATCAGCTGTTCGAGCTGAGCTTCTCGCGGAGCGCTGCGAGAGTCTCGTCGTCGGCGAGGGTGCCGGCGCCGGTCGACTCGCTCGAGAACGAGTTGCCCGCGGAGGGGACATCGCTGTTGAGCGCCTCGGCGGCAGAAGCAGCGACCTGCTTCTTGTGCGCCTCCCAGCGAGCCTGGGCCTCAGCGTACTGCTGCTCCCATGCCTCGCGCTGGGTGTCGAAGCCCTCTTTCCACTCGTTGGTCTCCGGGTCGAAGCCCTCGGGGTACTTGTAGTTCCCCTGGTCGTCGTACTCGGTGAGCATGCCGTAGAGCGCCGGGTCGAACTCGGTGCCTTCGGGGTCGACGCCGTCGTTGGCCTGCTTCAGCGAGAGGCTGATGCGGCGACGCTCGAGGTCGATGTCGATGACCTTGACGAAGACCTCGTCGCCGACCGACACGACCTGCTCGGCGAGCTCGACGTGCTTGCCGGAGAGCTCGGAGATGTGCACCAGACCCTCGATGCCTTCGGCGACACGCACGAACGCACCGAACGGCACCAGCTTGGTGACCTTTCCGGGCGCGACCTGGCCGATGGCGTGGGTACGGGCGAACACCTGCCACGGGTCTTCCTGGGTGGCCTTGAGCGAGAGCGACACGCGCTCGCGGTCGAGGTCGACCTCGAGGATCTCGACGGTGACCTCCTGGCCCACCTCGACGACCTCGGAGGCGTGCTCGATGTGCTTCCAGGAGAGCTCGGAGACGTGGACGAGACCGTCGACGCCGCCCAGGTCGACGAACGCACCGAAGTTGACGATCGACGAGACGACGCCCTTGCGGACCTGCCCCTTCTGGAGGTTGTTGAGGAAGGTGGTGCGGCTCTCGGACTGCGTCTGCTCGAGCAGTGCACGGCGCGACAGGACCACGTTGTTGCGGTTCTTGTCGAGCTCGAGGATCTTGGCCTCGATCTCCTGACCCAGGTACGGGGTGAGGTCGCGCACGCGGCGGAGCTCGATGAGCGACGCCGGCAGGAAGCCGCGGAGTCCGATGTCGACGATGAGGCCACCCTTGACGACCTCGATGACCGAACCGGTCACCACGCCGTCGGCGTCCTTGATCTTCTCGACATCGCCCCACGCACGCTCGTACTGAGCACGCTTCTTGGAGAGGATGAGGCGGCCTTCTTTGTCTTCCTTCTGGAGGACGAGCGCCTCGACACTGTCACCGACCTGAACGACCTCGCTCGGGTCGACGTCGTGCTTGATGGAGAGTTCTCGCGAAGGGATGACGCCCTCCGTCTTGTAACCGACGTCGAGGAGGACCTCGTCGCGGTCGATCTTCACGACGACACCCTCGATGAGGTCTCCGTCGTTGAAGAATTTCAGAGTCTTTTCGACCGCGGCGAGGAAGTCTTCAGCAGATCCGATGTCATTGATGGCGACCTGCTTGGGTGCCTTTTCGGTCGTTGCGATTGTCATGTAGTGGTTGCTCCGTTGTGGACATGATTCGGGCCGGTCGCGAGTGCTGCGATTGTGGTTTCCGCGACTGGCGGGCGGATAGATGGTCACAGAAGTGACGCTCTAGTCTAGCGATTGCCGTCACCGGTGTGCAACGCCCCGGATGCGGTGGGTATTCCGACGGACGAACCGGCGACGACGGCCTCGAGTTCGCTGCGGCCGCGCACCCCGAGCTTGCGGTAGATCCGGAGCAGATGGGTCTCGACGGTGCGGATCGAGAGCACGAGCCTCGTGGCGATCTCGCGGTTCGACAGGCCCGAGATGGCGAGGGCCACGATCTCCTCCTCGCGGTCGGACAGGTCGGGGCCTGCACGACCGAGCGTGCGTCCGGAGTCTCCGCGACCACAGACGGCGGCATGCTCGGCCACGCGTCGGGCGGACGACGTCGCGGCCCGCGCCGCCCCGCCGGCCCGGTGCAGGTCGGCTGCGGCGGTGAAGGATTCGAGGGCATGGGCGTGCATGCCGAGCGAGGCGGCGGCCTGCCCGATGGCATCGAACTCGGCGGCGAGGGCGAGCGGATCCGCGGCTGGGGGCCCCTCTTGCAGACGGACCAGGGCGCGGGCCTGCCGGACGAGCACAGCGACCGCGCCGCCGTCGACGAGGTCGGCCAGCTCCTCGACCCGGTCGATCACGGCCGCTGCGGCGCCGGAGCGGGCAGCACCGCTCAGCGCGATGATCTCTGAGAGGAAGAAGCCCATCGAGCCGTGCAGGGAGGCCGCGGCGATGAACTCCTCGGCGGCGCGGGCGTTCTCATTCCGGCCGTGGAGCACCCACCCGTGGGCGTCGCGGGCCCACCCCTCCAGGAGCGGTTTGCCCTCTGCTGCGGTCAGCACAGGGGCAAGAACGACGTCGGCTCCCGCAGCGTCGCCGGCGGCGGCGAGGGCCTTGGCCAAAGCCAACTGCGCCAAGAGCGCCGCCTCGGCCAGGTCGGACCGCTCGAGACCCTCGAGCGCCGTGCGCAGTGCGGGGACCGCTTCCGCGAACCGCCCGGCGTGGCCGAGCACGACGGCCGCGGACCACCGGCAGAGGGCTTCCTGCTCGACTCTGCCCAGGCCGGCCGCCTCGTCACCGAGGAGGGACAGCTGCTCCAGGGTGTCGTCGAACGACTGGTCCCACAGCACCGAGTAGATCTGGCCCCAGCGCAGCCGGAACGTGTCGGCGCCCGACGCGCCCAGGGTGCGCTCCGCCTCGCCCAGAACGCGCTCGGCCTCCTGGGAGCGCCCCTGCATGACGAGGATCGAGGACTCGAAGGCGATCCGTTCACCTTCGAGCACCACGGAGGGATCGACCGGCACGACGGAATCGATCCCTGCGTCCTGACCGCCCCGACCGCCCTGTCGGATGGACAGCGAGGCCAGTTCCGAATCGGAATCCTCCCTCCCGCCGGATGCGCCGGCCGGCAGGCTCCAGGAGGAGTTCGGGTCGGCGACCCTCGCCTCGACGAGCTGCACGAGCTCCCGGTGGATCCGGGCTCGGCGGGGCTCGGCATCCTCGTCGACCTCCAGCGCCTTCAGCCGGGACAGGGCATCGGCCGGCCGGCCGAGCTGCGACTCGGCTGCCGCGAGCACGAACACCGCCTCGACCGGAGCCCCGCCCACGAGGGCCGCACTCGCCAGTCGGCTCGCCAGGTCGGTGCGGGAGGACCGCAGTGCGGTCTCCGCCGCTCGAGTCAGCGTCTCGGCATCGAGGGACCAGTTCAGCGGCAGTGCCAACCGCGCCAGGGCGAGGAGCTCCCGATCGTCGGCCTCGCCGGCAGGCCGGTCGGAAAGGGCCTCGACGATCGCATTCGACAGCCGTCGGCGACGGAGGCGACCCATCGTGTGGGGCAGGAGCTGCTCGATGACCGCATCGTGCACGCGGCACCGGACCGCGTCGTCGCCGTCGAGCACGTCGATCGCGCCGGCGCCCTCGAGCTCCTCCAGCACGCTCTGCGGGTCGCTCACGCTCAGCTCCTCCAGCAGTCTGCGCGTGCGGTCCAGACCGAGCTCCGGTGCGAGCGCCACCACGTCCAGTGCCGTCTCGGTCTCCGCCGTCGGCACCGACAGGCCGGCGCGAGCGAGAAGAAGGCTGCGCAGGCCTTCGAGTCGGGGCGGCGACACGGCGAGCGACCAGGTGGCGTTGCGCTCGACGAGCGCACCACCGGCCTGAAGCTCCTGAAAGGCCTCCTTCAGCACGACGAGGTCTCCCCCGTCGCGGTGCGGCAGCAGGATCGGCACGGCCCGGGCGGAGAGCGAACCGCCGAGCATCAGCCGGGTGATCCGCAGCAGGGCCGCGCGATCGAAGGGCTCGAGGCGCAGGCGCAGGGGCTCGAGATCGCCGGTGAGCCTGCCCAGCCAGGCTTCAGGCGGATGCCGCGGTGCGGTCACGAGGACCGGCACCACATCCTTCTTCGACACGGCCTCGGCCAGTCGCCGACCGGCCTGCTCCCCGAGCGTCCGTTCGTCGTCGTGGATCCAGAGTCGTCGTCGAGTCGCCTCGTCGAGACCCGCCACGACATCGCGGACGAAAACGCTCCGCCCTGATCCCCGTTCGCCGGAGACGATGATCCCCCGCCCGGACTCCAGGGCCGCGCGAGCGATCCGCGTGGCCTCCGCCCGATGGACGTCGCGTTCGACACCCGTCATTGTTCTCGCACCTCTGCAGTCATCCCCCCACGGACGCACCATTGTGGCGTACTGCGGCTCGTGCCACCAGGTCTCGACGCGTTTCGGGTCGGAGAGGGAGACTGCTACGTTCGACGGCTCCCGCTCACGATGTGGGCGAGGGCCTCCTCGTGGTGCGGGTGGAGGAAGCGGTAGCCGGCGGACTCGAGGCGCTCCGGGACCACCCAGCGGCTCTTCAGCACGAGCTCCGTCTCGGTGCGGATGACGGCCGAGCCGAGCTCGAGCATCCAGCGCCAGGTGGGCAGGCCGACGCGTGCGCCGACCGCGCGGCGCACCGAGGCCATGAAGGTGCGGTTGTCGGTGGGGTTCGGCGCGGCGGCGTTGATCGGGCCCTCGAGCTCGGGGTGGGCGTCGAGGAATCGGATGATCCCCACCACGTCGTCGAGGTGCACCCAGCTGAACCTCTGGCGTCCATTCTTCGTGCGCGGGCGGTACTCGTGGAAGGTGCCTGCTGCGCGCCGGGACCGGGTGGCGGGCCAGCGGCCGTCGAACTGCGGGCCGCCGAGCCCCGCGCGGGCGAGCGCGCGGATGGGCCCGAGGGCGCTGCCGTTGCCGAGCACGATGGCCATCCGGAGCGCGACCCGGCGGGTGCCGGGCAGGGTGCCGCGGAACAGCTCCTCCTCCCAGCTGGTCGCGACGTTCACCGAGAAGCCCTCGCCGATCTCGCCCGTCGACTCGGTCATCGGCCGGTCGTCGGCATGCCGGTAGATGGTGGCCGTCGAGGAGTTGATCCAGAGGGCGGGCGGATGCGCCGCAGCGTCGATCGCGGTGTGCAGCTGCCGCGTGGTGTCGAGCCGGGAGCGGAAGATCTCGGCTCGGTTCTCCGGGGTGTAGCGGCAGTTCACGCTCTTGCCCGCCATGTTGATCAGGAGGTCGGCGCCGTCGACGAGGGCGCCGATCGCCGCGGCATCGCCCCAGCGGGCGTCCGGCCCGTTGCGGCCGATGAGGGCGACCTCGGCGCCGTCGTCGCGGAAGGCCTCGGCGAGGCGGGTGCCGATGAATCCGGAGGCTCCGGCGATGACGACACGACGGGCGGGGGCTGCTGCAGTCATTCGGGGCGCACCTCATAGCGGAAGGAACCGGTGTACTCGTAGAGCCTGCCGAGCACGGGGGCGTCGACGACGACGGAGACGCGCTGGGCGCCCTCTGCTGTCTCGCCGCTGCCCGGCGCTCCGCCGTCGGCGTGGTCGTCGAAGCGCTCGGTGAGCAGCACGCGCGGCGAGATCGCCGCCGGCAGCACGATGTGGCGACGCCCGAGGCGCACCGCGAACTCCGTCGAGGCCAGGTGCAGCTCGCCCCGCACGACCCGCGCCGTGAGCCGCACCCGGAAGCGGCGGTCTCTGCCGAGGTGGTCGACGAGACCGTCGGTTCCGCGCGAGTCTGCCGTGATGGCATCCACCATCTCGCCGGCGCCCCGGGAGAAGTGGAAGCGCCGCACGGCGACGACGGCGGTGCGGCCGTCGCGGTCGGTCAGGGGCGCGTTGACGACGGTGAAGGGCACGGAGCGCTCCCAGGCGGGGAAGAGGATCGACTCGCGGGCGAGCAGCCGCAGCACCGGCCAGAGCCAGCGCCGCGGCGTTCCGGCGAGCTCGAATACGCCGCTGCCGTGGCCGCGGCTGCCCTCCGGGATGGCCGCGAAGTACCGCCGGAGCGCGGGGTGCAGGTCGTCGAGCGCCGACCCCACCGTCAGCTCGTAGGGCGAGCGTGCGGCAGTGCTCACGCGTCGCCGAGCAGCGTCGAGCGCAGGGTGTCGAGACCCACGCCTCCGAGGTCGAGCGCGCGGCGGTGGAACTCCTTGGCCGAGAAGGCGGATCCCTCCCGGGCGCGGAACGCGTCGCGGAGCTCCTCCCAGATGCGCTGGCCGACCTTGTAGGAGGGCGCCTGGCCCGGCCAGCCGAGGTAGCGGTTGACCTCGAAGCGGATGAACGCGTCGTCCATGTTCACGTTCTGCCGCATGAACTCGAGGGCGTAGTCGGCGTCCCAGACGCCCTCGCCCGTGAGTCGGGGCTTCTGCAGGTGCACGCCGATGTCGAGCACCACGCGGGCCGCGCGCATCCGCTGCCCGTCGAGCATGCCGAGGCGGTCTGCGGGGTCGTCGAGGTAGCCGAGCTCCTCCATCAGCCGCTCCGCGTAGAGCGCCCAGCCCTCGGCGTGGCCGCTCGTGCCGGCGAGCTGACGGCGCCAGGTGTTGAGCTTCGCGCGGTTGTGCACGGCCTGGCCGATCTGCAGGTGATGGCCGGGCACGCCCTCGTGGTAGACGGTGGTGAGCTCGCGCCAGGTGTCGAACTCGGTGACGCCCTCGGGCACCGACCACCACATGCGGCCGGGGCGGGAGAAGTCGTCGGTGGGGCCGGTGTAGTAGATGCCTCCCTCGTGGGTGGGCGCGATCAGGCACTCGAGGGTGCGGATCTCCTCGGGGATGTCGAAGTGGGTGGCGCCGAGCTCGGCGACCGCGCGGTCGCTCGTGGCCTGCATCCAGGCCTGGAGCGCGTCGGTGCCGTGGAGCTTGCGGCTCTCGTCCTGGTCGAGGAACGCGATGGCCTCGTGCACGGAGGCGTCGGGCAGGATCTCCTCGGCGATCGCCTCCTGCTCGCGCACCATGCGGCCGAGCTCCTCGATGCCCCACTCGTAGGTCTCGTCGAGATCGATCGTGGCACCGAGGAAGCGGCGGGAGTGGAGAGCGTAGGCGTCGCGCCCCACCGCGTCCTGCTCGCCGGCCGCGGGGGCGAGCTCGTTCTCGAGGAACTGGGCGAGCTTGGAGTACGCCTCGGAGGCGGTGCCCGCGTTCCGCTCGAGATCGGTGCGGAGGCTCGCGGGCAGCTCCCCCTCGGCGGGGGCGGCCCGGGCGGCGAGGGAGGCGAAGAAGTTGTCGGGGCCCGAGTTGCCCCGGCTCTGCAGGAGCACCTCGGCGACCTGGCGGCGGGCGGGGACGACGCCCTCGCGGAGGCCCTTGCGGAGGGTGAGGATGTAGCCGTCGACGGCCTCCTCGACCGCTTCGAGGCGCGTGGCGATCGTCTCCCAGTCGTCGGTCGAGGCGGTGGGCATGAGATCGAAGGCCTCGCGGATGTGCTGGCTGGGCGAGTCGATCACGTTCAGGTCGCGGCGCTCGAGCCCGGCCTCCGCACTCTCGAGCGACAGCTCGAGCTCGCTCGACAGATCGCTCTTCGTCACGACGTCGACGTCGTCGACGGGGACGGCCCTCGTGAGCTCGGCGAGCACCGCGCGGGTGGCGGCGACCTTCTGCTCGTGACCCGCCGGCGAGAGGTCGCCGAAGCGGTCATTGACCTCGGTGCGGCCGATGTAGGTGCCGAGCACGGGCTCGAGCTCGACGAGCGTGTCGACCCAGCGTTCGGCGATCCGGTCGACGTCAGTCTGAGGGCGGTTGTCGGTCGGCGGACGTAGGCTCGGACTGCTCATCCTCCGACCCTATTCCTCCCTTCGGGCCCGATTGACTTCTTCGAACATATGTTCGAATATGAGGGCATGACGGATGCCGCGCTCTCGATCTCCTCCCCCGCTCCGGCGGGCGACGAGATCCGGGCGCTGCGCTCCCGCATCCAGCAGATGCAGGCCACGAAGCTCGACAGCCGGAGCGTGCGCACCCATCCCGCCCTCGAGTCGCTCCTGCCGGGCGGATCACTCAAGGCAGGGTCGGCCTACTCGGTCGAGCGGTCGACGGCCCTCGTCATGGCGCTCATGGCCGGGCCCTCAGCCGACGGTGTGTGGTGCGGCGTGGTGGGCATGCCCGACTTCGGGCTCGAGGCGGCTGCGGGCTTCGGCATCGACCTCGACAGGCTCGCGCTCGTGCCGCATCCGGGCGACGAGTGGCTCACGGTCACGGCGGCCATGGCCGACGTGGTGGGCGTAGTGGTCACGGTGCCGCCCAAGCGCGTGCCCGACTCGGCGGTCGCCCGGCTGCAGGCGCGCATCCGGCAGCGGGAGGCTCTCTTGATCGTGCTCGGCGAGTGGCCGCAGAGCGAGGCGACGCTGCGCATCACCGAGAGCCGCTGGACGGGCATCGGCTCGGGGCACGGCTACCTCGCCGGGCGGCAGGCGATGGTGTCGGCCACGGCCAGGGGCGGCCTGGGGCGGCCTCGGCGGGCACGACTGTGGCTGCCGGACGGCGACGAGCTGTTCCGGCCCGTGGAGGGGCAGGTGGGGGCCGGGCAGGTGGGGGCGGGGCAGGTCGGGGCCGGTTCGGTCGGTGCCGGGCAGGTCGGTGCCGGTTCGGGCTTCGAGCGGGCCCGGCCGCGCATCCTGCACGAGGTGGCGAGCTGATGGTGCGCGGGAGACGAGCCGGCGCATCCGGCCGCAGCACGCCGGTGCGGAGCATGGTGGTGTGGTGCCCCGACTGGCCGGTGGTGGCCATGGCGAGGGCCGAGGGCGTGGCTGAGGATGCGGTGCTGGCGGCCGACGAGTTCCTCGCCGTCATCGAGAAGGGCCTCGTCTACGCCTGCTCGGCGGCCGCGCGTGCCGACGGCGTGCGGCGGGGCCTGCGCATCCGCGAGGCGCAGGCGCGCTCGCCGCGGCTGCGGGTGTTCGAGCTCGACACCGCGGTGGTCAACCGCGCCTTCGAGCCGGTGATCGTGGCGCTCGAGGAGCTGAGCCCCGGCGTGCAGGTCGTGCGGCCCGGCACGTGCGCCCTGCGGGCCAGGGGCCCGGCGCGCTTCTACGGAGACGAGGAGGGCGCCGCGGTGGCCTTCCTCGCCCGGCTCGCCGAGATCGGGGTGACGGATGCGCGGATCGGCATCGCCGACGGCCTCTTCGCCGCCGACCATGCGGCCCGACTGCCGGGCCGGGAGCTCGTGCGGATCGTGCCGCCCGGGGGCTCGGGTGACTTCCTCGCTCCCCTGCCCGTGGGGTTCCTGGGCGGGCTCGAGGGGGCCGACGAGCTCATCCCCCTGCTCGGCCGACTCGGCATCCACTCGCTCGGCGAGTTCGCGCGGCTGCCGCTCGAAGACGTGCAGAGCCGCTTCGGCGACGACGGAGCCAGGGCGCACCTGAAGGCCTCGGGGCTCGACGGGCAGCCGGTCGTGCCGCGCATCCCGCCCGAGGTGCGCGAGAGCGTGACCGAGTTCGAGCCGGCGCTCGACCGCATCGATCAGGTGACCTTCGGCATCCGGGCCGCCGCCGACCTGTTCGTGCAGCGGCTCTCGGAGTCGCGGCTCGTCTGCACGGGCATCCGGGTGGAGCTCACGAGCGAGCGCGGGCAGGTGCGCGAGCGCAGCTGGCTGCATCCGCGCTGGTTCAGCTCCTCCGACGTGGTCGACCGGGTGCGCTGGCAGCTGCAGGGCGGCGACGCGATCGAGACGGCGCTCGAGTCCGGCATCAGCCGGGTGCGCGTGATCGCCTCGGCGGTCGACGCGAGCGCGAAGCACGAGACGGGCCTGTGGGGCAGCGGATCGGAGGAGCGCGTGCACCACGGGATGGCCCGCCTGCAGAGCATGGTGGGCCATGAGGGCGTGCTCACGGCGACGATCGGCGGGGGCCGGGCGCCGGGCGAGCGCATCCGGCTCGCGCCCTGGGGAGACCGGGTGGAGGCATCCGGGGCCGGTGCGCCGTGGCCGGGGAGCCTGCCTCCTCCTCTGCCCACGACCGTGTTCGAGCAGCCGCGGGCCGTGCAGGTCGCGACGGCCGAGGGCGAACCGGTGGAGGTCACCGCTCGCGGCGAGCTCTCGGCGGCGCCGGCGCTGTTCTCCGAGACGGGTGCGCTGCACGACCTGAGGCCGCTCCACGCCTGGGCGGGCCCGTGGCCCACCGAGGAGCGCTGGTGGGATGCGGTGGCCCACCGCCGGGTCGACCGCTTCCAGGTGGTCGACGCCTCCGGTGGCGCCTGGCTGCTCGCCCTCGAGAACCACCGCTGGCGCGCGGAGGCCCGCTATGACTGAGCGGCGCCCGCTGGCCCGTCCGTCCCGGGCACCCCGCGTATCCCGCGCATCCCTCCCACTCCGGTCGCCGGGTAGCGCTAACTGCGCCAAGTACGCGGTTGTGGAGCGGTTGGCGCTACCCGGAGGCGATGGGGCGGGGTGCGGGTGCGTGTGCAGGCAGCGGCGCGGGCGCGAGCAGCAGAAGCAGAGGGGGCGGGGCTGATGGGGTTCAACAATCCGCCCGTGCCGTGGTCGGAGCTCGAGAACGCGCTGTCGGACCGGCGGAGACCGGGCTCGCCGCCCGCCGACGGCGGCGACAGCCCGGCCTGGTCGACCAAACGGCTGCCCTACGACCCCGGGCTCCTCCCGCCGATCGAGCGGGAGGCCGGTCCGCTCGTCCCCTACGCCGAGCTGCACGCGCACTCGAACTTCAGCTTCCTCGACGGCGCCTCCTCCCCCGAGGAGCTCATCGAGGAGGCCACCCGACTGCGCCTGCACGCCCTCGCCCTCACCGACCACGACGGCCTCTACGGCATCGTGCGCTTCGCCGAGGCCGCCGAGAAGCACGAGCTCGCCACGGTGTTCGGCGCCGAGCTCTCGCTCGACCTGAGCGGGCCGCAGAACGGCAGCCCCGATCCGGAGGGCTCGCACCTGCTCGTGCTCGCGAGGCGGCAGGAGGGCTATCACCGGCTCGCGGGGGCGATCACCTCCGCCCAGCTCGCCCCGGGCGCCGAGAAGGGCCGCCCGCTCTACGACCTCGAGGAGCTCGCGGGGCACGCCGACGGCCACTGGGCCGTGCTCACGGGCTGCCGCAAGGGCCCGGTGCGGCAGGCCCTCGACGACACGGGGGAAGACGGCGCCGCGGCCGAGGTCGACCGCCTGGTGGCGCTGTTCGGCCGGGAGAACGTGCTCGTCGAGCTCTCCGACCGCGGCGACCCGCGTGACAGCACCCGCAACGACGCCCTCGCCGCGATCGCCGGCCGGCAGGGGCTCGCCACGATCGCCACCGGCAACGTGCACTACGCGGCCCCCGGCCGGCACCGGCTCGCCCAGGCCCTCGCCGCGGTGCGCGCGCGGCGGAGCCTCGACGAGCTCGACGGCTGGCTGCCCGCCTCCCCGCACCTGCACCTGCGCTCGGGCGCCGAGATGGCCACCCGCTTCGGCCGCTTCACCGGGGCTGTGGAGCGCACCGTCGAGGTGGCTGACGACCTGTCGTTCCGGCTGCGCACGGCGAAGCCGAACCTGCCGAGGCAGGAGGTGCCGGAGGGGCACACGCCGATGTCGTGGCTCCGGCAGCTCGTGCTCGATGCGATCCCCGAGAAGTACCCGCGGGCGAGCGAGGACGATCTGGCCAGGATCGACAAGGAGCTCGGGGTGATCGAGCTGAAGGACTTCCCAGGCTACTTCCTCATCGTCTACGACATCGTGCGGGAGGCGAGGAGCCGGGGCATCCTCTGCCAGGGCCGCGGCTCGGCCGCCAACTCGGCGGTCTGCTACCTCCTCGGCATCACCGCGGTCGACGCGATCGCCCGGCAGCTGCCCTTCGAGCGCTTCCTCTCGAGCATGCGCGACGAGGAGCCCGACATCGACGTCGACTTCGACTCCGACCGGCGGGAGGAGATCATCCAGTACGTCTACGAGAAGTACGGCCGCCGGAACGCGGCCCAGGTGGCGAACGTCATCACCTACCGGCCCAAGTTCGCGGTGCGCGACATGGCGAAGGCGCTCGGTCACAGCCCCGGGCAGCAGGATGCCTGGTCGAAGCAGGTGGAGCGCTGGGGCGGGGTGGTCGAGAGCGCCGACCACGACATCCCCGCCGAGGTGGTCGAGCTCGCGGAGCAGGTGCTGAAGTTCCCCCGCCACCTCGGCATCCATTCCGGTGGCATGGTGCTGACCGACCGGCCCGTGGGCGAGGTCTGCCCCATCGAGAACGCCCGCATGGAGAAGCGCACCGTCCTGCAGTGGGACAAGGACGACTGCGCCTGGATGGGGCTCGTGAAGTTCGACCTGCTGGGGCTCGGCATGCTCTCGGCGCTGCAGTACACGATCGACCTCGTGAAGGAGTCGACCGGCACGGAGTGGTCGCTCGAGAGCATCCCCAAGGAGGAGGAGGGCGTCTACGACATGCTCTGCCGCGCCGACTCGATCGGCGTGTTCCAGGTGGAGTCGCGCGCGCAGATGGGCACGCTGCCGCGCCTGCAGCCGAGGCGGTTCTACGACCTCGTGGTGGAGATCGCCCTCATCCGGCCCGGGCCCATCCAGGGCGGGGCCGTGCATCCGTACATCAGGCGCAAGCTCGGCCTCGAGGAGGTCACCTACCTGCACCCCAAGCTCAAGCCCGTGCTCGAGCGCACGCTCGGGGTGCCGCTGTTCCAGGAGCAGCTCATGCAGATGGCGATGGCGGTGGGCGACTGCTCGGCGGAGGACGCGGATCTGCTGCGCCGGGCGATGGGCTCCAAGCGCGGGCTCGAGAAGATCTCGTCGCTCCGCGAGAAGCTCTACCGCGGCATGGCCGGCAACGGGATCGTGGGCGAGGACGCCGACCTGATCTACCGCAAGATCGAGGCGTTCGCGAACTTCGGCTTCGCCGAGAGCCACTCCACGAGCTTCGCGCTGCTGGTCTACGCGAGCTCGTGGTTCAAGCTCCACTACCCGGCCGCGTTCCTCGCGGCGCTCCTGCGGGCGCAGCCGATGGGCTTCTACTCGCCGCAGAGCCTCACGGCCGATGCCCGCCGGCACGGCGTGGAGGTGCGGCGGCCCGACATCCAGCGCTCGGGCGTGCAGGCCGGGCTCGAGCCCCTGCTGCTCACGCACGGTGCTCCGGATGCTCCACCTGAGCCGGGCGCGCCAGACGCGCCGGGCTCGCCAGGCGCGACGCTCGACGAGACGGGACTCGACGGCTGCGTGCTCGAGCCGCCGCCGGTCACCCCCGTCTTCGACCGGTCGAAGCCCGACCGCTCGGCAGAGCACCGGCGCGACGGCCGGCTCGCCGTGCGGCTCGGGCTCGCGGAGGTCACCTCCATCGGCGAGACGCTCGCCACCCGCATCGTGGCCGAGCGCGAGGAGCGCGGCCCCTACCTCAGCATGGCCGACCTCTCGCGCCGGGTGGGCCTCACCACCCCGCAGCTGGAGGCGCTCGCCACGGCCGGCGCCTTCGAACCGCTCGGCCTCACCAAGCGCGAGGCGCTGTGGGAGGCGGGCAACGCGGCCCAGGAGCGGCCGGAGTACCTCCCCGGCACCTTCGTGTCGGTGCAGCCGCCCCTGCTGCCGATGCTCTCGGCCGAGGAGCAGGTGGTCTACGACCTCTGGGCCACCGGCATCTCGCCCGAGGGCCACCCCCTGCAGCACGTGCGCACGCAGCTGCGGCAGCGCGGAGCCCTCTCGGTGGCCGATCTCGCGACCGCGGAGCCGGGGCGCCGGATCGAGGTGGGCGGCGTGGTCACGCACCGTCAGCGCCCGGCCACCGCGAGCGGCATCACGTTCATGAACATCGAGGACGAGACGGGGCTCCTCAACGTGATCTGCGGCGTCGGGGTCTGGACCCGCTACCGCCGGATCGCCCGGGAGTCCCCCGCCCTCATCGTGCGGGGGCTCCTCGAGCGCACGAAGGAGGGCATCACGAACCTCGTGGCAGACCGCTTCGAGCCGCTCACCCTGAGCGCCAAGACCAACTCCCGCGACTTCCGCTGAGCGCTGCGCGCAGCAGGTGACGCGACAAGCGCAGCCGGCAACTCCTAGTGCGCGGCCTCGTTCCAGTTCTGCCCGCGGCCGATCTGCACCTCGAGCGGCACCGAGAGGTCGGCGGCGGTCGACATGCGGTGCGTCACGACCGCCGAGAGCGCCTCCCACTCCCCCGGCGCCACGTCGAACACGAGCTCGTCGTGCACCTGCAGGAGCATCTTCGACGACAGCTCCTGCGACGCGAGGTCGGCGGCGATGTTCACCATGGCGATCTTGATGATGTCGGCGGCCGTGCCCTGGATGGGCGCGTTCAGCGCGGCCCGCTCGTCGTTGTCGCGGAGCACCCGGTTGTTGCTGTTGAGGTTCGCGAACGGCCGGCGGCGGCCGAAGATGGTCTCGGTGTAGCCGTCGACCTTGGCCTGCACCACCACGTTGCGCAGGTAGTCGCGCACGCCGCCGAACCGCTCGAAGTAGTCGGTCATGAGCTGCTTGGCCTCGGCCGTCTCGATCCGGAGCTGCTTCGAGAGGCCGAAGGCCGAGAGCCCGTAGGCGAGGCCGTACGACATCGCCTTGACCTTCGTGCGCATGTTCGGCGTGACGTCGGCCGGGTCGACCGAGAAGATCCGCGACCCCACGAAGCGGTGCAGGTCTTCTCCCGAGTGGAAGGCCTCGATCAGCCCGGTGTCTCCCGAGAGGTGCGCCATGATGCGCATCTCGATCTGGGAGTAGTCGGCGGTGAGGAGGGACTCGAATCCGGAGCCCACCTGGAAGGCGGCACGGATGCGACGCCCCTCCTCGGTGCGCACCGGGATGTTCTGCAGGTTGGGGTCGGTCGACGAGATGCGGCCCGTCGACGACCCGGTCTGCACGTAGGTGGTGTGCACCCGCTCGTCCGGCGCGATCGCCTTGTCGACCGACTCGATGATCTGACGCAGCTTCGTGGCGTCGCGGTGCGCGAGCAGCAGCCCGAGGAACGGATGCGGGTTCGAGGCCTGCAGGTCGGCCAGCGCGCCGGCATCGGTCGAGTAGCCGGTTTTCGTGGCGCGGGTCTTCGGCATGTCGAGCTGGTCGAACAGCACCTCCTGGATCTGCTTCGGCGAGCCCAGGTTGACCTCGCGGCCGATGATGCCGAAGGCCTCGGTGGCGATGCCGGCGGCCGATTCGCCGAGCTCGCTCGAGAGCGCCGACAGCTCGGTGTGGCTCACGGTGACGCCCGTGAGCTCCATCTGCGCCAGCACGAGGAGCGTGGGCAGCTCGATGTCGACGAGCACGCTGCGGGTGCGGTCGTCCAGCAGCACCGAGAGCGCGTCGGCCACCCGCAGGGCGTACCAGGCCTCCTCGGCGGGGCCCGTGACGGCGTCGCTGTCGGGCACCAGCTGATTCGGATCGGGGGTGGGCAGGGTCTCCAGCAGGTGCCGGTCGACGAGCTGGGCCAGCGAGCGGTCGGCGCTCGACTCGGGCTTCAGCAGCCAGGCCGCGATCACGGGATCGAAGGCCAGCCCGGAGACGGGGAGGCCGGCGGCCACGAGCGACTTGATCTGCTTCTTGGCGTCGAACAGGATCTTGGGCGCCGAGGAGGCCAGCCAGGTCTCAAGCGGCGCGTAGTCGCGGCTCCCCTTGCTCCAGGGCAGGAAGACGGCCTCGTGCCGAGTGGCCAGGCCGATGGCGATGGGCACGGTGGCGATCGTCTCGATCTGCACCGCGACGGGGTCTTTCTGCCGCGACAGCCACGCGGCGAGCTCCTCGTCGAGCAGCGTCACGGGCACCGGCGCCTTCTCGGCCTTGGCCGCGGCCTCGGCGGCGGCCGCCTGGCCCACCTCGGAGTCTCCGGCGATGCCCTCGAGCTTCAGCACCCGGTCGAGCAGGGTGCGGAACTCCAGCCGCGCGAACACGTCGCGCACCTGCTGCTCGTCGGCGGGCTTGCGGAGGAGGTCGGCGGGGCCCACCGGGAGCTCGACATCCGTCAGCAGCCGGTTGAGCTTGCGGTTGCGGATGGCGTTGTCGGCGAACTCGCGCAGGTTGTTGCCGACCACCCCGGGGATCTCGTCGCGATGAGCGAGGATCTCGTCGAGCGAGCCGAACTGGTTCAGCCACTTGACCGCGGTCTTCTCCCCCACCTTCGGGATGCCGGGCAGGTTGTCGCTCGTCTCGCCCACGAGGGCCGCGATCTCCGGGTACTGCTCGGGGCGGATGCCGTAGCGGTCGAACACCTTCGCCTGGTCGTAGCGCGTGAGGTCGGAGACGCCCTGGCGGGAGGGGTAGAGGAGCGTCACCGTGTCGGTGACGAGCTGGATGGCATCCCGGTCGCCGGAGACCACGAGCACGCGGTAGCCCTGCTCGCTGCCCTGATGGGCGAGCGTGGCGAGGATGTCGTCGGCCTCGTAGTGCTCCTTCTCGATGGTCGTGATGCCGAGGGCGTGCAGGGCCTCCTGCAGGAGCGGCACCTGGCCGATGAACTCCGGCGGGGTCTCGCCGCGGGTGCCCTTGTACTCCGGATATTCACGGGTGCGGAAGGAGAACCGCGAGATGTCGAACGCCACCGCGAGGTGGGTGGGCTTCTCGGCCTTGAGGAGGTTGATCAGCATCGCGATGAAGCCGTGGATGGCGTTCGTGTGCTGCCCGTCACGGGTCTGGAAACTGTCGACGGGAAGGGCGTAGAACGCCCGGAACGCTAGTGAATGACCATCGATGACGAGGAGGGTAGGCTGATCTTTTTCCGGCACACGATCAGCCTACACACGGCCTCCGACAGCCATCCGAGACAGGAAGCGCAGCCATGACCGACGCATCGGACTCCACACCTCTCGACGTCATGGAGGTGTTCGGCTACCGCGGCATCGGCACGCTCGCCGAGCGCATGGGCATCGAGTTCCTCGAGCTCACGGCCGAGCGCGCCGTGGCCCGGATGCCCGTGGAGGGCAACACGCAGCCGCTCGGTCTCGTGCACGGCGGCGCCTACGTGGTGCTCGCCGAGAGCCTCGGCTCCACGGCGGCGAACCTGCACGCGGGGCCGGGCAAGGTGGCGATGGGGATCGAGATCAACGCGAGCCACTCCGGATCGGCCACCCAGGGCTGGGTGATCGGCACCTGCACGGCCATCCACCTCGGCCGGAGCCTCGCGACCCATCAGATCGAGGTCGACGACGAGAACGGCCGCCGGCTCTCGACGGTCCGCATCACGAACATCATCAAGGACCGACGGCCGGACCAGGTCTTCGAGAAGAGCTAGCTCAGAGAAGAACCAGCGCAGAGAAGAGCTAGGAACCCTACTTCTTCGGGCTCAGCTGCTCGATGATCGCCTGCGCGACATCGTGCATGGTGAGCCGGCGATCCATCGAGGCCTTCTGGATCCAGCGGAACGCCTCGGGCTCGGTGAGACCCATCTTCTCGTTGAGCAGGCCCTTGGCCCGGTCGACGAGCTTGCGGGTCTCGAAGCGCTCGACGAGGTCGGCGACCTCCGACTCGAGCGTGATGATCTGGGCGTAGCGCGAGAGGGCGATCTCGATCGCGGGCAGCAGGTCGTTCGGCGTGAACGGCTTCACCACGTAGGCGAGGGCGCCGGCTTCGGTGGCGCGCTCAACGAGCTCCTTCTGGCTGAAGGCGGTGAGCAGCACGACGGGGGCGATGTGGTCCTTCGACAGCCGCTCGGCTGCGGAGATGCCGTCGAGCTGGGGCATCTTGACGTCCATGATCACGAGGTCGGGACGGAGCTCCGTGGCGAGGGCCACGGCGGTCTCACCGTCTCCGGCCTCGCCCACCACGTCGAACCCGTTGTCCCGGAGGATCTCGACGATGTCGAGGCGGATCAGGGATTCGTCTTCGGCCACCACGACGCGGCGAGGCGCGGGTGTCGCTGGTTCTTGGTCAGTCACGTTTCAACCCTACGGTATTCTTGAGCTCGCTCGTAGCAGGCCGGTGTGGCGGAATGGCAGACGCTGCGCACTCAAAATGCGCTGTCCGTGAGGGCGTGTGGGTTCGAGTCCCACCACCGGTACGAAGGCGGGGCGCCTCAGCCCTGGGGAATGGGCGTGGGCGTCACCGTCGGCGTCGGGGTGACGTCGGTGCTCGCCTTCGACTCCTCCTCGGAGAAGATCGCCACGGGCACGTACTGGTGCACCACCTGGGTCGTGTAGGTGTTCGACAGCGGGCTGGTCTCGAACGAGACCTGCATGGCGAAGTCGAGCATGAGGCCCTCGGTGTCGTCGGCGAGCACGCCGATCTGCTGCGACTCGAGCTGGAACCCGCCCTTGGGCGACGTGATGAGGAGGCCGAGGCCCTGCTCGGAGCGCAGCGCCTCCGGGTCGAGGGTCACCTTCAGCGGATCGGCGTTGAGCGTGTAGGGCAGCTCGACCTCGCCGGAGGTCGTGGTGGTCTTGGCCGTCACGGTGAGGTTCGACATGTAGACGCGGCGCTTCTGGTCGAAGGTGGCCTCGGCCGAGACGCGGTTGTCGTAGACGCCGATCACGAACGAGAAGCGCTTGTCGGCCATCGGCGTCCAGTCGTGGGTCTTCTGCTCGGTCCAGACGTCGAGCTTCAGCTCGAGCTGCTCGGCGACGTCGACCGTGGGGTGCACGGAGCCCATGTCGGTGAAGACGGAGGCGAACTGCAGGCCGGGCTCGACCACGGCCACCGACTCGCCGTCCTCGCTCACCGGGTCGGCCTTCTGGCCGGCGGGGGTGGGGCCGACGCCGAACAGGGGCATGATCGTCGAGCAGCCGGAGAGCGCGACGACCGCGGCGAGGGCTGCACCGGCGCTGAGGGCACGGAGGGCGAGACGCTTACGAGACATGGGGTGTTCTTTCGCTTCGGGTCAGACAGGAGATCGGCCCCGTGGGTGCTGGAGCATCCGAAATCTAGCAGTGCGTCCGGCCACGGAAACGGGGTTCGGCCAGGAACCGATCGAGTCTTGATCGAATCCTGGCCGAATCCTGAGGGTCACCCCTCGCAGCGCGGAGAAGCCCGTGCGACTAGTTGTCGTAGAGCTCCGGAGCCAACGGGTTGTGCGCCGAGCCGACGATGTGCACGCGCATGTCGTTGGTGGTGCCGGCGGTTCCGGGAGGGGATCCGGAGATCACGATGACCTTGTCGCCGAGGGCGGCACGGCCGTTGCCGAGCAGGATGTCGTCGACCTGCACCATGAGCTCGTCGGTGTGCTTCACACGGTCGACGAGGTAGGAGCGCACGCCCCAGCTCAGCGCCATGCGGTTGCGGATCCCGGGCTCGGGGGTGAAGCCGAGGATGGGGATGCTCGAGCGCAGTCGGGTCATGCGGCGCACGGAGTCGCCGGACTCGGTGAAGACGCAGAGGAACTTGGCGCCCACGAAGTCGCCGACCTCGGCGGCGGCCAGGGTGACCGCTCCGCCCTGGGTGCGGGGCTTCGTGCCGAGCGCGGGGATGCGCTCGAGACCGTGCTCCTCGGTGGACTCGATGATGCGTGCCATGGTCTGCACGGTGATCACCGGGAACTCGCCCACGCTGGTCTCGCCCGAGAGCATGACCGCGTCGGCGCCGTCGAGCACCGCGTTGGCGCAGTCGGAGGCCTCGGCGCGCGTGGGCCGCGGCGACGAGATCATCGACTCGAGCACCTGGGTGGCGACGATGACGGGCTTGGCCATGCGACGCGAGAGCTCGACCGCGCGCTTCTGCACGATCGGCACCGCCTCGAGGGGCAGCTCGACACCGAGGTCGCCTCGGGCCACC
>NZ_JAHFUY010000044.1 GCF_023264895.1 Herbiconiux sp. | reverse complement strand
GTAGAGCCGGCCGTAGTTGGGCTTGGCCTCGGTGCTGGTCTGCCCGGTCGAGACGTCGATGATGTCGCAGCCGTGCTCCTTGAGCACGCGTGACAGCTCCACCGCGTCGTCGCCGGAGAATCCGCCGTCGACCCACTCGGTGGCGCTGATGCGCACGCTGATCGGCTTCGACTCGGGCCACACGGCGCGCACGGCGTCGAAGATCTCGATCGCGATCCGGCTGCGGCCCTCGGCGTCGCCGCCGTAGCCGTCGGTGCGCTGGTTCGACAGCGGCGAGAGGAAGCTCGACACGAGGTACCCGTGCGCGAAGTGCAGCTCGAGGATGTCGAAGCCCGCCCGGGCGCCGCGGAGGGCCGCCTGCACGTGCTCCTCCACGATGCCCGCGATCTCGGCCTCGGTGAGCTCGTGCGGCACCTGCCCGTGGGCCAGGTACGGGATGGGCGACGGAGCGACGATGGGCCAGTTGCCCTCGTCGAGCGCCTCGTCCATGCCCTCCCACATGAGCTTGGTGCTGCCCTTCCGGCCCGAGTGGCCGATCTGCAGCCCGATGGCGGCCGAGCTGTTGGAGTGCACGAAGTCGACGACCCGCGCCCACGCCTGCTCCTGCTCGTCGTCCCAGATGCCGGGGCAGCCGGGGGTGATGCGGCCCTCGGGCGACACGCAGGTCATCTCGGTGAAGACGAGCCCGGCGCCGCCCACGGCGCGGGAGCCGAGGTGCACGAGGTGCCAGTCGGTCGGCACGCCGTCGACGGCCGAGTACTGCGCGGTGGGCGAGACCACCACGCGGTTCTTCAGCTCGAGGTCGCGCAGCCTGTAGGGGTAGAACATGGGCGGCGTGCCCGAGGGTGCGCCGGTGCCGCGGGCGGCCTGGTCCTCGGCGAACCAGTCGTCGACACGGGCCATGTAGAGCGGATCGCGCACGCGCAGGTTGTCGTACGTGATGCGCTGGCTGCGGGTGAGCAGCTGGAACACGAACTGCGCGGGCGGCAGCACGGTGTAGCGGTGGATGCTCTCGAACCACTCGAGGCTCGTCATGGCCGAGCGCCGGAGCGAGGCGGCGACGGGCCGGCGGATCTCCTCGTAGCGCAGCAGCGCGTCTTCGACGGTGGGCTCACCGGCGACCGCGCCCACGAGCGCCACCGCGTCCTCGAGCGCCTGCTTGGTGCCGGAGCCGATGGAGAAGTGGGCGGTGTGCGCGGCGTCTCCGATGATCACGACGTTGCCGGTGTGCCAGCGCTCGTTCGTGACGTCACGGAAGTTCAGCCAGTTGGAGTTGTTGCCCTGCAGCGCGTGTCCCTGCAGGTAGTCGGCGAAGATCTCCTCGCAGAACGCCAGCGCCGTCTGGTCGGTCTGGCCGGGCACCCGCACCGAGGCGTCGAGGCCCGCGCGCTGCCAGGTCTCGGGGTCGGTCTCGACGAGGAAGGTCGACCCGTTCTCGCCGAAGGGGTAGATGTGCGCCCAGAACATGCCGTAGGGCGTGTCGACGAACACGAAGGTGAAGCAGTCCACCGGCCGGTCGGTGCCGAACCAGGCGTACTTGAAGGGTCGCACCTCGACCTTCTCGCCGAACTCGGCCGCGTAGGTCTCCCGGGTGCGGCTGTTGACGCCGTCGGAGGCGATCACGAGGTCGTGGGTGAGCCGCAGCTCCTCGGCGAGCGGCGCATCCGTGTTGTGCACGAGCTCGACGCCGAGCTCGGCGGCGCGGTCGGCGAGCACCATCAGCAGGTCCTTGCGGGCGAGGGCCGCGAAGGCGTGTCCGTCGCTGCGCTCCTCGTAGCCGAGGAAGTCGACGTCCATGGCGCTCCACTTGCGCCAGAGCTTCTCGATCCGCTCGAAGCTCACCGGGTCGGCCGTGCGGAGGCCGTCGAGGGTCTCCTCCGAGAACACGACCCCGAAGCCGAAGGTCTCGTCGACCGCGTTGCGCTCGTAGACCGTCACCTCGTGGGCGGGATCGGCGAGCTTGAGCAGGATGGCGCTGTACAGGCCGCCGGGGCCTCCACCGATGCATGCGATTTTCATCGTGGGGTGCTTTCCGTTCCGTCGAAGCGAGTGGGATACGAGTTCTATATTACTCTGAAGTGACGATCGTCAAGAATTGCGAATTAGGAATTGCGGGAGAGTCCCAGGGCGAGCTTCGGCCGGAGCGGCCACCTCGCCTCTCGTCCGCCGGTCAGACCGCCCGGGCGGAGGATCAGTACGACGATCAGCACGAGGCCCACGATGATCAGCCGGCTGCCCGAGGGCAGCGACACGATCACGCCGCCGAGCTGGAGGCCCGACTCCAGGAGCCCGAGCACGTGGTTGAGCACCGATACGACGATCACGCCCACGACGGCTCCCCAGAGCGAGAACATGCCGCCGATCACGAGCATCGCGATCGTGGTGAAGGTGAAGTCGAGGTTGAACTGCGACGCCTGCACCACCCGGTTCGTCTGCGCCCAGAGCGCTCCGCCGACCGCGGCGACGGCTCCCGAGATCGCGAACGCGATGATCCGGTGCTTGGTCACGTGGATGCCCGAGGCGGGTGCCGCGGTGATGTCGTCGCGGGAGGCGCGGAGCAGTCGAGCGCTGCGGGAGCGGCTGTAGAACCAGGCCACGACCACCATGAGGAGCGCGATCACGAGCATGCTCTGCAGGTCGAGGGACTGCGGGATGCCCACCATCGACTGACCGGATCGGGGTCCGAGCGCGGTCGAGTAGGTGAGCACCTGCACCACGAGCATGAGCAGCGCGAAGGTCGCGATGCCGGCCTCGAGCCCGTGCAGCCGCATGAGTGCGGCCCCGGCGAGGAGCGCCACGACGCCGCCGACGACCGCGGCCACCAGCACCGCCACGAGGGGCGGCAGCGACGCGTCGCGGAGCACCGGCAGGAGCTCCGGCATGATCGAGTCCTTCATGTTGACGGGGATGGTGAGGAGCGACATCGTCCACGCACCGATCGCCACGAAGGCGAGGTGCCCGAACGAGAGCACGCCGCTGTTGCTCACGAAGATCGACAGGCCCACCACGATCACGAGATTGACCAGCATGTAGCCGAGGTCGACCCTGGCCGAGGAGGAGACGCCGCTCGCGACGGCGGTGACGAGGTAGAGGAGGCCGAGCGGTGCGGCGATCGTCCAGGCGTCGCCCACCCACTCGGGAACGGGCACGAGGCCCTGGGCCTTGCGGTCGCGACGCATCATGTGCGCACCTTTCCGGCGCCTGCGGAGAACAGGCCGTTCGGCCGCAGCACGAGCACGGCGATGACGAGGAGGTAGACGAAGGCCGTGCGGAAGGGGTTGATCTCCGGCGGCAGCCAGCTGGTGAGGAGCGAGAGCGCGACACCCACCACGAAGCCGCCGACGACCGCGCCGCGGAGGTTGCGGAGGCCGCCGATCACGGCGCCGATGAGCCCGAAGAGCGTGGGCTGCACGCCGAACGAGGGCCCCACGGTTCCCGACTGCACGGTGAGCACGAAGGCGACGGCCGCGGCGATGAAGCCGCTGATGGCGAAGGTGACGGCGATCACGAGACCGGAGCGGACGCCGAGCAGGCGCGCGATCCGGAAGTCGGCCGACGCGGCCTGCACCTGCAGCCCGATGCTCGTGCGGGTGAGGAAGAGCTGCACGCCCACGAGGAGCACGGCGGCGAGCACGATCGTGACCACCGAGAGCAGGTTGAGCCGCACGCCGCCGAGGTTCACGGAGGTCGAGAGCCCGCTCGCCACGGAGGCCGAGAGCACGTTGGCGCCGAAGATGCCCTCGTAGATGCGCTGCAGCAGGATGCTGAGGCCGAAGCTCGCGATGAGCAGCGTGGCCGCCGACTGCGAGCGCAGCCAGGAGAACACGGCGTAGTTCATGAGGAGCGCGACGGCGACGCCCACGACGGCCGCGCCCAGCACGGCGAGCACCGGGTTGATCGGCCAGACGATGATGAGCGTGTAGGCGGAGGCGGTGATGATCTCGCCGTAGGCGAAGTTCGCGAGCCGCAGCACGCCGAAGACGAGGCCGATGCCGAGCGCCGCGAGCGCGTAGACGGCGCCCGCGGAGGTGGCGTCGATGAGAGCCTGGAGGAAGGAGGTCATGATCCGAGATAGGCCTTCGCGAGGAGTTCGGCGTCGGTGGCGTCGGCGGGGCCGAGGGTCATCGTGATCCTGCCTTCGCCGAGGACATGGGTGCGGGCCGCGGCGGCCACGGTCTGCTGCGCGCGCTGCTCCACGAGCAGCACGGCCGTGCCGGCCCGCTGCACCGCGGCGATGGCCTCGAAGACGGTGTCGATCGCGGTGGGCGAGAGCCCGAGCGAGGGCTCGTCGAGCACGAGCAGCCGGGGTTCCGAGAGCAGGGCGCGCGCGATGGCGAGCTGCTGCTGCTGGCCGCCGGAGAGGAGGCCGGCGGGCCGGCCGAGGAACTCGCGCAGGATGGGGAAGAGCTCGAGCACCCACTCACGGGTGGCAGCCAGCCCCTCCTTCCCGCGCCCCTTGCCGTGCCGGGCGACCTCACCGAGGCGGAGGTTGTCGCTCACCGAGAGGGCGCCGAAGATGTGGTGCCCCTCGGGCACGAGCGCGAAGCCCGAGCGGGCGATCTGCTCGGGCTTCCGGCCGAGGAGGGAGGTGCCCTCGAAGGTCAGCCGATCCGCCTTGCCGCGCACGGCCCCCGCGAGGGCGAGCAGGGTGGAGGACTTGCCGGCGCCGTTCGGGCCGATGATGCCCACGAGCTCGCCGGGGCCGACGTGGAACGTGACGCCCGCCACCGCGGTGACGCCGCCGTAGGCGACCGTGAGGTTCTGCACGTCGAGGATGGGCTCGGGGCGTGCGGACGACGTCGCAGCGTTCTCAGGGGATTCAGGCATCGTCGGGTATTCAGGCATCGTCGCCTCCCGCGATCGTGGCGGCCATGCTGCCGAGGTACGACTCGGCGAGGCGCGGGTCGGCGCGCACGGTCTCGGGCGGTCCGTCGACCACGTTGGCGCCCGCGGCGAGCACGTGGATGTGGTCGCAGGCGCCGAAGATCAGCCGCATGTTGTGGTCGATCAGCAGCACGCCCACGTCGAGATCGTCGACGACCGAGCGGATGGCGCTCTTGAATAGCTCCATCTCGCCGTCGTTGAGCCCGGCGGCGGGTTCGTCGAGCAGCAGGTGGGTGGGGCGGGTGGCGAGGGCCCTGGCCACCCCGAGCCGGCGCTCGACGCCGTGCGGGAGGTGCGCGGCGCTCTCGCCGGCGTGCTCGAGCAGGTCGAAGCGGTCGAGGATCTCGATCGCCTCCCGCCGGGCGGCCCGGGAGCTGCGGCCGACGCCCAGGGCGCCGAGCTGCACGTTCTCGAGGATGGTCTGCTCCTTGAAGATATGACCGTGCTGGAAGGTGCGCGCGACCCCGCGGCGGGTGCGCCGGTAGGAGCGCTCCCGGGTGCGGTCGACACCGCCGAGGAGCACCCGGCCCTCGTCGGGCCGGTCGTAGCCGCTCAGGATGTTCACGAGGGTCGACTTGCCGGCGCCGTTCGGGCCGATCAGGCCCGTGATGCGCCCGGCCGGCACCTCGAGGTGCACGTCGCTCAGGGCCTTGACCCCGGCGAAGTGCCGGGTCACCCCCTCCGCGGACAGGGTGCCCGAAGGCCCTGGCTGCGAAGAGGGCGACCCCTGCGGGGTGGAGCTGTCAGTCAACGAAGACGACCTTCTCGGGCGCCCGCTCCTCGAGGAACGCGAGCTCGCCGCCGGTGATCTTCATCACGCGCTGAGGGCGCTCGACGTTGATGTGCAGCTCGTCGGTGAAGGTCGTCGGCCCCACCAGGAGGTCTTCGCCGTCGAAGGCGAGGAACGCGTCGGCGAGGGCCTTGCCGTCCCACGAACCGGCGGTCTCGTAAGCCGCGACGAGCGCCTGCACGGTCGAGGTGCCGGTCACGAAGCTGCCCACGCTCGGGCGCTCACCGTACTCGGCCTCGTAGCCGTCGGCCAGTTCGTTGACCGCGGCGTTGGGGTCGTCGCCCATGATCGAGGAGTAGGTCACGGTGTAGTAGTCGCTCAGCCCGGGAACCGAGTCGAGCCAGAAGGTGCCGTCCATGCCGAAGCCCGAGACGATCGGGGCGGTCACGCCGTTGTCACGGAGGTCCTTGGCCGCCTGGGCGCCGCCCGGGCTGTAGCCGCAGTTGAACACCACGTCGGGCGCGGTGCCCGCGGTGATCTGGGAGACGGTCTCGACGATCGACTCGCCCTGCACGTAGTCGTAGGTGCCGACGGTGGTGCCGCCGAGCTCCTCGAAGCGCTTCTGGGCCACGTCGCACTGGCCGACGGTGTACTTGATCGAGGTGTCGGTGAGGAACACCGCGTTCTTCCAGCCCTCGGCGAAGGCGAACTCGGCCATCACCGACGACTCGCCGGGGGTGCCGTTGCCCATCGAGAAACCGAGCTCGAGGCCACCGGCGGGGCCGTAGATGGTGTCGCCCACGCACGGGGCGATGTTGAGGATGCCCGCGGCCTCGGCCACGAGGGATGCGGGGCTCGCGACGTCGTAGTCGCAGGTCACGACGATGACGTCGGCGCCGGCGTCGATGACCTGCTGGGCCGCCGAGGCGTACTGGTCGAGGTCGGAGCCGGTGTCGACGATGTTGAGCTCGATGGGAGCACCGTCGATGCCGCCGGCCTCGTTGACCGCGTCGACCTCCATCTTGATGGTGTTGAGCGCGGGGATGTCGAAGGGCGACATGAAGCCGGTCTCGGCCATCACGACGCCGATGGTGAGGCCCCCGCCCTCACCGGCGGCGGACGAGGTGGAGTCGGACTCGGCCGGGGCGCTGCTGACGCAGCCGGCGAGGAGCACGAACGACGCGGCGACCGCGACAGCGGCTCCGCTTCGGGCGACGATGGGTTTCATGACGGACCTCCGGGATAGGGATACGGGTGCGTTGCTGTGCGGTGGTATGCGGTGCCTTCTGGTGACTCAAGCTACGGTGCTTTCGTTTCCGGAGAATTACAGCCGCATGACGATCGTTAGTTGAGGGTGCCAGATTCGAACGGTGGGCGCTAGAGTCGGGACACACATCTGATTGGAGAATCGTGAGCGGATCGAATGTCATCGCAGAATTCCTCTCCGGGATCACCGGAGGCTCACTGAAGGTCGTCGACCTGACGAACAGGCTGAGCAGCACCACCCCGACCCTCCGCCTGCCGGATCCGTTCGCCAATCTGATCGACTTCAGCCTCGAAGAGGTCAGCGCCTACAACGAGCCCGGCCCGTACTGGAAGCACCACAACATCCACACCGGCGAGCACATCGGCACGCACATCGACGCCCCGGTGCACTGGGCCTCGGGCCGCGAGGGGCTCGACGTCTCCGAGATCCTGCCCGAGCGCCTGATCGGCCCGGCCTGCGTGATCGACAAGACCGCCGAGGTCGAGGCCGACGCCGACTTCCTGCTCGAGGTCGACGACATCCTCGCCTGGGAGGCCGAGCACGGCGAGCTCCCCGCGAACAGCTGGCTCCTCCTCCGCACCGGCTGGGAGAAGTTCTCGGACGACCAGGATGCGTTCCTCAACGCCGACGAGAACGGCCCGCACACCCCGGGCATCTCGGCCGCCTGCGCCCAGTGGCTCGCCGAGGAGCGCCCGATCTCGGGCTTCGGCGTGGAGACCGTGGGCATCGACGCCGGCTCGGCCGGTGGCATGGACCCCGCGTTCCCGGCCCACTACTACCTGCTCGGCGCCGACAAGTACGGGCTCACGTCGCTGCAGAACCTCGGCGACCTTCCCGCCACCGGCGCCATGATCGTGGTCAGCCCCCTGCCGATCGTCGGCGGCACGGGCAGCCCCACCCGCGTGTTCGCGATCACCGGCGCCTGAGTCGTGAACGTCGCAGAACTCGTCGGCACCGCCCTCGGCCGGCTCGGTGTCGGCCACGTCTTCACCGTGGTCGGCAGTGGCAACTTCGAGGTCACCAACGCCCTCGCCGCCGCCGGCGTGCCGGTCACCACGGCCAGGCACGAGGGCGGTGCGGCCACCATGGCCGACGCCTTCTCCCGCATGAGCGACCTGCCCGCCGTGCTCACCACGCACCAGGGCTGCGGCCTCACCAACGCGGCCACGGGCATCGGCGAGGCGGCCAAGAGCCGCACGCCCATGATCGTGCTCACGGCCGACGTGGCGAACGGTTCGGTCACCTCGAACTTCAAGATCGATCAGGATGCGCTCGCTCGCAGCCTCGGCGCCGTCGCCGAGCGCGTGCACTCGGCGGGCACGGCCCTCGCGGATGTCGTGCGGGCCTACCGCACGGCCGTCAACGAGCGCCGCACCGTCGTGATCAGCCTGCCCCTCGACGTGCAGGCCGCCGCGGCCCCTGAGCTGCCGGACGACCTCTCGGTGCTGGCCGACACCCCCATCCGCCCGTCGGCCGCCGCCGTCGAGGAGCTCGCCGCCGCCATCCGCGCCGCCTCCCGCCCGGTGTTCGTGGCCGGCCGCGGAGCCCGCGGTGCGGGGCCCGAGCTCGTGGCCCTCGCCGAGGCATCCGGAGCCCTTCTGGCCACCTCGGCCGTGGCCAACGGACTCTTCCAGGGCCAGCCGTTCGCGCTCGGCATCTCGGGCGGCTTCTCGTCTCCCCGCACGGCCGAGCTCATCTCCTCCGCCGACCTCGTGG
Organism: Herbiconiux sp.; assembly: GCF_023264895.1. Lineage (GTDB taxonomy): Bacteria > Actinomycetota > Actinomycetes > Actinomycetales > Microbacteriaceae > Herbiconiux. The sequence continues at coordinate 26,550 of NZ_JAHFUY010000044.1, read as the reverse complement.
TGGGCTGGGGCTGCGCGCTCAACATGTGGACCATGCGGCACGGCCACCTCATCGGCCCCGACGCGACCGTCGTGCAGGTGGATATCGAGGGCCGGGCCCTCGGCGCCAACCGCCCGATCGACCTCGGCGTGGTGGGCGACTCGGCCCTCACCGCCGTCGACGTGCTCGCGGCGCTCGAGGCGTCGCCGCGCGAGGGCGCCGGCTACCGCTCGGCGCCGCTCGAGGGCTCGGTGCGCTGGAACGACGAGGAGACGCCGGATGTGTCGACCGCCACGGCGATCGACCCGCGCGAGCTCTCGAAGGAGCTCGACCGGCTGCTGCCGGCGGAGCGGATCGTGTCGATCGACTCGGGCAACTTCATGGGCTACCCGAGCGCCTACCTCGCGGTGCCGGACGAGCGGGGCTTCTGCTTCACGCAGGCCTTCCAGTCGATCGGCCTCGGGCTCGCCACCGCCATCGGCGCAGCGCTCGCGCAGCCCTCGCGGCTGCCGGTGCTCGGCACGGGCGACGGCGGGTTCCTGATGGCCATCTCGGAGCTCGAGACGGCCGTGCGGATCGGGCTGCCGCTCGTGGTGGTCGTCTACAACGACGCCGCCTACGGCGCGGAGGTGCACCACTTCGGCGAGGGCACGGATCTCTCGACCGTCACGTTCCCGGAGACCGACATCGCCTCGATCGCGCGCGGCTACGGGGCCGCGGCCCTCACGGTCCGGAGCCCCGCCGACCTGGCGGGCGTGACCGACTGGCTCGCGTCCTCCCCCACGGCCCCCCTCGTGATCGACGCCAAGATCGCCTCCGACGGCGGCTCCTGGTGGCTCCACGAGGCCTTCAAGGGCCACTAGCTCCCTCTGCCGAAACGTCGAAATCCACGCCAAAACCTGCGGTTTGGCGTGGATTTCGACGTCTCGGCAGAGGTGGGTGGGGGGGTAGAGGGGGGTCAGGCCCACATCTGGGTGTAGGGGTGGGAGCAGAGCTCCACCACCGTGCCCCAGGGGTCCTCCATGTACTGGATGCGGTAGTTCTTCGCCGGGTCGATGACCACCGTCGCAGAACGAGCACGGCCGCCGGCGGCCACGATCCGGTCGCTCACGCCCTCGAAGTCGACGGCCGTGAGCGAGATGTGGTTGATGCCCGTCTTCCAGAACTCGAAGTTGTCCTCGGGCGCCACGGTGGCGGGCGAGGCGAAGGTGAAGAGCTCGAGCCCCGCTCCGTCGGCGCCGCAGAGGTGAGCGAAGCGGAAGCTCGTGAAGCCCACGCCGTAGATGTTCGCGGCCGCGATGCCGAGGGGGCTGTCGTCCTCGAGCACCTCGAGCGGGCCGGCCAGCAGGTAGTAGCCGAGCGTGTCGCGGTACCAGTCGATGGCGGCCTCGAGGTCGGGCACGGTGACTCCGGCGTGGCTGAAGGCGGTGGCGGGGGGAGGCGTGGCCATGGTGTCTCGTTTCCTTGGGGGCGGATGCCAGGGGCTTGCTGGTCTAGGCGGGTGAGGTCAGATCCGTCGCCGTCACACGGTTGCGGAGCTCGCCGAGGCCGTCGACGCGGGTGACGATCTCGTCGCCGTCGGCGAGGAACACCGCGGGCTCGCGGGCGCTGCCGATGCCGCTCGGCGTGCCCGTGAGCAGCACGTCGCCGGCCTCGAGGGTCATGCCGCGGCTGAGCTCCTCGAGCAGCACGGGCACGGGGAACGCCATCGCGGTGGCGGAGGAGTTCTGCCGCAGCTCGCCGTTGATCGTGAGCGAGAGGTGCAGGGCGTCGAGGTCGACCTCGTCGGCCGTCGTGATCCACGGGCCGATCGGCATCGTGCCGTCGACCGACTTGCCCTTCAGCCACTGCCCGCCGTGCTGGCGCTGCAGATCGCGCTGCGAGACGTCGTTGGCGACGAAGTAGCCGAACACGTGGTCGGCGGCGGTCTCGGCGCGGAGCGAGCGCCCGCGGGTGCCGATGACGAGCGCCACCTCGGCCTCGTAGTCCCACTTCGCCGAGAGCGCGGCGTCGAAGGCGATCGGATCGCCCGGCCCGATCACGACGCCGGGCCCCTTGGTGAAGAACGTGGGGTGCTCGGGCATCTCGTCCGGCCCCTGGCCCGCGCGCTTGCCGAGCGACTCGTAGAAGTGGTCGGTGTAGTTCCAGCCCGTGCAGAGGATGTCGCGGTTGAAGCGCGCGAGCGGGGCGAGCAGCACGGCGTCGGCGAGCGCCACCGTCTCGGCCGCCGGCAGCAGCTCCTCGACCGCGGCGAGCGCGGCTGCGAGGCCGAGCCGCACGAGGTCGTCGATCGTGGGGGCGTCGGCGGGCAGCACGAGCAGCTGCTCGCCCTCCACCACGGCCGTGCGTGAGGCTCCGGTCGATCCGGAGCCGCCGAGCGCGATGCGTGCGAGCCGCATCCTCAGCAGCTGCTGTCGGTGAGGTGCTCGTAGCAGAGCGCGAGATCGCCCACCGCCACGCCGAGCGCCGCGAGGGCCACGCGCACGTTCGATTCGGTGCTCGGGGCGAGCCCGCCGCCGGCCTCGAGGGCCTTGAGGCTCTCGTAGGCGTCGAGCAGCTGCTGCTCCTTGGCGGTCAGTTCGTTGCCGATGAGGTCAACGGCCATGTCGTCAGCTCCTTGCGTCTGGTGTGTGTCGTCTTGCCTGGTGTCGGCGATGCGGGTCGGGCGCTTCAGCGCAGGTCCTGGAGGCGCTTGGCCTTCAGTTCGAAGCGGGGGAGGGTGTTCTCGGGCGCGCGCTCGATGATGAAGCGCAGGCCCTCGTGGCCGTCGGCCAGCTCGGTGCCGAGCTTCGCGATGAGCTCGACCCACTCCGCATCCGTCACCGAGGGCACGGGCTCGGCGAGCAGCGTGATCTCGTCGCGGATGCCCTCCCGGGTGATCTTCACCTGGAACTCGTCGATCACGGGGAACGCCCGCACGATGGCCTCGACGGCGCGGGGGTAGACGTTCGTGCCGCGCACGAGCTTCATGTCGTCGACCCGGCCGAGGATGCCGCCCTGGTAGAGGTCCCAGGTGCGCCCGTTCGACGTGGTGGTGTGCGGCACCTTCACCACGAGGTCGGAGGTGCGGTACTTGATGAGGGGGATCATGCTGCGGCCGAACGACGTCGTGATCCGCTCGCCCCGCTCGCCGTACGGCAGCTCGATGCCCGTCTCGGGGTCGATCACCCGCTCCACGAACTGGTCCTCGATGATGTGGGTGCCGCCCGGCTGGTCCTCCGGCTCGAACATGAAGATGGTGGAGATCTCGGTCATGCCGGCCGTGTCGAACGACTTGGCGCCCCAGAGCTCCTCGATCAGCTCCTTGGTCTTCGGCGGGATCGGCTCGCCCGAGAGCACGATCCGGCTCACCTTGGAGTTCTTGAGGTCGATGCCGAGGCTCTCGGCCTCCTGCGCGAGCCGAAGGGCGTAGGTGGGGGTGGAGGCCACGACGGTGACGTCGTAGTCGATGATCTGCTTCACGCGGGTCGGCGTGGGCTGCGCGCCGCCGGGGATCGTGGTGGCGCCGAGCTTCTCGAGGCCGTTGTGCAGGCCCCAGAAGCCGATGAAGGTGCCGTAGCCGAAGGCCACGTAGCCGATGTCGTTCGGGCGGACCCCCATGCCCCAGAGCGCGTACGACCACATCTCGGCCGACCACGACCAGTCCTTGCGGCTGTCGAGCGCCCGCAGCGGGGTCTTGCCCGAGGTGCCGCTCGTGGTGTGGAAGCGGATGGCGTTCTCGTGGCCGGCCACCGGCAGCTCGCCGTAGGGCGGGAAGTCGTTCTGGCTGCGCATCCACTCCTCACGGGTGAGGAAGGGCACGCGGTCGTAGTCGTCCCAGCTGTTCAGCTGCGAGGAGTCGAACCCGGCCCGCTGGAACGACTTCTGGTAGAAGACGCTGCGTGCTTCGGCCCATTCCACCACCCGCTTGAACTTCACGAACTGGAGGGCGCGCAGGTCGTCCCTCGACATCGTCTCCGTCTTCGGGTTCCAGTACGGGCTGTCATTCATCAGCGAATCACCTTTCGTTCGATTCCGGCGTGATGGAGCGGGTACTCCATCGACAGTAGGCATCGTTCGTTTCGGCCAGATTACATTGCAGTTACGATCGTCACTAGTGCGGAATGGATTTTTTCGGCACCGGATGTCCGGAGACGAAGTCGGCCAGGTTCTGCACCCAGTGGGCCGAGACCTCGGCGAAGCGCACGGGGTGCACGCCCTCGAGCATCGGGGCGTCTCCCCAGAGCGGCCGGTTGCCGAACTGGAAGGGCAGGTCGAAGCAGTGGGCGGAGCCGAGGCCCTCGAGCGGGCTGCGCTCCTCGAACAGCTCGAGCTGCACGGGGCGGGCGAGGGCGGCGTGGGCGGCGGCGAGCTCCCCGGCGAACCCCGAGAAGTGGCGCCGGGTGGTGAGGGAGACGAGGCGCTCGTAGGGCGTGGCACCGGCGGGCGGCGGGGCACCCCACTGGTCCGCGAGGCCGTCGACCTGCGCATCGGTCACGGCGCGATCGGCCGGGTCGGCGAAGCTGAAGATCCCCGTCTCGTCGGCCGTGGTGCGGAGGTACACGGCCTCCGCGTGACAGCTCGCCGCCGCGACCTGCGGGTCGAACAGGTCGGGTGCCGCGAACTCGCCCTCCGCCGGGAGGTACGAGCGCGGGAGCTCCCCCAGCGGCCGGTCGACGGCGAGCGCCGCACGGCCCGCCGCGAGCAGCTGGTCGAGGGGCACCCGCTGCAGCGACGCATCCCCCGTGAGCTCCTGCACCCTCGCCGTGATGGCGCGGGCGAGCTCCGGCGAGCGCCCGGGCTCGGTGCCCATGCTGAGGTGGGCCACCCGTCGGAGCAGCCCTCTGGCGGCCGGATGCACGCTCAGCGCGTGCCCGTACCAGCCGCCCGCGGAGTGGCCGGCCACCGTCACCTCGAGCGGGTCGCCGCCGTAGGAGGAGATGTTCTCCTGCACCCAGTCGAGGGCGAGCAGCAGATCCTCCACCGGGCGGTTGTGCAGCACCTCGGTGTCGCCCGGCTGCAGGTGTGCGAGGGGGCCCACCCGGTAGTTGACGGTGACCACCACGATGCCGCGGGCCGCGAGCACCGATCCGTCGTACCAGGCCGCCGATCCGCCGCCCGTCGCCCACGCCCCGCCGTGCAGGTAGACGAGCACCGGGAGGTCGCGGGCGCCCTCCGGCGCCCACACGTTGAGGAGGAAGGCGTCTTCGGACTGCGGGTTGCGCTCGAGCTCGGTGCCCATCGCCGCCGAGAGCCGGCTCGGCAGCTGCGGGAACACGGGCACGTCGACGAGGCGCCGCACGCGGTCCCGATCTCCTGCCGGGCCGCGAGCCCGGACGGGGGCGGCGAACCGCTCCCCGCCCGGGAGCTCGGCGTAGCGCAGCCCGAACGACGCGATGACGCGGTTCACTCGACCGGGCCGCGTCAGAGCACGGGGACGATGTAGTCGGCGCCCACGAGCCCGTCGGCGAACACCTCGTAGCTCATCGGAGCCGCCACGGCGCCGTGCCGGGCGCCCGTGTTGACGTCGCGCCACAGCTTCTCGAGGGGGCTCGACGCGGCGAACGCCGACGAGCCGGCCAGCCACATCAGCTCGTTCATGGCCTCGACCGTGCTGCGGCCCGAGTGCCCGGCGTCTCCGCGGATCTTCGCACGCTGCTCGGAGGTGAGCGGCACGGTGCCCTGCGCGGTGCGGTCGATGAGCTCGGCCGCGCGGGTGAGATGCAGGATGGAGGTGTCGATCTTCATCGCCGCCTCGCCGAGATCCTTCACGAACGCACCCGACTCGTTCTGCTTCGCGTAGGTCGTGTTCGCCACACCCCTCTTCTTCGCGTTCGCGGCCACGATGTCGAGCGCGGCCTGGGCGGCGCCCACGATCGGCGCCGAGATGGTGGTGGCCATGGTGGCCATGGGGGTGAGCCGGCGGCCGAGCGGCGCCGAGGCATCCGTCTCGAAGTCCTCCCCCATCAGGCGCTCGTAGAAGCAGATGCGGTCGGCGGGGATCCAGACGTCCTCCGCCACGATCGTGTTGCTGCCCGTGGCGCGCATGCCGACGGTGTGCCAGGTGTCCTTGACGGTGTACTCGCCGCGCTTCATGAGGGCGAAGCCGATCTCGGTCTCGCCCTCGGGGGCACCTTCACGCTGCACGGGGAGGATGCCGATGGCCCAGTCGGAGTCGTTGACGTTCGAGGAGTACGGCCACTCCCCCGCCACCCGGTAGCCGCCGCCCTCGCCCTTCGCGAAGCCGTGCGGGCTCACGAAGATCGAGGCCATCTTCACGGTCTCGCCCGAGCCGAAGACCTCGTCGACCACGGAGTCCTCGAAACGGTTGGTGAGCATGACCGAGCCGTTCGAGATGACTGTGACCCAGCCGGACGCAGCGCAGTAGTAGGCGAGGGTGCGGGCGACCTCGGCGAGCATGAGGGCGCCACCCTCGTAGCCGCCGTAGCGGGCGAGGCGTGCGATGTCGAAGGCTCCGGTCGACTGGATGGCGGCGATCGACTCGGCCGGCAGGCAGCGGCCGGCCTCGCCGGCGGCCCAGTTTGCGCGGAGGGTCGGGCCGATCTCGTGGATGCGGCGCACGATCTCCGCCGTGGTCGCGACGCTCTCGGCGGGCGTGGGTGCTGCGGGCGTGGGTGCGGCGGGGGCCTCGAGGGTTGCGGTGCTTTCCATGGTGCTGACTCCTCTTATGTGGGTAGTGCTACTGGAGGGCTTCGGTGGGCGCAGGGATGCTGCGGGAGACCTCGAGGAGGTCCATGTACTCGGCGGCGGCCACGATCCGGCCGTCGGCGATGGTCATGACGGTCACGATGTCGTTGTCGAAGGTCGCGCCCGTGACGGACTCGGCCCGCTCGTGCACCTGCGTGACGACGGTGGAGCGCTCGAGGTCCTCGAACATGCCGGTGACCGTCATCTGCACGGTGCCGGGCGTGAACGAGGCGATGAGGGTGGCGATGAGCTCGCCGAAGAACTCGTCCTGGCCGTGGTAGGTCTTCGCGATGGGAACGGTGCGGCCGACGACCGTCCACTCGACATCCGGAGCGAGCACGGCCTTCAGGGTGTCGACGTCGCCCGTGGCGTTGGCCGCCCAGAAGCGCTCGACGAGGGGGAGGTTGGACATGGGTTCTCCTGTCAGGACGGGCGGGTGCCGGGAGGGCCGAGGATGGTGATCCCCGCCGTCGCGGCCGCGGTCATGAGGCGCGACTCGATCGCGGGGGTCATCGTGAAGTCCGCCGGCAGCCCGCGGTGCCCGGCCGGGTCGGAGGCCTCGCGCAGAAAGTCCTCGAAGCCCGAGGGGGCGAGGATGACGAGCCAGCGCGCCTCCCGGTCGGGCGAGACCTGGAAGCTGTGCGGCACGTCCTTCGGCAGCAGGATGAAGTCGCCCGCGCCGAGGGTCGCCGTGATGCCCTGCGCCCAGTAGGTGATCTCGCCCTCGAGGATGAAGAAGATCTCGTCCTCGGCGTCGTGCTCGTGCAGCGGCGGCTGTGAGCTCGGGCGGGCGTGGTGCATGGCCACCGTGAGGCGGCCGCCGGTCTTCGAGCCGTCGACGATGATCTCGACGAGGTCACCGAGGAACCAGAGCGACTCACGCTCGGTGTCGCGGACGATAACGACCTCGCCCGCCGCGGTCCGCGGGCTCGGTGGGGTCTGGGCGGTTTCGCTCATGCCGCCACCTCCGGTCGCAGCAGCTCGCGGATCTCGTGCCGGAGGGCGCCGAAGCGCGGGTCGCCGATGATCGTGTCGAGCGACCGTGCGGCGCCGAACGGCACCTCGAAGATCTCCCGGATGCGCGCGGGCCGGCTGGAGAGCACCACCACGCGGTCGGCGAGCAGGATGGCCTCGTCGATGTCGTGGGTCACGAGGAGGGTCGTGGTCTTCAGCTCCGCGATGATGCGGAGGAGCTCCTCCTGCAGGTAGCTGCGGGTGAGCGCGTCGAGCGCCCCGAGCGGCTCGTCGAGCAGCAGCAGGGTGGGCTCGATCGCGATGCCCCTGGCGAGGGCGGCGCGCTGCTGCATGCCGCCGCTCAGCTGGTTCGGGAACTTGTCGACGTGCTCGCCGAGGTGCACCGTCTCGAGGGCCGCGAGGGCGCGCCGGCGGCGCTCCTCGGCCGGCACGCCGATCTGCTCGAGGGCGAACTCCACGTTCTTCAGCACCGTGCGCCACGGCAGCAGCCGCGGGTTCTGGAACACGTAGGCACTCCGGAGATCCGACCGCGCGAGGTCGACGGTGCCGGTCGAGACGTCGGTGAGCCCGGCGAGGATGTTGAGCAGGGTCGACTTGCCGCAGCCGGAGGGGCCGATGAGGGCCACCACCTCGCCCTCGCGGAGCTCGAGGTCGATGCCCTCGAGCACCGGCAGGGCCTGCTTGGGGTAGGTCTTGCCCACCCCGCGGAAGCCCACCATGGGCGCCGCCGTCGCCGCTCCGGTATCGGCCGTGATCGTCATGATCGTCCTTTCACGTGGCGGGTGAGCAGTCGCTCCACCGGCCGGAAGATGCCGTACTCCACCAGCAGCGTGAGCGCGACGATGGAGAGGCCCCACATGAACACCGCCGCGGTGTCGAGGAGCTTGATGGAGGTGTTGACCTGGAAGCCCACGCCCGCGGTGCCCATCAGGTACTCCGAGAAGAGCGTGATCTGCCAGGCCACGCCGAGCGTGATCCGGGCTCCCGCCAGGAGGTAGGGGACCACCGAGGGCAGCACGACCGAGCGCATGATCGAGCCCTCCGAGGCCTGGTAGGCCCGGCTCATCTCGGTGAGGTCGGGATCGATCGAGCGCGTTCCCTGAATGACGTTGATGAGGAAGTAGCTGATCGAGCCGGCCACCGTCACCCCGATCACCGCGGTGTCGCTCACGCCCATGATCACGAGGGCGAGGGCGATCAGCACGATCGTGGGCACGGTCTGCAGGAAGATCATCGGCACCCGGGCGAGGTCCTCGGCGATCTTCGAGCGGCCGATCAGGATGCCGAGCGGCAGTCCGATCACGATCACCAGACCGAAGGCGGCGAGCAGGTGCTGCACGGTGGCGAGAATCTCCTCGACCCAGACCCCCCGGCCGACGGCGCTGAGGAACTGGTCCCAGACATCCAGCGGCGAGGGCAGGATGTACGACGGGAACTGGGTGGAGGCGATCGCCCAGACCGCGAAGATCACGATGACGCTCAGGATCACGCGGGCGGGGCGCTTCCAGCCCCCGCGCCGGCGAACGGGCGCGGACGGAGTGGAGGCGCCGGCGGCGGCCGGGGCCCCGGGTGCACCGGCCGACGTGGCAGCCGGTGCACCGACGGTGGGGGCGGGGCTCGTCACGACACTCATTCCGTGACGATGAACATCGATGCCGGGTCCTCGGGCTCCTCGGTGAGGAAGCCGGCCTCGACGAGCAGTGGGAAGATCGCGCTCCAGGTGGCCACGTCGGTCTCGGAGACGATCTTCTGGTCGTCGGGCATCTCGGCGAGGTTGAGGATCTGCGAGACGAGCTCGAGCTGCTCGACCGGGATGCCGGTCTCGTCGCTCGCGACGGTGAGCACCGAGTCGGGGTCCTCCTGGAACTGGGTCCAGACATCCTGAGTCGCCTGCACGATGAGATCGATCACCTCGGGGTTGGCCTCGGCGAACTCGTTGCTCGCGATGAACCCGCCGCTCAGCACCGCCGGGTCGCCGAACTCCTCCTCGAAGGCCTCCTGCACGTTGTAGACCGGACGGAAGCCTGCCTCGATCAGCGGGGCGGTGGCGGGAGCCTCGATGAACGCGGCGTCGGCACGGCCGAGGGTGAGCTCCTGCGCGGCGGCGTCGGTCTCGGTGAGCTCGAAGTAGTCCTGGATGGTCTCACCCGTGGTGGCGAGCACCGCGGCCTCCTCGGCACCGAAGCGAGTGGCGAGCGGCGGGATGGCGACCTTCTTGCCCGCGAGGTCCTCGATCGACTGGATGTCGGAGTCGCCGGCGACGTAGAGCTCGGAGCCCGGGGTCCAGCGGGCCATCGGGTAGAAGAACTGGGTGTCGATGCCGTACTGGTCCTTGATCCGGGGCTGGAACGAGGGAACGGTCGTGACGATGTCGATGTCGCCGCGGCCGAAGCTCGGCACGAGGGTCGTGGCGTCGAGCACCTCGAAGTCGATGTCGTAGCCGGAATCGGCGAAGATCTCGTCGCTCTTGGCGGTGAGGTAGGCGTAGAGCGGGTGGAACGGGATGTCGATGCCGACCGTGACGGTCTGGGCGTCGCCCTCGGCCGAGCCCGTGGAGTCGGGGGTGGCGGTCGACGACGTGGCACAGCCGGTCAGGGCGACGGCCACGGCGGTGGCGGTGGCCAGGACGGCGGCGACTGCGGCCGGTCTGCGGTTTCTCATGGTGCGTCCTTTGCTTCGTCGTGCTGCGAGTGGATCGGGATGGGGAGGGACGGGTCAGGCGGGTGCGGGGGTCAGGCGGTACGGGGTCAGGCGGGTACGAGGTCGAGGAACATCCAGCGCCGTCCGGGGGCGAGACCCGCGAGCATCTGCCCGCAGCCCTGCACCACACCGGGCCCGCTCGTCACGTGCTGGGTGCCGGCGTGCATGTCACGGAAGTAGCGCTGCAGGTCGCCCGAGCGGAGCGCCGCGGTGCCGGCCCACGTGTAGACGGTCATCGTGACCTCGTGGGCCATCCAGGTCGCGTTGCTGAGGGCGAGCCGGATGAGCGTCTCCTGCTCGTCCGAGAGCGGCAGCCCGGCGGCGAGCGTGGCCTCGTTGTCGGCCCACACCTCGAGGAGCCACGCGCGGGCCGAGCGCGCCTTCGCCTCGGCCTTCGCGTACTCGGCGTAGAAGTGGGCGGAGTCGACGGTCGCGCCCCGCGAACCCGTCTTGCGGCGGGCGAGCGCGCCCAGCTCGTCGAGCATGCGGCGCGCCACGCCGAGGGCCCAGCCGGCGTGACCGAGCCCCGACAGGTTCACGATGCCGATGCGGTAGAGCGCGCCGCCGGTGCGGGGCTCCATGGTGGCGGCCGGCCAGGCGTGCTCGGCGGGCACGAACACGTCCTCGAGGTCGTAGTCGATGCTGCCGGTCGCCTTCAGCCCCATCACGTCCCAGTTGTCGATGAGGGTCGCGGATGCGGCGGGCACCGTGATCATGAGCGACTCGCCCGTCTCGCGCACGAGCGCCGCGGTCTGGAGGCGCGTGGCCTGGTGCATGCCCGAGGCGAACGACCACGAGCCCGAGAGGCGGTAGCCGCCCTCGACCGGCACCGCGATGCCGGGCTTGGTGCCCTGCCCGGCGTGCAGCGGCAAGCCGTCGGCGTAGAGCTCGCGGGCCGCGGCGGGGTCGAGGTAGGCGGCGGTGCTCCCGGTCTCCATCTGGAGGGCCATGGTGACCCAGGCGGTGGAGGCGTCCGCGGCCGCGAGGCGCTCGACCGCCTTGATGACCTGGGTGGGCGAGAACTCGTAGCCGCCGAGCTCGGCCGGCACGGTCATGCCGTAGACCCCGGTGGCGGCGAGGGCCTGTTCGACCTCGGGCGTGAGGTGGCCGTCGAGGTCGTTCTGCGCGCCGCTCCCCGTGATCAGCGGCAGGATCGCGTCGAGGCGCTCCATCAGGGGCTCGAAGTCATCGCTGACATGGAGCGCGGTGCGGGGGGCCGCGGTGCGGGGGGCTGCGGTGCTGACAGGCATGGCGGCTCTCTCTCGTTCGGTGGCGCGGGCGGGGCTGGCGGTGCGGCGGAGCTGGCGGAGCAGTCGGTGCGGCGGAGCTGGCGGTGCGGGCGGTGCAGTGGAACGGGGTGGAGCAGGCGGTGCAAGGAGCAGGTGGTGCGCTGGAGCAGGTCAGTCGTGGGCGGCGATCCAGTCGATGACCGGCCGCACGGTGTCGTCCGAGTTGAGCTCGTACATGAGGCCGTGGCCGTTTCCGTGGATGCCGAGGTCGGGCAGGTGCACCCACTCGGCGGCGGCCCCGGCGTGCCCGAGGAACTCGACCACGGCCGGCGCCACGTGCGAGAACGGCGAGCTGCCCCCGGTGAAGACGGCGACCGGCAGGCCCGCGAGAGCGGCGACGGTGCGCTCGCCGGCCGGCGCGGCCTCGACCGCGGCGGGGGTCTCGTAGCCCGCGTCGTAGGCGAGCGGTGCGGCCGTGAGGCCCCAGGTGAGGGTGCCGAGACCGGGGAACTCGGCGAAGGCCGGGCCCATCGGCTCGATCGCGGCGATCGCCGTCACGAGGCCGGGCCGGAGCGCCGCGGTGAGCCAGCCGGAGGGGCCGCCCGCGGAGTGGGTCACGAGCACCGCGGGGCCCGTGAGGTCGAGCAGCGCGGCGAGGCGGTCGCTGTCGAGCTCCTCACTGAGTCCGAGGTCGGCGGGCAGCGGGCCGACGGCGGCGATCAGCTGGTCCATCTCGGGGTCGCCGGGCGCCGACCCCCAGGGCCAGGCCGTGTGGGGCTCGTCGGTGGCGGAGTCGATGAACAGGCCCACCGCCGGCTCGTAGCCGAACTGCGGCCCCATCGCACCGATCACGTCGGGGTGGAAGGCCGAGCGCCCGTGCCCGGGGCGGTCGACCACGTAGACCGCGAAGCCGGCCTCCACGAAGCGGCGGGCCCACCCCGGGCGGCCGTCGACCGTGCCGAGCCAGTCGGTGCCCTGCGATCCGCCGCCGTGCACGAAGATCACCGGATGCGGCCGGGTGACGACCTCGGGCGCCTCCCAGTAGACGTACATCGGGCCGCTCTGCACGGTGATGCCGACCTGCGTGACGTCTCCCGGGATCCAGAACCGACCGTTCCGCACGGTGACCGCGGAGACGTCGGCGCGCTCGTGGGGAGCGGCGGGGGCTTCCAGGTCGATCGAGCGTTCCATGGGGATCCGTTCGGCGTCGTCGTGTCGGACAGGGACGCGGATCCGGTTCGGGAGGGTGGTCGTCGCCAAACCCGATCTCGCTTGTCGACGACACTACAGTCGGGGTGCACCCGCTCATGGGACGAGCTTGTTAAGCGTTTGTTACGGTTGCGTTTCTGTCGTCACGGCCTCGTAATGAACGAACCGAGCCTCAGGCCACGAGCGTGGAGGCGATGTGGATGTCGACCGCGAGCGCCTTGGCGATGGTCGAGTTGCGCGCGACCCGCTGGGCGAGCTGCCCGAACTCCGTCGACGACATGCCCGGCACATCCGCCTGCAGCTCGATGTCGATCGACTGCAGGGTCGCCGCGCTGCTGTCGAACACCTCCATGGTGACCGACACCCGCGTGCCGATCGCACGGGGCTCGTAGCCGGCGGTCGTGAGGAGGGTGTTGAGGCTCATGGCGGCGCAGGCGGCCTGCGCGCATGCCACCATCTCCTCGGGGCTCGACCCCTCGGCGAGCATCCGGCCGTCGAAGGAGAAGTCGGCGTCGAGGGCGCCGCTCCCGCCCACGAGGCGGCCGTACGGGGTGGCGGCGTCGGCGTTCCAGTCGAACGATCCGGTGCGCGTGATGTTCGACGACGCCGGCTCCTCGTCGACGAGATCGCCCACGCTGAGACCGTAGGCCCTGGCCAGAGCCACGAGGGCGGGCAGCGAGGGCTGGCGCTCGCCGAGCTCCAGGCGGGAGACGTAGGCCTTCGAGAGGTCCGTCGCGGCGGCGAGGCGGGAGAGCGACCACTCGCGCTGGGCGCGGAGGGCGCGGAGCTTGGCCGCGAAGCGATCGGTCACGGGCTCGCCGGTGACCGCGACCTCCAGCTCGAGAGTGTCGTCGTGCGCCATGAGCACCTCCGCGTGATCGAGAGTCGGCGACAAGGCGGAACGGCCTTGGCGACGATGAGGAAACACAACTGTAACACCCTGGATTCCGGGCCTCTTGTCGCCCTTTCCTCCCGCACGGTATGTTCGTCGACAAGCTGGATCCGGGTTGGCGACGTGCACGTCTCCGCCCGCCGGTGCAGCGACGAACCCCGTTCAGCAGAAGGAGAGAACATGCCGGTCATCAACGCAACCGTGGTTGCGGGAACGTACGACGCCGCCGAGAAGGGCGAGCTCATCGCGGGCTTCACGAACGCGGTCGTCGCCGTGAAGGGAGAGGGCGTGCGCCCCTTCGTCACCGTGCTGCTCAACGAGGTCGACAGCGGCGACTGGGGCGGTGGCGGCGATCGCATCACGACGGAGCTCGTGCTCGGCGCCATCGCCGCGGGCAACGAGGCGGCAGCCGCACCCGCACCCGCACAGGCGGCGCCGGTCACGGCCGATGTCTGACCCGGCGCTCGCTCTCGGCACGCCGATCGCGATGCCGTTCGGGCACATCCTGCCCGGTGAGCCGGTGGGGCCCACCCGCAACGTGGTGGGCGACCTCGTCACCGTCAAGGTGCCCTCCTCCTCGACCGGCGACCAGTTCTGCGCCTTCGAGGAGCTGACCCCGCCGAACGGCGGCCCGCCCCCGCACCACCACCCCCAGGCGGAGCTCTTCTACGTGCTCTCGGGCGAGGTGCAGTTCATGCACGTCACCGACTCCGGCCCGCAGCTCGTCACGGGCGGGCCCGGATCGATCGCCTCCATTCCCGGATCGGTCGTGCACACGTTCAAGAACGTGGGCGTCGACCAGTCGAAGGTGTTCGTGATCTCGACTCCCGGAGGGCTCGACCGCTTCTTCGAGGACATCGGCGACGTCACCGACCTCTGGTACGCCCCCGGCATGGCCGGTCCGCCCGACATGGAGCGCATCCTGGCCGCCTCGGCCAAGTGGGGCGTGCACTTCGTCGATCCCTCCTGAGCGATCCCGTCCGGGACCGGGACCGACACCGCGACCCGAGCGGGACCGACACCGGGACCGGCATCCGCTCCTAGGGCGCAATGGCGACCCCTCGCAGCAGGTTGTCGAGGATCGCGTCGGCGAAGGCCGGCGTGAGCGGCTGGTCGCGCACGAGAAGGCGGTGGTAGCAGGCGCCCCAGAGCTGGTCGACGAGCACCTCGAGGTCGAGACCGGCGCGCAGCTGCCCCGCCTCCTCGGCGCGGGCGAACCGCTCCACGGCCAGGCGCCGGCGCTCGAGGGAGTAGCCGGCCGACCAGGCCGCGGCGAGCGCCGCATCCGCCTGCGCCGCCCCGATGAAGCCCGCGATGACCGGGCCGATCCGCTCGTCGGTGAGGGTCGCCACGAAGGCGTGCAGCTGCGCCCGCAGGTCGGCGGCCAGGTCGCCGGAGTCGTCGAAGCGCAGACCGGATTCGACGTGGGCGAAGTAGGCCTCGGCCGCGAGCGCCCCGGGGGTGGGCCACCACTTGTAGAGCGTCACCTTGCTCGCCGGCGCCGCCTGGGCCACCCGCTCGAAGGTCACGGCCGCCACGCCGTCGGTCAGGAGCAGCTCGGTGGCCGCGGCGAGCACGTCGCGCCGCACCTCGGCGCTCGGCCGCCGGCCCCGCCCCGGCCGCACGATCGCCTCGGTCACGCGATCCCGCCGTTGACGTGGACCACCTGGCCGTTGATCCAGCGCGAGGCGACGAGGCCCACCACGGCGTCGGCGATGTCGGCGGGCTCGCCGAGCCTGCCGAGCGGCGCGAGCGAGGCGATGTGCTCGATCGCCTCGGGCGACTTGCCCTCGAGGAACAGCGGGGTCGCGGTGGGCCCGGGAGCCACGGCGTTCACCGTGACGTCCCGCCCCCGGAGCTCACGTGCCAGGATGAGCGTGAGCGACTCGACCGCGCCCTTCGACGCGGCGTAGGCGCCGTAGCCCGGCTGCTGCAGACGGGTGACCGAGGTGGAGAAGTTCACGATGGCGCCCCCGGCACGCACGGTGCGGGCCGCGGCCTGGTCGACCACGAAGGTGCCGCGCACGTTCACCCGCTGCACGCGGTCGAAGTCGGCGAGGTCCATCTCGGCGATCGGCGCGAGCGGCATGATGCCGGCGGTGTGCACCACCACGTCGACCCCGCCGAACTCCTCCTCCGCCTGCGCGAACAGCGCGGCGACCTCCCCCTCGTCGGCCACGTCGGCCCGCACGGCGATCGCCCGGCCACCGGCCGCGCGCACCGCCTCGACGACCTCGGCGGCACGCTCGGCGCCGCCGCCGTAGTGCACGACCACGTCGTGGCCGAGGGCGCCGAAGCGCTCGGCCACCGTGCGGCCGATCCCGCCCGAGGCCCCGGTGACGATGGCGACTGTGCTGCCCATGATGCGTCCTCTCGTTTATGTACGACTAGTACATATAAGCACGAGACGCCGGATCAGGGAAGGGGCGGCAGGGGAGCCAGCTGGAACGACGCGCTCGAGCGGCCGGCCCGCACGACGATCATCATCTCGTCGGTGAGGCGCTTCCGCGACAGCGAGACCCGGCCCCGGAACAGTCCGGGCTCGCCGGCCGCCGGGCGCAGGATGTGGCCGTCGGCCCAGACCCGGGCGTGGGGCGCTGAACCCGTCGGCACCCGCACCTCCACCTCCCACGACCGGCCGCGCGCCTCGATCTCGACGGTCGCGATCGCGTCGGCAAGCTCACCGCCCGGCTCGATCTGCTCCCCCGCCTCGATCCGGTCGCCCGGCTCGATCTGGTTGCTCGGCAGAGTCGGCGTGAGGAAGGCCGGCTGCCGCCGTCTCGTGGCCCGCTCGTAGGCCGACGCGTGATCGAGCAGAGCGTCGTCGCTGTAGGCGGCTCCCGCGAAGGTGAGGCCCACGGGCATCTGGATGTCGGCCATGAACCCCATGGGCACCGTCACGGTCGGAATGCCGAGGTGCCGGATGACGCGGTTGCCGTTGGAGTAGACCACACCGTTCCGCGACGCGGCCTCGAGGCTCTCGGGCCGTTCGAACAGGTCGACCCGCCCCACGTCGCCCGCCGCCGGGAACACCACGAGGTCGAGCCCGGATGCCGCCATCCACTCCTCGAAGTCCTGCCTGCGGGCGCGCTCGAGGCCCCGCAGCAGGTGGTCGAGGCCCGGGACGTCGTCGAAGGTCTCGGGCAGCCCCTGCTTGACGAGCTCGGCCAGGCGCTGCCAGTCGAAACCGCCGCGGGCACGGGTGATCCACACCGGCACCGGCGCGTCCGCGACCGGGAAGACCGTGTCGCCGTCGACGTCGGCCCAGCTCGAGAGCTGCGGATCCGCGTTGTCGCGGAGGAACCCGTCGAGCGCCATCGCCGTGACCGTGCCGCCCTCGAGCGCCCGCCAGTCGGCGGGCACGAGGCCGCGCGCGGGCAGCCCCTCGGCCGAGGGGCGGTCCTCCTCGTAGTTCGACACCACCGGGAAGTCGACCACGACCACCTCGGCGCCGAGCGCGCGCAGGTCGTCGGCGGCCCGGTCGCAGAGCGCCCGCACGCTCGGGCGGATGGCCGGCGGGTCGATCGGCTCGGTGTCCTCGCCGATGTAGAGGCGGGGCACGCCGATCCGGAGCCCGTCGAGCCGTTCCGGTCGCCGCCGCGAGACCGGCTTCGGCAGCACCGACTCGGGGGCGGGGAGCGCGACCGCGCTCTGCTGGCGCCAGAAGTCGCCCGAGCGGTCGGGGTCGTCGACGGCGAGCACGTCGAGAAGCCGCAGCAGGTCGGCGACGGTGCGGGTGTGCGGCACCACCACGTCGCAGGTGGGCCGGAGGGGCCAGTTGCCCCGGATCGAGAGCACGCCGCGCGACGGCGTGTAGGCCACGAGGCTGTTGTTGGAGGCCGGTGCCCGGCCCGACGACACCGTCTCCTCGGCCATCCCGAAGGCGCTGAAGCTCGCGGCCGTCGCGGTGCCCGATCCGTTCGACGAACCGGAGCCGTAGGCCGCCGTGAGGTACTGCGGGTGGTAGGGGCTGCGGGCGTAGTCGTAGACGCCGGGCTGCATGCCGCCCGCCGCCATCGGCGGCATGTTCGTCTTGCCGATCAGCACCGCTCCGGCGGCGCGCAGCTGGGCGACGGATGCGGCGTCGTCGTTCGCCACCAGCTCCGCGAGGGCCGGGCTCCCCGAGGCGACGGTGAGACCCTTCACCTTGTAGCTGTCCTTGACCGTGAACGGCACGCCCTCGAGCGGACCGGCCGTGCCCGCCCGGCGCCGGGCATCCGACGCCGCGGCCTGCTCGAGGCAGGTCGGATCGAGGACCGCGATGGCGTGCAGGCACAGCCCCGTGCGGTCGTAGTACGCGATGCGATTGAGGTAGGCGGTCACCAGCTCGACGCTCGTCACCGTCCCCGCCTCGAGCATCTCGAGCATCTCGCCGATGCCGAGCTCCACGACGTCGATCCGTTCCATACCCCATACCTTCCGTCCCGTCCATCCTGTCAGCCCGCGGGCCGCCACGCCTGGCCGGGCACGCTGCAGCGTTCTAGCATGGAGGGAGAGCCGCCGGAGAGCTGGGAGGGATGCAGCGTGACACACGACGGGTACGACGAGACGGTGGCGGAGCTCTCCGCTCCCCTCGCCTCGATGACCGGGGTCGCTGACACCCTGGTGCGACTGTTCCCGGTGGCGGGGGCGTCGATCTCGACGGTCGGCGACTTCCTCGGGAACGAGACCGTCTCCGCGTCCGACGACCTCGCCGCCCGCATCGACGAACTCCAGTTCGACCTCGGGGAGGGGCCGTGCTGGGATGCGCTCGCCACCGGCCGACCGGTGCTCACCCCCGACCTGCGGGGCTCGTCGCACGAGCGCTGGCCGCTCTTCTCCCCTGCCGCGTCACGGGAGCAGGTGGGCGCGCTCTTCGCCTTCCCGATGATCGTGGGCCACCTCCGCATCGGTGCGATCGACCTCTACTCCGGGGCCCCGACCGAGCTCGAGCCGCAGCACGCCAGGCAGGCGGCGAGACTCGCAGGCCTCGTCGGTCAGAACATCCTGCGCCTCTCCGTCATCGAGGCGAACAACGACAGCGGCGGCGAGTCGAAGCACTCGCGCCGGACGATCCATCAGGCGACCGGCATGCTCATCGCGCAGCTCGACCTCTCGGCGGAGGAGGCCGGGCTGGTGCTGCAGGGCCACGCCTTCGCCGCCGGGCGCTCGATGATGAGCGTCGCCGATGACATCCTCGCCGGGCGACTGTCCTTCCACGCCGGCCCGGACGGCATCGAGGAGCGGGGATGACGCTGGAGCGCCGCGAGGCCGAGCTGCTCCAGACGTTCGCCCTTCTCGCCGACACCCTGGTGGCCGACTACGACGTGGTCGACCTCCTGCAGACCCTCGTCGACCGCTGCCAGCTGCTTCTGGACACCACGGCGGCGGGCATCATGCTGGCCGACGACCACGGGGAGCTCGAGCTCATCGCGTCGACGAGCGAGGCCAGCAACCTCGTGGAGACCATGCAGATCTCGGCCGACGCCGGCCCCTGCATCGAGAGCTTCGCCAGCGGACGCACCGTCTCGCTGACCGACATCCGCGACGCCCCCGACGCGTGGCGCGTCTTCCGCGACAGCGCGCTCGAGCAGGGCTTCCGATCGGTGCACGCGATTCCCCTGAAGCTGCGCGAGATCACGATCGGCACGCTCAACCTGCTGCGCGACGACACCGGGGAGCTCCCGGAGCACGACCTCGTCGCCGCGCGCGCCCTGGCCGATGTCGCGACCATCGGCATCATCCAGGAGCGCACGATCCGCGAGACCGACACGGTGCGCGCTCAGCTGCAGAGCGCCCTCAACAGCCGCATCACGATCGAGCAGGCCAAGGGGGTCGTGGCCCACCGGAGGTCGATCACGCCCGAGGAGGCGTTCGAGGTCATCCGCGCCTACGCCCGCTCGCACCAGATGACGCTCTCGAGCGTGGCGGCCGCCCTCGTCGACCGCTCGCTCACGTTCTGACCCGATCCAGCGGCTCCGTTCCGCTCCGTTCCGCGCCGGCGACACCGAGCGACCTCGATAGCGCATCGGACCGGTCGCCCACAAGCCCCATTCGGTTTCTCCTGCGATCTAAAATAATGAGGAGATCGACCGGAAGGAGGTCACGATCGTGGGCGCGCTCACGTATGACGGGACTCACGTGGAGTTCGACGACCGGCTTCTCACGCATCTCGAGATCGTCATCATCAACAAGTTCCGCCGCGGGGAGTCCTTCCTCATGTCCTGGAAGGACGGCGTGGCGGTCGGCAGTGGGCGGGCGGCGATCTGGCTGGCCCCGAACATCCCGATCTACTTCAAGTTCTACGGGTCGCGCGTGCCGAAGATCAACCGGGACTGGATCGCCCGGCTGGGCGAGACGGCCGACGGGCCGCAGGGGCTCCTGGTGATCGCCGAGGACGGCGCGCTGGCCGAGAGCACCCCCTCGGGCGGGCGGGCGGTGTAGTCAACCCCCCTGTGGTCATCCGGATCCCGGTGTCGGCTGTGGTCACGACAGCGGAGGGCGAACGATGAGCGTGACGATCACGGTGCAGGGCGAGGCGTTCCACCTCGACGACGACGCGGAGTCCCGCGTGCGGCACGACATCCAGGCCGCGGTGAGGGGCGGCGGCGGCTTCGTCAGCATCGGCGGAACGACGACCGACGTGCTCGTGACGCCGCAGAGCTCGGTGCGCATCGATCGCGCACCGGATGGCGACGGGGGCCATCGGGAGACCGGCATCACGCGGTCCGCGGCGGAGTTCGTCGACTTCAGCGTGTTCTGACGGTCACATCAGGGTGCCGGGGTACTTGCCCTCGTGGCTGCTCATCGCGAGCTTGCCGTCTTCGCCCACCACGATGAGGCCGCTCGACCCGTCGGCCGATTCGCTGAGGACCTTGAGCCACTCGCGGTTGACCTCCGGCAGCCGCGATCCGTAGAACTTGAAGTAGATCGGGATGTTCGGGGCCAGCCAGATGGCGGCGCGGCCGTCGCCGATCGAGGGCGAGTCCTTCCACGACATGAGGAACGACTCGCCGCGGTGGAACTTCTGGATGATGATGATCTGCAGGTGCGTGAGCAGCCGGTCGTCGAACTGCACCTGCGTGCCGTCGTAGGTGATCGATCCCATGGGTGCTCCCGCCTCGTCCTCTAGACCACGATCCCCCTCCGGGCCCCGCGGCACAAGTCAAACGGGCACCCGGCGGATGTCAAGCCCCGTGGAGTCGGCTCGTGGTCGGCCTAGGCTCGCTCCTCATGACCGCAGGCACAGATTCGAAGGATTCCGACACCAAACTGAAGCGGCGCATCACCGGCCCGCTGCTGTTCCTCTTCATCCTCGGTGACGTGCTCGGGGCCGGGATCTACGCCCTCATGGGTGTGCTCGCGGGCGAGGTCGGCGGGGCGCTCTGGGCGCCGCTCGCACTCGCGCTGCTGCTCGCGCTGCTCACCGCAGGCTCCTACGCCGAGCTGGTCACCAAGTATCCGCGGGCCGGCGGCGCCGCTGTGTTCGCCCAGCGGGCCTACAAGCCGCCCGTCATCTCGTTCCTCGTCGGCTTCTGCATGCTGTCCGCCGGTGTCGTGAGCGCGGCCGGCCTCGCCCTCGCGTTCGCCGGCGAGTACCTGCAGGCCTTCCTCGCGGTGCCCCCGATCCCGGCCGCCATGGTGTTCCTGCTGCTCGTGGCGGCGCTGAACGCCCGCGGCATCAGCGAGTCGCTCAAGGGCAACGTCGTGATGACCGTGATCGAGGTCTCGGGCCTCGTGATCGTGGTGGTCGCGGTGGCCGCCATGCTCGGCGGCGGCGGCGGAGACGTCTCCCGGGTGACGGAGTTCCCGGCCGGAGTGTCCCCCGGCCTCGCGGTGCTCGGCGGAGCGATCATCGCCTACTACTCCTTCGTGGGATTCGAGACCTCGGCGAACGTGGCCGAGGAGGTTCAGAACCCCTCCCGGGTCTACCCGAAGGCGCTGCTGGGCGCACTCATCACCGCGGGCGTCGTCTACCTGCTCGTGGGCCTGGCGTCCGCCATCGCCCTGCCCGCCGACGAGCTGACGGAGTCGTCGGGGCCCCTCCTGGCGGTGGTCGCGGCGACCGGGTTCCCCGTGCCGTCGTGGCTCTTCGGCCTGATCGCTCTCATCGCCGTCGCCAACGGCGCGCTCCTGACCATGATCATGACGAGCCGGGTGACCTTCGGCATGGCCGAGCAGGGGCTGCTGCCCGCGGTGCTCGGCCGCGTGCTGCCGCAGCGGAGGACGCCGTGGGTCGCGATCGTCGCCACCACCGTCGTGGCGATGCTCCTCACCCTCGTCGGCGACCTCGAGACCCTCGCCTCGGCCGTGGTGCTCCTGCTGCTGTTCGTGTTCATCAGCACGAACGTGGCGGTGCTCGTGCTGCGGAAGGACGAGGTCGAGCACGAGCACTTCCGGGTCTGGACCTTCGTGCCGGTGCTCGGCGTGCTCTCCTGCGTCCTCCTGCTCACCCAGCAGGAGCCGATCGTATGGGCCTTCGGCGGCGGATTCGTCGTGCTCGGCTGCATCCTCTACGCCATCCGGAGGTTCACGGCCTCCCGGAGCTCCGCCTCCTCCTGACCCATCGGCTGGGCCCGCGGCTCCGAATCCCCGCACACGCTTCCGGGGTGAAGCGGGAACGGAGCCACCATGTCGATCGTCCTCACCGTCAATCGCGAGCACTACATCCTGCACGACGACGAGTCGATCGCGCGTGTGCGCGACGACATCGAGGCAGCCGTGCACGCGGGCGGACGGATGGTGCTGGTGGCCGACCGCTCCGACGGCCCCGAGGTGCTCATCACACCCGTCACGGCCGTGCGGATCGACACCGTCGACGTGGAAGCGGACGATCCGGAGAGCGCACCGGAGTTCGTGGACTTCGATTCGTACTGACGTCAAGCCCCCCGCCGATCCCGGTCGTGAGGGTTTGGATCGTTCGCAACCGGCGACGAACCGGTTGTCGAGAAGGGTGCGAACGATGACGACGATGACGACGACAGCGACACGAACGACAGCGACACGGGCGGCGGAAGGTGTCACCTGGCGTTGCCCGCAGGCCGGCCTCTGGATCGCGACGGGAACCGACGGCAGACCCGCCGGGATCGTGTCGGAACGGTGGCGGCGCGGCTTCGTCGTGACCGCCTGCACCGGGCACGACCTCGGCACCTTCGCCACCCTCGACGAGGCCCGCGGGGCCCTCGCCGCCCAGGCCGTCGAAGGGCGGTGACGGTCATGACCACCGCTCGCGACATCATGACCTTCGACCCGCAGTGCGTGGGCGAGAACGACACCCTCGTGGAGGCCGCTCGGCGGCTCCGCGACCTCGACGTGGGGGCGATGCCGATCTGCGGCGAGGACGGCCGGCTGAAGGGCATGCTCACCGACCGCGACATCGTGGTGAAGTGCCTCGCCGAGGGCGGCGACCCGGCCACGACCACCGCCGGCAGCCTCGGCGAGGGCAAGCCCGTGACCATCGGGGCCGACGACGACATCCGGGAGGCCCTGCAGACCATGCAGGACCACCAGGTGCGGCGCCTGCCGGTGATCGACGGGCACGACCTCGTGGGCATCATCAGTCAGGCCGACATCGCCCGTTCCCTCTCGTCGGCCGAGACCGGCGAGACCGTGGAGGAGATCTCCGAATGAGCGACGGTGACGAGACCGGCGCATCCGATGGCCTCGATCGCTGAGCAGATGCTCGGCGCCCACCCCGCGGCGGGGTCGGGTGCCGGGCTCCGAGCACTCGTGGAGTGCCTCGACGCGTGTGCGGAGTGTGCGACGGCCTGCACGATGTGCGCGGATGCGTGTCTGGCCGAGCCCGGTGTGGCCGAGCTCACCCGGTGCATCCGGCTCGACCTCGACTGCGCCGACCTGTGCGCCACCACCGCCGCCGTGCTCTCGCGGCGCTCGGGCAATGAGGACGGTCACGGAGCCGGCGGCGCTCTGCGGGCTCTCCTCGAGGCCTGCCGGCTCGCCTGTCAGGCCTGCGCCGACGAGTGCGAGAGCCACGCCGGCCACCACGAGCACTGCCGCCTGTGCGCCGAGGCCTGCCGCCGGTGTGCGGCGGCCTGCGAGGCCCTGCTGACCTCACTCGACTGATCGCCGGCGGCGACCGCTCAGAGCCGGTAGAAGTCTCCCACGAGGGCCAGGATGCACAGGGCGGGCGACAGCACGAACAGCACCAGGCCCACCCGCAGCAGCCAGGCGATGCGGAGGCTCGCACGCCGCGCATCCCTGCCGCCCGGCGCCGCCGCGGCCGCGAAGACCCCCACCATCACGAGGGCGAGCACGAAGCCCAGCCAGAACAGCCGCTCCCACGAGTCGACGAGCACACCGGCGAACCAGCCCGACACGATCACGGCGCCGCAGACGACCGCCACGCACAGCACGGCGCCCACGAAGAGCGTCGCCGCGTGGCGTTCGAGCTCCGCCCGCCGCTCGAGGTCGGCGGCCCGTCCGTCGGGCTCCACGCGCGGGTCGTCAGCCGGCGCGTCGACGGGCGGCGGCATCGGCGCACGCCTCGGAGCAGTATCCCGGGTGGCCGGCTGCACGGCTCCGCCGCATCGTCACGGTCAGGGCGCACGCGACGTTCTTGCACGGCCGGCGCCAGTCCTCGCGCGGAGCGAGACGGTTCCGGGTGGTGAGCTGCGGTGCTGCGTGGTGCATGCTTCCGAGCGAACACCCGTGCACGGATCCTGCCAGGGGCTTGATTTTCGGCCCACGAGTTGATCCACGCCCCCATCCGGCGCTCGATCCCCTTTCTGGGCCTCCTGATCGGCGACTCAGTGGAACGGGCAGCGCGCTGCGCCTGCCGCCGTGCCGGCCCCCGCGGCGGCTCGCAGGCGGCCGCCCGACGCGGGCTTCGTGGGCAGCCGGCGCCGGTTCACCTCGAGCCCCTCGTCGAGGATCTGCACCCGCGGGTCGCTGAGCGTCGCCACGGCGGCCGCGAGCCCCGCGATCGCGAGCTTCTCGCCGGGGCAGCGGTGACCGGTCGCCACCCCCGCGCCTCCGTGCGGAACGAAGGCGGCGAGCGCCTCGTAGTCGTCGACCCCCACGAACCGCTCGGGGTCGAACAGCTGCGCGCGCTCCCACGACCGGTCGTCGGTGTCGGTGCCGAGGATGTCGAGCACCACCCGGCCGCCGGCCTCCACCCGCTCCCCGTCGAGCTCGAGATCGCGGAGCGCCCACCCGGGCAGCATCGGCACGAAGGGCGCGGTGCGCCGGATCTCCTGCGCGAACGCGACCGCCAGCGGCCCGCCCACGACCGTGCCACGCTCGCGCGTCTCCTCGTGGATGCGTGAGCGCCACTCGGGCCGGTCGTGCAGTTCCTTGGCCGCGAAGGCCACGAAGCGCGCCACGGCGATCATCGGGCGGATGCTGTTCTGCAGCTCGGTGCCGGCCAGTCGCGCCGGCAGCAGCTCGCCCTCCGGATCGCGGTGCCACGCCCACTCGTGCAGCGCGGTGCCCTCGACGCTGTCGAGCCTGCCGGAGCGCACGGCCTCGATCAGCCGCTCGGCGTGCCGATCCGACCACAGGCGGTTGGCGTAGGCGAGCAGGTACTCCGGCGAGTAGGGCGCACCGAAGCCGTCGACGATCTGCGCGAGGCGCGCGGCCCACCTGGTCTTCGCATCCGGAGTGCCCGGCAGCCCGGCCCAGCGCATGCTCGCGCGGCCGAACGCCCCCACGGCGGCGTCGTACGCCGAGCGGCGGCCGCCCGCCAGCCAGGCGTCGAGCTCGGCGCCCCACTCGCGTTCGAGCAGCGGGGTGAACCGCTCCACCTGCTCGTCCTCGTAGGCGACGTCGACGAACGTGGCCTTGCGGTGCCGGTGCTCGGCTCCGTCGAGGCTGTGCACCGAGCCGTGGCCGAAGAGCGTCTCCTGCACGAGGGCCGGCATGGCGCCGTGCCGGGCCACGTTCTGGTCGTCGTAGAAGAGCTCCACCCCCTCCGCACCGCGCACGAGCATCGTCTCGTCGCCGAGCAGTCGCATGGGGGCGGATCGGGCCCCGGCGTGCCGGCGGCGCCAGATGCGCGCACCGAACCCGTAGCCACGGGTGAGCAGGGAGAGGGAGTCGTCGGTGGGCACGGGGTTCCTCCTTCGTGGTCGGCGCCGCCGCGTGCGGCAGCTCTTCCACTGTGCCCCGGGTGCGGCTTTCGGGCATCCCCGGCGTCTGTCAACCCCGAGGCGGTGCGGCCGGGTCGGGTCGAGGGTTGAATCGGCGGGAACGTGTTCGCGCCGTGTTCCGTCCGTAGTCGTCGTCTGGCGTGGCGCGCGGAGTCGAGGTAGGGATAGACATCATGGACCGCATTCACTACGCCGGGGACTCCGTGGTCACCGGAACCGAGATCGCCCGAGCTCTTCTCGAGTACGCGCATGTGCTGGCCGAGCACGACATGTCCGCCACGGTCGACATCCCGACCGTGAGTGACGACGGATCCCTCAGCCGTTCCACGATCCTGATCGGCCCGGCCAGTCAGCTCATCAGCGACGCCGAGGAGAGCGAGCACGACGAGCTTGTCGACGACGAGGTCGTGCAGAAGCTCAGGCACGATGCGGAGGAGCTCCGTCGCGGTGACGTCATCACCCCGGTGGCGACCGAAGACCTGTCGCAGCAGGACGGCTGGCTCGACGACCTGTGACTCGGCGGCGCAGCCGGAGTATCCTCGCGGGCATGTGCAGGAACATCCGTGTGCTCCACAACTTCGACCCGCCCACGACCGATGACGAGGTGCGCGAGGCGGCCCTCCAGTTCGTGCGCAAGGTGAGCGGATCCACCCGCCCCTCCCGTGCCAACGCCGAGGCCTTCGACGAGGCCATCGACGAGATCGCGGCGGCCACCCGCCGCTTCCTCGACGGCCTCACCACCAGCGCCCCACCCAAGTCCCGCGAGACCGAGGCCCTCAAGGGCCGAGCCCGC
>NZ_JAHFUY010000132.1 GCF_023264895.1 Herbiconiux sp. | reverse complement strand
ACCGAGCTCGGCGGCGACTTCATGTACACGTGGTTTTGCAGCCACAATTCTCCTGTCTGAGGCCTACCCCAGACAGGGCAGGCCGCTAAAAACGGACGGGTCTCATTTCGAGCCGCTCATCGGTCTAGTTGCCACTCATGGGTTCACGGTGCCGTTCAGCCTGTTCTCTAATGTCGATGTGTCGAGGGAGCCCTCGACACGGAGCGCACGCCCGAAAGCACGCCGCGTGACCGCGGTCTGGAAGCATTCGGATGAGGGATGAAGCCAAGCGCCCCGGCCGGGAAGTGAAGCCGTCTCGTCGACGACCAGAACTGTCCCTGTAGGGACGAGGTCCCTGGCCACGACCCTCAGAAGAGAGGATCGCGTGGTGCGCGCGCGACATCCGACGCACGTTCTAACGGGTTCCATCGTACTCCATATTCCCGGGCGGCCGTTCGACGAACCGCCCGGGACTCGCCCGGTGAGGGGCGGTTCAGTCCTCGTCGAGGATCGAATCCGGCTGGATGTCGATCTTCGCGCCCGTGAGCTTGGCGGCCAGACGGGCGTTCTGCCCCTCCTTGCCGATGGCGAGCGACAGCTGGTAGTCCGGCACGAGTGCTCGCACGGCCTTGGTGGCCTGATCGATCACGAAGGCGCTCGACACCTTGGCCGGCGAGAGGGCGTTGGCCACGAAGGTCGAGAGGTCTTCGGAGTAGTCGACGATGTCGATCTTCTCGGCGCCGAGCTCCGAGGTCACGGCCCGCACGCGCTGGCCGAGCTCGCCGATGCACGCGCCCTTGGCGTTGATGCCGGGCTCGGTGGCGCGCACGGCGATCTTCGTGCGGTGGCCGGCCTCGCGGGCGAGCGACACGATCTCGACGACACCCGAGGCGATCTCGGGCACCTCGAGCGCGAAGAGCTTGCGCACGAGCGACGGGTGGGTGCGCGACACGGTGATCGCAGGCCCCTTCGGACCCTTGGCCACGCTCGTGACGTAGACCCGGATGCGCGAGCCGTGCGCGTAGGTCTCGCCCGGCACCTGCTCCTCGGGGGGCATGATCGCCTCGATGGTGCCGAGGTCGACGTGGATCATCCGCGGGTTGGGACCCTGCTGGATGACACCGGCGATGATGTCGCCCTCGCGACCCTTGAACTCGCCGAGCACCTTGTCGTCGCCGATGTCGCGGAGCCGCTGGTTGATGACCTGCTTGGCCGCGAACGCCGCGATGCGGCCGAAGTCGCTCGGGTTCTCCTCGGCCTCGCCGATCACCACGCCGTCCTCGTCGACCTCGGGCACGAAGATCGAGATGTGCCCGCTCTTGCGATCGAGATGCACGCGCGCCGCGGCGGTGCCGTCCTCGGCCGCGGCCGGCCGGTCGGTGTGCTTGAGGTATGCCGTCAGGATCGCCTGCTCGATGATCCCCACGAGTTCCTCGAAGGGAATCTCTCGTTCACGCTCCAGCAAGCGCAAGACGCTGAGGTCGATGTCCACTTCCGGCCTCCTCTGTTCAGATCTGAAGACCGCCGATGTCTCCGGCGGTCAAACGTAGAGACTACCCGAAGCTCGCCGCCACGGCATCCAGGGCGACCTGGGTGCGCTCCCCCGTGGCCCGATCCCAGCGCTCCACCACGCCCTCGGCGACGCCGCGGCCCACGATCACGATCTGCGGCACGCCGATCAGCTCGGCGTCGCCGAACTTCACACCGGGCGAGACCTTGGGCCGGTCGTCGAAGAGCACGTCGAGGCCCTTCGCCTCGAGATCGGCGACGACCTTCTCGGCGGCCTCGTACACCTCGGCATCGCGACCGGTGGCGATCACGTGCACGTCGAAGGGCGCCACGGCGGGAGGCCAGATGAGGCCCTTCGCGTCGTTGTGCAGCTCGGCGATGATGGCGAGGATGCGGGTGATCCCGATCCCGTAGGAGCCCATGGTGACGGTCACGAGCTTGCCGTTCTCGTCGAGCACCTTGAGGCCGAGGGCCTCGGCGTACTTGCGGCCGAGCTGGAAGACGTGGCCGATCTCCATGCCGCGCGCGAGCTCCACGGGTCCGGAGCCGTCCGGAGCGGGGTCGCCCGCGCGCACCTCGGCGATCTCGACGACGCCGTCGGCGGTGAAGTCGCGACCGGCGACGAGGCCGAAGACGTGCTTGCCGTGGGTGTTGGCTCCCGTGATCCAGCCGGAGCCGTCGACCACGCGGGGGTCGACCACGTAGCGGATGCCCGTGCTGCCCTCCTCGCCGAGCACGGCGCCCTCGGGCGACCAGGGCCCGATGTAGCCCTTCACGAGGCCGGGGTGCTTGGCGAAGTCGGCCTCCGTGGCCGCCTCGATCTCGGCGGGCGCGAACGCCACCTCGGCGCGCTTGAGGTCGACCTCGCGGTCGCCGGGCAGGCCGATCACCACGAGCTCGCGGGTGCCGTCGAGCTGGGTGAGGGCGAGCACGACGTTCTTGAGCGTGTCGGCGGCGGTCCAGGCACGGCCGTCGGGTCGCGGATGCGCGCTGTTGGCCCGGTCGACGAGCGTCTGGATGGTCGGGGTGTCGGGGGTGTCGAGCACCTCGGCCGGGGTGAGGCCCTCGAACGAGCGGGACTCGGGCACGAGGGTCGTGAAGGCCTCGACGTTGGCCGCGTAGCCGCCCGCCGAGCGCACGAAGGTGTCCTCGCCCACGGGAGTGGGGTGCAGGAACTCCTCGCTCTTGGAGCCGCCCATGGCCCCGGCGTCCGCCTTGACGATCACGTACTCGAGACCGAGCGCGGTGAAGATCCGCTCGTAGGCGTCGCGCTGCGCCTGGTAGGAGGCGTCGAGGCCGGCGTCGGTGTAGTCGAACGAGTACGCATCCTTCATCGTGAACTCGCGGCCGCGCAGGAGGCCCGCGCGGGGCCGTGCCTCGTCGCGGTACTTGTCCTGGATCTGGTAGATCGCCAGCGGCAGGTCCTTGTAGCTGTTGTAGAGGTCCTTGACGAGCAGCGTGAACACCTCCTCGTGCGTAGGTGCGAGCACGAGCCCGGCGTCCTTGCGGTCGGCGAGGCGGAACATCGCGGGACCGTACTCCTCGTAGCGCCCGGTGGCCTCGTAGGGCTCCTTGGGCAAGAGCGCCGGGAAGTGCACCTCGAAGGCGCCGGCGGCGGCCATCTCCTGGCGCACGATCGCCTCGATCTTCGCCTTCACCCGGAGGCCCAGCGGCAGCCACGCGAAGATGCCGGGCGCCTGGCGCCGGATGTAGCCGGCGCGCACGAGCAGCCGGTGGCTGGTCACCTCCGCGTCGGAGGGATCTTCACGGAGGGTTCTGAGGAAGTACGAAGACAGGCGTGTAGGCACGAGTCGAGTTTAGCGAGTCCTGCACAGCCACCCGGATGCCGCGGGGCCGTCCCCAGAAGCGCCCAGGACGGATCCGGCCTCCCCGCTCACTCTCTACCGTCGACCCATGGACACTCTCACCCAGCTGCGCTCCGCCTCCCCCTACCTGCAGCGCTGCAGCACGCCCATCGGGCGCATCGAGGTCGCGAGCGACGGCGAGGCGGTCACCGCGGTGGCCGTGGAGCACAACGGCGTGCTCCCCCACGACGGCCTCGCCTTCGACTCGAACGCCGTGGCCGACGAGGCGGTCGCCCAGCTGCTCGACTACTTCTCCGGGTTCCGCCGACGGTTCACGGTGCCGCTGCTGCACCGGGGCACGCCGTTCCAGGTGGCGGTGTGGCAGGAGCTCGCCGCCATCCCGTGGGGGCACAGCTCCACCTACGGCCTCATCGCCTCGGCCGTGGGCAGGCGCGGATCGGGGCGCGCCGTGGGCGGCGCCATCGCCATGAACCCCACGCCGCTCCTCGTCGGCTGCCACCGCGTGCTCTCGGCCGACGGCCGGGCCACCGGCTGGAGCTGGGGGCAGGGCGTGCGCACCAAGTCCTGGTTGCTGGGGCTCGAGCGCATCCCGCACGAGCTCTGACGGATGGGTTCAGACCTCGAGCACGAGCTCCCCGGCCTCGGAGACCGACAGCCGGTGGCCGTGCTCCACGCCCCAGGAGAGGAGCGAGTCCACGGCGCCGAAGTCGACGCCGTTCTCGACGATCGCGCGCACGAGCGTGCCCTTGCCCTTCTTGTTGAAGTGGTTGAGGGCTCGTGCCACGCCGTCCGGCCCGCGGCTCACGACGCGCAGGAACAGGCTGCCCGCCGGCGCGGGCCCGAGGGCCACGTACGCCTCGGAGCGGAGGTCGAGGATGAGCTCCCCCTCGTGACGGGCGAGCTCCTTCGCCACGGCCGTGGCCCAGCGCGCTTTCACGGAGGGGGCGTCCAGTCGCGAGTCGTGCGAGAGTCGGTACGCCGGGATGGCATCCCCCGCGCCCACGAGGCCGAAGAGCGCGGAGTGGATGCGCACGTGCCGGTCGGCGAAGGCACGCGCCTCCGGCGACAGCGTCTCGGCTCCGAGCGCCTCGTAGAGCACGCCGGTGTAGCGGTCGAGCGCGGGCATCGTCGGCGCCTTGGCCAGCGTCCGGTTGCGCTCGACCTCGAAGGCGAGCTTCTGCCCGAGCTTCAGCCGCTTCATCGTCTCCTCCGGGTCGCGCGCCAGCCGGGAGACGTCGCGCACGAGAGCACGCCGGGTGGCGGTGAAGGCGGGGTGCGACAGGGCGGTGTAGTCCAGCGGAGCCGGGTCTCCCCCGTCGCGCTTGGTCTCGGAGGGAGGCAGGAGGATCAGCACGGCAGACGCCTTTCACGTCGAAGACCGCCGCATCCGGCTCACGAGGAGCGGGATGCGGCGGTCTGGGACCGACGAATCGGTGGAGGTTACTTGATCAGTTCGGCGTCGCGCGCCACGATCGTGACGGTGTCGTTCTCGACCGAGAGGAACCCGTCGTCGGCGCGCGCCACGAGGCGCTCACCGGAGGTGGCGTTCACCCGCACCTCGCCGGCGGCGAGGATCGCGAGCAGCGGCTCGTGACCGGCGAGGATGCCGATCTCGCCCTCGACCGTCTTGGCGATGACCATCGACGCCTCGCCCGACCAGATCTGCTGATCGGCCGACACGACGCTGACGTTCAGAGGAGAGGCCATGATCAGCCGTTCTCCTTCTGGATCTGAGCCCACTTCTCCTCGACGTCGCTGATCGAACCGACGTTGAAGAACGCCTGCTCGGCCACGCTGTCGAAGTCACCCTTGGTGATCGCGTCGAACGACTCGATGGTGTCCTTCAGCGGAACGGTCGATCCCTCGACGCCCGTGAACTTCTTCGCCATGTAGGTGTTCTGCGAGAGGAACTGCTCGATGCGACGTGCACGCGACACGGTCACCTTGTCCTCCTCGGAGAGCTCGTCGACACCGAGGATGGCGATGATCTCCTGCAGCTCCTTGTTCTTCTGGAGGATCTGCTTGACGTTCGTGGCCACGCGGTAGTGCTCGGCGCCCAAGTAACGGGGGTCCATGATCCGGCTGGTGGAGGTCAGCGGGTCGATGGCCGGGTAGAGGCCCTTCGACGCGATGGCCCGCGACAGCTCGGTGGTCGCGTCGAGGTGGGCGAACGTGGTGGCCGGCGCGGGGTCGGTGTAGTCGTCGGCCGGCACGTAGATGGCCTGGAGCGACGTGATCGAGTGACCACGCGTCGAGGTGATGCGCTCCTGCAGAACGCCCATCTCGTCGGCGAGGTTGGGCTGGTAGCCCACCGCGGACGGCATACGGCCGAGCAGCGTCGACACCTCGGAACCGGCCTGCGTGAACCGGAAGATGTTGTCGATGAAGAGCAGCACGTCCTGGTTCTGCACATCGCGGAAGTACTCCGCCATGGTCAGGGCCGAGAGGGCCACGCGGAGTCGCGTTCCCGGCGGCTCGTCCATCTGGCCGAAGACGAGGGCGGTCTTGTCGAACACACCCGCCTCCTCCATCTCGTGGATGAGGTCGTTGCCCTCACGGGTGCGCTCACCGACACCGGCGAACACCGACACACCACTGTGGTTCTGCGCGACGCGCTGGATCATCTCCTGGATGAGCACCGTCTTGCCGACGCCCGCACCACCGAAGAGGCCGATCTTGCCACCGAGCACGTACGGCGTGAGGAGGTCGATCGACTTGATGCCGGTCTCGAACAGCTGAGTCTTCGACTCGAGCTGGTCGAACGCCGGCGGACGGCGGTGGATGGGCCAGCGCTCGGTGATCTCGATGGTCTCGCCGGGCTCCGCGTTCAGCACCTCGCCGATGACGTTGAAGACGCGGCCCTTGGTGACGTCGCCCACGGGAACCGTGATGGCGGAGCCGGTGTCGCGCACCTCCTGGCCGCGGACGAGTCCGTCGGTCGGGTTCAGCGCGATGGCGCGGACGAGGTCGTCGCCGAGGTGCTGAGCGACCTCGAGCGTGATCTCGGTCGAGACGCCCGCGACGTTCAGCGTGGTCTTCAGGGCGTTGTAGACCTCGGGAATCGAGTCGTGCGGGAACTCGATGTCGACAACCGGGCCCGTGACGCGCGCAACACGACCGACGCCGGCCGGCGTCGAGGCCACGACTGGCGCGGTAGCAGTGTCAGTCATTGTGCTTTCTCTTTTCTTCGGTGCTTACTTGGCGGTGGCCAGTGCGTCGGCCCCACCCACGATTTCGGAAATCTGCTGCGTGATCTCACTCTGACGGGCGTTGTTCGCCAGCCGGGTGTAGTCACGGATCAGGTTGTCGGCGTTGTCGCTGGCCGACTTCATCGCCTTCTGACGCGCAGCGTGCTCGGATGCCGCCGACTGCAGCATGGCGTTGTAGATGCGGCTCTCGACGTAGATCGGGAGCAGCTTGTCGAGCACGGTCGCGGCGTCCGGCTCGAACTCGTACAGCGGGTAGACGTCGGTGGACGGGGTCTCGGGGACCTCGCCCTCCACGATCTCCAGCGGCAGCAGGCGGACGACCTCGGGGGCCTGCGTCACCATGCTGACGAACCGGTTGAAGACGAGGTGGATCTCGTCCACGCCGCCCTCCTGGTCGTCGAGGTTGTACGAGCTGACGACGCTCTCGGCGATCTCCTGGGCGGTCTCGATGACCGGCTGGTCGGTGCTGCCGGTCCACGACTTCACGCTGTCGCGCTTGCGGAAGTTGAAGTACGCCACAGCCTTGCGACCCACGAGGTAGTAGGAGACCGTCTTGCCCTCGCTCCGGAGGAGCTCGGCGAGACGCTCGGCCTCCTTGAGCACCGAGGACGAGAAGGCGCCGGCGAGACCGCGGTCCGAGGTGAAGATCACGATCGCCGCGCTGTCGAGCTTCTCGCGCTCGCTCGTGAGCGGGTGGTCGACGTTCGAGTAGGTGGCGACCGCCGAGACGGCGCGGGTGATGGCCCGCGAGTACGGCTCGGAGGCCTTCACGCGCGACAGCGCCTTCTGGATCCGCGACGCGGAGATCAGCTCCATCGCCCGGGTGATCTTCTTGGTCGTCTGGGCCGACTTGATCTTCGACCGGTAGACCCTGAGCTGTGCACCCATGGTTAGCGGCGACCCTTGACGATCTTCTCCTGGCCGACTTCCTCCGCCTTGGTGGCGTCGAACTTCTCGGTGCCGACCGAGGCGAGGGGCTTGCCCTCACCGGTCTGGAACTCGAGCTTGAACTGGTCGATCGCCTTGTCGAGCGCGGCGGTCGTCTCGTCGTCGAGCTTGTTGGTCTCGCGGAGGGTGGTCAGGATCTCGGTGGTGCGCCCGATGTAGTCGAGCAGCTCCGCCTCGAAGCGCAGGATGTCCTCCACGGGCACCTCGTCGAGCTTGCCCTTGGTGCCGGCCCAGATCGAGACGACCTGCTGCTCCACGGGGAACGGCGAGTACTGCGGCTGCTTCAGCAGCTCGGTGAGGCGGGCGCCTCGGGCGAGCTGACGACGCGAGGCCGCATCGAGGTCGGACGCGAACATCGCGAAGGCCTCGAGCGAGCGGTACTGGGCGAGCTCGAGCTTGAGCGTTCCGGAGACCGACTTGATCGACTTGACCTGGGCGTCGCCACCGACTCGCGAGACCGAGATTCCCACGTCGACCGCGGGACGCTGGTTGGCGTTGAAGAGGTCGGACTGGAGGAAGATCTGGCCGTCGGTGATCGAGATCACGTTGGTCGGGATGTAGGCCGACACGTCGTTGGCCTTGGTCTCGATGATCGGCAGGCCGGTCATCGATCCGGCACCCAGCTCGTCGGAGAGCTTGGCGCAGCGCTCGAGCAGACGCGAGTGCAGGTAGAACACGTCGCCGGGGTACGCCTCGCGTCCCGGCGGACGACGGAGGAGCAGCGACACGGCGCGGTAGGCCTCGGCCTGCTTCGACAGGTCGTCGAAGATGATCAGGACGTGCTTGCCGCCGTACATCCAGTGCTGGCCGATGGCCGAGCCGGTGTAGGGGGCGAGGTACTTGAAGCCGGCGGGGTCGGAGGCGGGAGAGGCCACGATGGTGGTGTACTCCATCGCTCCGGCGTCTTCGAGCGCGCCCTTCACCGAGGCGATGGTCGAGCCCTTCTGGCCGATCGCGACGTAGATGCAGCGCACCTGCTTGTCGGTGTCGCCCGACTCCCAGTTGGCCTTCTGGTTGATGATCGTGTCGATCGCGATGGCCGTCTTGCCGGTCTGGCGGTCGCCGATGATGAGCTGGCGCTGGCCGCGGCCGATCGGGATCATGGCGT
>NZ_JAHFUY010000043.1:34833-35456 GCF_023264895.1 Herbiconiux sp. | reverse complement strand
CTTCATCGTGACCTGCTGCGCCGTCGACGCGCAGCCCGTCGGCGTGCCCGTGCACGATCCCGGCTGGGCGGCAGACCTCGCCGAGAACGAGTGGGTGCGGGTGTCGGGCCCCCTCGTGGCCAACCCGGGGGCGGGCGTGGAGGGCGCGCCGCCGATCGTCGTCGACCCCACCGCGGTCGACGTCGTCGAGGAGCCGGCGGATCCGTATGTCCACTGAGCCGGACCCGCCCGCCGAGCCCCTGGCATCCGCCGAGCCCTCCGCACCCGCCGAGCCGCGCGCATCCGCGGAGCCGCGCGCATCCACCCAGCCGCACCGGGCCGCGCGACCACGCGCATCTGGCACGCGCCGGTGGGGCTTCGGCGCCACGGTCGCCGCCACCCTCGGTGTGCTCGCGCTCGCCGCGGGCGCGCTCGTGGGGGTGAACGCGATCGTGGGGATGCGCGTCGACGTGAGCGTGCCGGATGCGTCGCGGCTCGTCGCATCCGCCCACCAGGCGATCGTGCTCACCGCCAACGAGCAGCTGCAGCCGCTCGACGCCGACGACGTGAGCCTCGAGCCCGAGGTGCCGTTCACCGTGACGGCGGTCGCGAACCGCGTCACGATCGCCCTCGACGAACCGCTC
>NZ_JAHFUY010000043.1:0-34823 GCF_023264895.1 Herbiconiux sp. | reverse complement strand
AACCGCTCCGCTTCGGCACGGCGTACCGCCTCGAGGTCTCAGGGGTCGCCGGAACGACCGACGCCCGCTCCCGCACGATCACCCGCAGCTTCGTGACGCCCGAGGCCACCGTGGTGGTGCAGCGCTCGACCCCGGCGGGCACAGAGCTCGTCGCCGTGGAGGTGCCGACCGGTTCATCGGGCTCGGCCGCCGCCGGCCTCCGAAGCACCGCCCCCGAGCCCGGCGTGCCCAGCGCCCCCGCCCCCGCCCCCGCCGCCAGCCGCGAGCGGGTGCTGCTCGAGCGGGACGCGGTCTCGGGGTTCGCGACGGGCGGCGGCCGCGTCGTCGCCGCGGTGCCGGCCGGCGGCTCGCCGACCACCCACGACGAGCTCCTCAGCATCGACGTGGCCACCGGTGAGACCAGCGAGCTCCCGATGCCGGAGGGCTTCGCGGCCGCGCTCGCGGTGCAGGCGACCGAGGAGCTCTGGGGGTTCCGCTTCGAGGCCCCGATCGATGCCACCGACCACTCCCTCGACGACGTGCTCCACGTGGGCCGCGGCACCGGGGCCGCCGAGCCCGTGCTGGGCCTCGACGGTGCGCCGCTGCGCGTGCTCGAGTGGGCGTTCCTGCCGGGCCGGCCGGCGCTCGTGGCCCGCGACGTCGCGGGCGAGGTGCTGCTCGTCGATCTCCGGCCCGACCGCTCGCCCGTGCCGCTCGGCGGCCATCCGGCCCTCATCTCGGCGGGGCCCGACGGTCGCTCGATGGTGGTGAGCGACGACGCCGGCCTCGTGCGGCACGACCTCGTGACCGGTGCCGTGGCCCCCGTCGACTTCTCGCTCGACGACGGCCGGATCGCCTACCCCTCCGACGCCCTCGTGAGCGACGGCCTCGCGGTGCTCTCCTACTCGCTCGTCGATCCGGACTCGCACCTGTTCGTGCAGCGCGTGACGGCCGAGCGCACGGGAGGCACCGAACCCGGAGAGGCCCCGAACCCGGCCGGCCCGCAGGTGCTCTACGACTCCGGCGACACCGGGAGCACGGTCACCCGCGTCTCGCTCTCACCCGACCAGCGTCTCGTGGCGATCGAGGTGAGCGACGCGGCGACGGGCCGGTCGTCCTCCCGCATCCTCGAGCTCGACGATGCAGGCAGTGGCAGTGGCAGTGGCAGTGGCAGTGGCGGGGGCGGGGCCGAGGGCGGCGCAGGTGCCGGCCCTCGTCTGCTCGCCGAGATCGACGGCACGGGCGGCGACTGGACGGGCTGAGCCCGCCCGCGCCAGGCGGAAGGGCGGTCAGCCCCGGTCGACGAGCTCCTGGTAGTCGGGGTGCGTGTCGATGAAGTGCGCCACGAAGCTGCAGTCCGGAACCACGGCGAGCGATCCGCTCACCCGCACGTCGTCGAGCGCGTGCCGCACGAGCTCGCCGGCCACCCCCGCCTTGCGCTTCTTGGGGTCGACCTCGGTGCGCACGAAGACGATGCGCCCACCCTCGATGCGGTAGTCGGCGAAGCCCGCCACCTGGTCGTCGAGACTGATGGTGTAGCGGTTCTGGCTGTGCTCATGGCGGATCTCGGTGCTCATTCTGCCCCGAGGATAACCCCGCCCGATGGGAACTGCCAGAATTGCACCGTGCCCGTCGCCGATCCGTCCCCTGTCCATCCGGGAGGCTCGGGTACTGCCGATCCCCGCCGGCAGTTCGGAGCCGACCCCCGCGGCGAGGGCCTCGTCTTCCACGCCGACAACCTCGACGTGACCCCGGGCCTCGCAGACGGTTCGTTCACCGTGATCTACCTCGATCCGCCCTTCAACACGGGCCGCACGCAGGCCAGGCGCTCCACGACCTCCACGCGCACGGCTCCGGATGCGGACCCCGACGAGAGACGGCCGGGCCGGGTCACCGGCTTCCAGGGCCGCCAGTACGACCGCATCAAGGGCGACCTGCTGAGCTACGACGACCGGTTCGACGACTACTGGGAGTTCCTCGAGCCGCGCATCGTGGAGGCCTGGCGGCTGCTCGCCGACGACGGCACGCTCTACCTGCACCTCGACTACCGCGAGGCGCACTACGCCAAGGTGCTGCTCGACGCGCTGTTCGGCCGCGAGAGCTTCCTCAACGAGATCATCTGGGCCTACGACTACGGCGCCAAGTCGAAGAACCGCTGGCCCACGAAGCACGACACGATCCTCGTCTACGTCAAGGATCCGCGCGGCTACTACTTCGACTCCACGACCGTCGACCGCGAGCCCTACATGGCACCCGGCCTCGTGACGCCCGAGAAGGCGGCGGCCGGCAAGCTGCCGACGGATGTCTGGTGGCACACGATCGTGTCGCCCACCGGCCGCGAGAAGACCGGCTACCCCACCCAGAAGCCCGAGGGCATCCTGCGCCGCATCGTGCAGGCGTCCTCCCGCGAGGGCGATTGGGTGCTCGACTTCTTCGCCGGC
Organism: Herbiconiux sp.; assembly: GCF_023264895.1. Classification (GTDB taxonomy): domain Bacteria; phylum Actinomycetota; class Actinomycetes; order Actinomycetales; family Microbacteriaceae; genus Herbiconiux. The sequence goes on along the minus strand of NZ_JAHFUY010000043.1, from coordinate 32,403 downwards.
AGCGGCACCACGGGGGCCGTGGCCGCGGCCCTCGGCCGCAACTTCGTGCTCGTCGACCGCAGCGCCGACGCCCTCGACGTCATCCGCCGCCGGCTGCCGGGCGCCCGCTTCGTCTGCGTGACGCCCTCTGGCTAGGGCCCGAGCACGACGTCGGAGGTCGGCACCGCGCAGCAGGTGAGGATGCGCCCGTCCGGCGGCGTCACCACCGGATCGACGAGGTACGCGACCGTGCCGGAGCGGAGCGCTCCCTCACAGGTGCCGCACGCGCCGGAGCGGCACGCGGAGGGCCACCCCCGCCCGTCGGCCTCGGCGACGTCGAGGAGCGCGCCGTCGGCCGGGTGCCACTCGAGCGGAGCGCCGCCGTCGCCCGGATCGACCGTGAACGGGCCCTGGCGGGGCGGTACGCGCGGAGACCCGTCGGTGAGCCGGGGGGTGTAGAAGACGTCGAAGTGGATGCGCTCGCGCGCGACCCCGGCCCGCTCGAGCGCGCGACGTGCGTCGTCGAGCAGCCCGGGCGGCCCGCACAGATGGGCGGTCACCTCGGTGCGATCGCCGCCCCCTGCGGCCGCGGCCCGGTCGACGGCAGCCGCGAGGTCGTCGCCGGTCGGCCGACCCCGGTTCACGCGCACCCGGCTCCCGGCATCTGCGGTGAGCGTGGGTGCGGTGGCGAAGGCTGCGGCATCCGGATCGGCACCGGTGACGTGCATCGTCAGGCAGGCGTTCGGGAGCGCCTCGAGGAGGTCGAGGACCTCGTCGAGGTGGGCGACGCTCCGGCTGGTGCGATCGACGTGCAGCATCTCCACCTGCGCTCGTGAGCCTTCCGCCGCGAGAGCTCGCAGAATGGCCACGGCGGGGGTGATCCCGATACCGGCGGTCACGAGCACGAGGGGATGCCCGGTGGTGGTGGCGGTGGATGCGACGTCGTGCAGAGGTCCGAAGGGCCCGCTCACCAGGAGTTCGGTGCCGACCTCCAGCCCGTCGTGCAGGGCTGTCGAGATGCCGCCGATCCGTTTGACCGTGATGCGCGCCGTGGTGCCCTCCACGGCCGAGATCGTGTAGTTGCGCCAGTTCGGGGAGGGCTCGGAGGGCAGGTGCAGTCGCACGTGCTGTCCCGGTCCGGCGCCGGCGAGAAGGCCGACGGAGTCGTCGAGCCAGAAGCTCTCGACACCGTCGGTCACGCTCTCTCGGCGGGAGACGGCAGCCAGGCGGGGCCACTCAGCGATCGCCTCGGCCGAGGCCCGCGAACCACCAGGCAGAACGCTCACGGCGTCGCTGACCGCGATCCGCCCGGTCGTGAGCGGGCGCAGGTAGACGCCGCAGAACATGTGCCCGAAGTGGGCGGCCAGCCGAGCGGGCACGTTGAGGTCGACGGAACCGGTGAGCGGGTCGACGGCGGTGGCGCGGCAGCGATCCGTCGGCTGGAAGACCTCGAACCGCTCCTCGCCGATCGAGATCGTGCGCCCCACGAGGCCGAACTCCGACCATGCCGGGAGCCCGGAGACGAGCAGGTTGCCGCGGAACCGGCGGTCGTCGACCTCCCGCCCCGTGTGCTCCTGCAGGGCGGCGACGGTCTCGAGGTTGATGAGCGAGATGAGGGCGTTCTGCCAGTCCCAGAGCCGGGCACCCGGAGCCACGACCGTGGCGTCTCCCGTCCGGCCCCGCGGGAACCATCCGCGCACGGCCTCGTCGAGTGGCGCAAAATCCGGGTCGGGGAACCGGATGCTGGCGGTGGCGCCGTTCGGCCCGGTCACGGTCAGCCGCACCGCCGCTCCCGGGTCGTCGATGCTGCCGGCCGCGACGTCGCCCTCTCGCTCGAGTGCCGTTTCGAAGCGTACGAGGGACGGGTTCTTCGCCACGTGGTGGAAGGCCGCGCGCCGGCGCCAGCCGCCACCGTCGACGTGCTCCGTGTCGCCCGTCTCGATGGCGAGCACCCGGTCGAAGCCGAGCCCCTCCCCGGGTGCGACGGCGGCCGAAGCCGTGCTCGTGCCCGGCAGGCCCTTCACGGGGTAGCGGGTGATGCGCGCCAGCGTCACGGGGGTGTCGCCGTGCTCCCGAGCTGTCATCGTGCCTCCTCCGTCATCCTTCCAGACCGGTGGCCCGGAGGCATCCGGTGCATAATTAGGTAATGCTTACCTATCAAGCCCGCACCGACGCCGAGCGCTCCGCGCGGCCCTCGTACCGGCCGTTCCGGTCGCGGGTGGTGCGCATCGAGCAGCTGAGCCCGAGCTTCCGGCGGGTCACGTTCACGGGCCCCGAGTTCGACCGCTTCGGCACCGCCGGGCTCGACCAGCGCATCAAGATCGTCGTGCCCTTCGCCGACAAGACCTACGGCGGCGACTTCTGGTTCGACGGCGAGAGCCTCGACGCCGGCACCTGGTACCAGTCCTGGCGCGAGCTGCCCGAGGCGCTCCGCAACCCGTTCCGCACCTACACCGTGCGCGCCATCCGCCCCGCCATCGCCGACGCCCCCGAGGAGCTCGACGTCGACTTCGTCGTGCACGCGAGCGCCACCGGTGCACCCGAGGGGCCCGCCGCCGGCTGGCTCGAGAGCGCCGCCGTGGGCGACGAGATCGTGATCGTGGGGCCCGACGACCTCAGCATCGACTACCGGCTCGGCCTCGACTGGCACCCGGGCGAGGCGGTCGACTACCTGCTCGCGGGCGACGAGACCGCCGCGCCCGCCATCTGCAGCATCCTCGAGTCGCTCCCCGCCGGCACCCGCGCCCAGGCCTTCATCGAGGTGCCGCACGCGGGCGACCGCTGGGCCCTCGAGACCGCCGCCGACGTCGACCTCGTGTGGCTCGCGCGCGACGAGCACCCGGCCGGCGCGACCCCGCTCCTGGATGCGGTGCGCGACTGGGTGGGCACCCACCGCGACCGGATCGCCCCCGCCCTCACCGACTCCGCGCAGGAGCTCGCCGACATAGACGTCGACCTCGAGATGCTGTGGGACTCGCCCGAGGATGCCGCGGGCCGCTTCTACGCCTGGCTCGCAGGCGAGTCCGCGTGCATCAAGCAGCTCCGCCGCCTGCTCGTGAGCGAGACGGGCGTCGACAGGCACCGCGTGGCGTTCATGGGCTACTGGCGGCTCGGCAAGGCCGAGGGCCAGTGAGAGCCGCCCGCCGGTGACCGCGACCCCGCGGAACGCCGGGAAGCCCGGCCGAGGGCCCGCCGGGAAGCCCGGCCGAGAGCCCGACGCCGAGCCGGGCGCGGCCGGAGCGACGGCCGCGGCGGTCTCGCACCACCACTCCCCGGCAAGGCGCCGGCTCATCCGCGTGCTCGGGCTCGTCGGCCTCCTCGTGGCCGTGCTCGTGGCGGTCGGCCTCAGCCTCTTCCTCGGCTCGCGCTCGATCGACCTCCCGGCCGTGCTCGCGGTGCTCTCGGGCGCGCGCGAGGGCGATGCGGTGGAGCAGATGGTCGTGCTCGACCTCCGGGTTCCGCGCACGATCATCGGCCTCGTCGCCGGCGCCGCGCTCGGCCTCGCCGGCACGCTCATGCAGGGCCTCACCCGCAACCCGCTCGCCGACCCCGGCCTCCTCGGCGTGAACTCGGGCGCCTCGCTCGCCGTCGTGGTCTCGATCGCCGTCTTCGGCGTGGCGAGCCCCGCGGGCTACATCTGGTTCGCGTTCCTCGGCGCCACCGTGGCCGCCGTGCTCGTCTACGCCGTCGCGTCCGGCCGCACCGGGCCAACGCCGCTCAGCCTCACCCTCGCCGGGGCCGCCGTCACCGCCGTGCTCACCGCCCTCATCACGCTCGTGCTGCTGCGCGACCTCGACACCCTCGCGCAGTACCGCTTCTGGTCGGTGGGCTCGCTCGTGGCCCGCGACGCGGGGACCGTCGTGACCCTCGCGCCCTTCCTGCTCGGCGGTGCCGTGCTCGCCGTCGCCCTCGGCCGGAGCCTCAACGGCCTCGCCCTGGGCGACGACGTGGCGAGGGGGCTCGGCCAGCGGGTGGGACTCACGCGGGTCGTCGCGGGCATCGCCATCATCCTGCTCTGCGGGTCGGCCACCTCGCTCGCGGGCCCACTCGTGTTCGTGGGGCTCGTCGTGCCGCACGTGGCCAGGCGGCTCGTGGGCGCCGACTTCCGCTGGATCGCGGCGTACTCGCTGCCCCTCGGCGCCATCCTGCTCGTGCTCGCCGACACCCTCGGCCGCCTCATCGCGCAGCCCGCCGAGCTGGAGGCGGGCATCGTGGTGGCCGTCATCGGCGCGCCCGTGCTGATCGCGCTGGTGCGACGCGACCGGGGCGTGATCCGGTGACCGGCGCAGCGCCCGGTCCGGCATCCGGCCCCACGCAGGGCCCCGCATCCGGCCCCGAAGCCACCGCGCCCGACCCGCTCGCCGACCGGCGGATGCTCGCCGACCGGCGGATGCTCGCCGACCGGCGGATGCTCGCCGCCGTCCGCCGCATCGGCCTCGGCCGCCGCCTGCTCGTCACGGGCGTGCTCGTGCTCGTGCTGGTCGTGCTGGCCTGCCTCGCCCTCGTGCTCGGCGACCGTGTGCTCGCGCCCGGCGACGTCGTGGCCTCGCTCCTCGGCCTCGGCTCGGGCGGCGACAACTTCGTGGTGCAGGGCCTCCGACTCCCGCGCCTCACCCTCGGCCTCCTGGTGGGCGCCGCGTTCGGCCTCGCCGGCGCCGTCTTCCAGAGCCTCCTCGGCAATCCGCTCGCGAGCCCCGACATCATCGGCATCTCGCAGGGCGCGAGCGCGGCGGCGGTCGGCGCCATCCTCGTGCTCGGCTGGGCCGGCATCGCCGTCTCGTTCGCGGCCTTCGCGGGGGCCGTCGTGGTGGCGGGGCTCATCACGATCCTCGCCACCCGCAACGGCGTCGCTGGCTCCCGCTTCGTGCTCATCGGCATCGCGCTCGCCTTCCTCGCCCAGGCGCTCATCGGCTACCTCCTCACACGCGCCGACGTGCGCGAGGCCCAGTCGGCACTGGTCTGGCTCGTCGGCAGCATCGGCACGGTGAAGGGCGAGGAGATCGCCGTCACGGCCGTGGCCGGGCTCGTGCTCTCGATCGGCCTGATCCTGCTCGCACCACGGCTCCGGATGCTCCAGCTCGGCGACGAGACGGCCGCCGGTCTCGGCGTGCGCGTCACCCCCACCCGCCTGCTGCTCACCCTCGTCGCCGTGGGGTTCGCGGCCGTCGCCACCGCGGCCGCCGGCCCCGTGGCGTTCGTCGCCTTCGTGGCGGCGCCCATCGCCCGGCGCCTTCTCGGCGGGGCGGGCACTGCCACCGCCCTCGTCGCGAGCGCGCTCGTGGGCGCCGTGGTCGTGACCGGAGCCGACATCATCGCCCAGCACGCCTTCCCGGGGCTCCAGGTGCCGGTCGGCATCGTCACCGGTATCGTGGGCGCCCCGATCCTGCTCGGACTCCTCGCCCGCGGCAACCGAACGAGAGGAACCGCATGAGCTCGCACGAGCTGCGCGCCGAAGCGCTGTCCCTGGGCTACGACGGCCACCGGGTGGTCGACGCCCTCGACGTCGTGATCCCGGACGGCGAGGTGACCGTCATCGTCGGCCCCAACGCGTGCGGCAAGTCGACGCTCCTGCGCGCGCTCGCCCGGCTGCTGAAGCCCGAGGAGGGCGCCGTGTTGCTCGACGGCACCGACGTGCACCGCTACCCGAGCAAGAGGCTCGCCACGCTCGTGGGCCTGCTGCCGCAGCAGCCCGTGGCGCCCGAGAGCATCACGGTGGCCGACCTCGTGGGCCGCGGCCGCTTCCCGCGCCAGGGCCTCTTCCGGCAGTGGACGGCGGCCGACGACCACGCCGTCGCCACCGCCCTCCGCTCCACCGACACGCTCGGCATCGCCGAGCGCCGCGTGGAGGAGCTCTCCGGGGGCCAGCGGCAGCGGGTCTGGATCGCGATGGCCCTCGCGCAGGAGACCGACATCCTGCTGCTCGACGAGCCCACGACCTTCCTCGACGTGACCCATCAGGTCGAGGTGCTCGACCTCCTGCACGAGCTCAACCTCGAGCGCGGCACGACCGTCGTGATGGTGCTGCACGACCTCAACCTCGCCGCGCGCTACGCCGATCATCTCGTGGTGATGTCGGGTGGGCGGATCGTCGCCGAGGGCGCCCCGAAAGACGTCATCTCGGCCGAGATCGTGCGGAGCGCCTTCGGGCTCGAGGCCCTCGTGATCGAGGATCCCGTGAGCGGATCGCCGATGGTCGTGCCCAGGGGGCGGTTCCGCAGCGCGCCCGCGTGACCTACGATGGTTAGGTAAGGCAAGCCTTACAAGCCACAGCATCCTGAACTCCCTGGAGGAACCCGTGCCCCGACTCCGTCCCCGCCTGGCCGCGCTCGCCGCGTCGACGCTCGCCGCAGCCCTCGTGCTGACCGGCTGCGCCGCCGGCTCGAGCGAGACGCCCTCGACCGCCGACGCGGGCACCGGCTCCGGCGAATCCGTGACCATCGAGCACGCCTTCGGCGAGACCGTGGTGCCGGCCGACCCGCAGAACGTCGTGACGCTCGGCTGGGGCTCGACCGACGCGGCGATCGCTCTCGGCACCATCCCCGTCGCGATCCCGTTCGACTCCTACGCGGGCGACGAGAACGGCGTGCTGCCCTGGGTCGCCGAGGCCGTCGAGGCCGCGGGCGCCGAGCTGCCGACGGTGCTGCCCGAGTCACCCGACGAGCCGCCGTACGAGGCCATCGCCGAGGCCGACCCCGATGTCATCCTCGCCGTCTACTCGGGCATCACCGAGGAGCAGTACGAGACGCTCAGCCAGATCGCCCCCACCGTGGCGTACCCGGGCGAGGCCTGGAGCACCCCGTGGCGCGACGTCGTGACCACGGTCGGCGAGGCGCTCGGCAAGTCGGCCGAGGCCGAGGAGGTGCTCGCGGGCATCGACGACCAGCTCGCCGAGCAGGCCGCGGCGCATCCGGAGTTCGAGGGCAAGACCATCGCGGCCGTCTGGGACATCGCGGGCACCTTCTACGTCTACAAGAAGGAGGATCCGCGGGTGGAGTTCATGCTCGACCTCGGCTTCGAGAGCGCACCCTCGGTCGACGAGCTCGCCAACGGCGACTCGACCTTCTTCTACACCCTGAGCTACGAGCAGCTCGACCAGCTCGAGGCCGACGTGGTGCTGAGCTACTCCGACACCCAGGCCGAGGCCGATGCGTTCCTCACGGCCCCGCAGACCTCGGTCATCCCCGCCGTCAAGGCCGGCAACGTGGCCCAGCTCGTGGGCACCGAGTACATCGCCGCGGTCTCGCCGCCCACCGCGCTGTCGCTGCCCTGGGGCCTCGACCAGCTCGTGGAGGCCCTCGCCGCCGGCACGAAGTAACCCGCGCGCTCGACCCGGCAGTTCGTCCCCTTCTCCGCAGGGCTGAGGGGGACGAACTGCCGGGTCGGCGGTGTCTCTGCGTCAGGCGGTTCCGCGCCGCACGAGCTCTGTGGGGATGATGGTGCGGTGCGGGGCCTCCTCGCCCGAGATCAGGCGCACGAGCAGCTCGGTCATCGAGACGCCGAGCTCGGTGGCCGGCTGCCGCACCGTGGTGAGCGGCGGATCGAGCGTGGCGGCGAAGGCGTCGTCGTCGAAGCCGACCACCGCGACGTCGGCGGGGCTCGAGAGCCCGCGGTTCCGGAGTGCCTGGATGGCACCCGCCGCCATCTGGTCGTTGGCGGCGAAGAGAGCATCGAAGCCCGCACCGGCGGAGCCCGTACTAGCAGAGCCCGTACTAGCAGAGCCCGCACCGGATGCCGGATGGCGATCGAGCAGCCGGATGACGGCCTCGGCCCCCGACTGCTGGGTGAACGCGCCGTGCTCGGCGAGCGAGACGTCGCCCCCCACCGCCTCGACCGCGTCGCGCCAGCCGGCGAGCCGGTCGATGCCGGCGGGCATGTCCTGTGGCCCCGCGATCGTGGCCACCCGGCGCCGACCGGAGCCGAGGAGGTACTCGGTCGCGCTCTGGGCGGCGTGCCGGTTGTCGACGTCGACGTAGTGCCGCGACTCGAGCTCGGGGTTCAAGGGCCGGCCACCGAAGACGATCGGCAGTGCGTCGCCGAGTCCGAGGTAGGAGTGGTCGCCGGAGTGGTGCGACACCACGAGGGCCCCGTCGACGTTGCCGCCGAGCAGGTAGCGCCTCGTCTTTTCGGGCCGGGTCTCGGAGGCCACGAGCAGGTTGAGGGTGAAGTCGGTCTCGGCGAGGGCCCTCGCCACCCCGCGCACGACGGGCGCGAAGAACGGATCGGCGAACACCGTCGAGGTCGACTCCGGCACGATCAGCGCGATCACGTCGGTGCGCCGGCTCGCGAGCGAGCGCGCCACCCGGTTGGGCACGTAGTTGAGCCGCGCCACGGCGGCGTGCACGGCCGCCACGGCCTCGGGCGCCACGGAGGCGTGCCCGTTGACGACCCGCGACACCGTCGCGCGCGAGACGCCGGCCTCGGCGGCCACCATCTCGAGCGTGGGGTTGCCGCTCGGGATCACGGTTCGAGAGCCGGCTCTGCGGCGACCGGGCCGTCCGCTCCGGCTGGTCCCGCCGCTCCGTCCGCTCCGGATGCTCCGGCGGCGCCCGCAGCTCCGGCGATCACCTCCGCGTACGCCAGCGCGCTGTCCTTCGGCGTCCGCACGAGCGTGTCGTAGTCCACCCGCACGATGCCGAAGCGCTTGCCGTAGCCCCAGGCCCACTCGTAGTTGTCGAGAAGCGACCAGACGAAGTAGCCGCGCACGTCGGCCCCGTCGGTGATCGCATCCGACACCGCCTGGATGTGATCGAGGATGTACTGCGTGCGCTGGGTGTCGTGCACGGCCTCGGTGCCGTCGCCATCCGTCGACACCGTGTCGTCGTAGGCGGCGCCGTTCTCGGTCACGTAGAGGGGCGGCAGGTTCGGGTACTCCCGGCCGAGCCGCACGAGCAGGGTGCGGAGCCCGGCGGGGTTGACCTCCCAGCCCATGCCCGTGAGGGGGAGGCCCCGGAGCGGGAACGTGATGTGCTCGGAGCCCACGAAGGGCGAACGCACCGCCCGGCCGCCGGCCACCGCGTGCGGGTCGACCGGCACCACCGACGGGTCGGCGGGGGCGGGGATGGGGTGACCGCTCACCATGTCGTCGTGGTAGTGGTTGACGCCCAGGAAGTCGAGGCGCTGGGCGATGATGTCGAGGTCGCCGGGCCGCACGAGGGCCGTGTCGCCCACCTCGTCGAGTCCGAACTCCGCCAGGTCGTGGCGGATGTCGGCGGGGTACTCCCCGCGCAGCAGCGGGTCGAGGAAGATGCGGTTGTTGAGCGCGTCGAGCCGCCTGGCCGCGTCGGCGTCCACGGGGTCTGAGGGGTTCGCGGGGATGGCGTTGGTGAGGTTGAGCGTGATGCCGATCTGCTCCGCACCGAGGTCGCGGAGTCGCTGCACGGCGAGGCCGTGCGCGAGGTGCTGGTGGTGCACGGCGGCCACGGCGGCCGCGGGCTCCTGCCGGCCCGGTGCGTGCACGCCCGAGGCGTAGCCGAGCAGCGACGAGCAGAACGGCTCGTTGAAGGTGGTCCAGTGCGAGACCCGGTCGCCGAGCACCCCGTGCACGATCTCGGCGTACTCCGCGAAGCGGTAGGCGGTGTCGCGGTTCGCCCAGCCGCCCTTCTCCTCGAGCGCCTGCGGCAGGTCCCAGTGGTAGAGCGTGAGCCAGGGCAGGATGCCGGCGCCCAGCAGCTCGTCGACCAGTCGGGAGTAGAAGTCGAGCCCCGCGGGGTTGACGGCGTCGTCACCGGGGCGGATGCGCGCCCAGCTCGTCGAGAAGCGGTACGACTGCAGCCCGAGCTGCTTCATGAGCGCGACGTCGGCGGGCATGCGGTGGTAGTGGTCCACCGCGACATCCGGGGTGTCGCCGTTCAGCACGGCGCCGGGCAGCCGGGAGAAGGTGTCCCAGATGGAGGCCTGCTTGCCGTCGTCGAAGGCGGCGCCCTCGATCTGGGCGGCGGCCGTGGCGGAGCCCCAGAGAAAACCGGGAGGGAACGAGGTCGTCATGGGTGCACTGCTCCTTTGCGTGGCGGTAGCAGCTCGTGAGAGCGCTCTCCAAGCGTACCGCGCCCGGATTTCGTAACAGAACTTCGCAAAGGGCCTCCGGTGGGGGCGGGCGTGCGAACCTGATGCATCGCCGACCGACGGGAGGAGCCCGGGATGACCCGCACGACACCAGCAGGACAGCCGCACGGCTTCGCCACCCGGCAGGTGCACGCCGGGCGCGGCAGCGACGGCCCTGGCGGGGTGAACGCCAGGGCGACGCCCATCTACCTCAGCGCCGGCTTCGTGTTCGACGACTTCGACCAGGCCCGCGACCGCTTCGGCGGCGCCGACGACGGCTTCACCTACACCCGGCTCGGCAACCCCACGTACTCCTCGGTCGAGCGCCGCATCGCCGCTCTCGAGAGCGGCCGCGAGGCCATCCTCGTCGGCAGCGGCCAGGCCGCGGTCTCGGTGGCCGTGCTCGCGCTCCTGAAGGCGGGCGACCAACTCGTCTCGGCCAACAGCATCTACGAGGGCTCGCGCGGCCTCTTCGTGGAGAACCTCGGCCGGCTGGGCATCGAGACCTCGTTCGTGGCCGACCACAACGATCCGCTCGCCTGGGAGCTCGCCATCCGCCCCACCACGCGGGCGCTGTTCGTGGAGTCGATCCCGAACCCCAAGAACGACCTCGTCGACCTCGCGCTCGTGGCCGGGGTCGCGCACCGCCACGGCATCCCGCTCATCGTCGACAACACCTTCGCCACGCCCTACCTGCTGCGACCGCTCGAGCACGGGGCCGACGTGGTGGTGCACTCGGCGAGCAAGTTCCTGGCGGGGCACGGATCGGTGCTCGGCGGGGCGATCGTCTCGGGTGACGGGTTCGACTGGGCGGGTCAGGCCGCGCTCACCGCCGGGGCATCCGGGGCGCCGCTCTTCCCGCACCTCACCGAGCCGGCCCACGCGCTCGGCGGCGCGAGCTACGTCGAGCGCTTCGGGCCCGCCGCCTTCGCCGTCTACGCCCGCGACGTCGTGGCCTCGCGGCTCGGGCCCACGCCCTCGCCGCTCAACGCCTTCCTGATCGAGCAGGGCATCGAGACCCTCTCGCTGCGCGTCGACCGCCAGTCGGCCACGGCGCTCGCGATCGCCCGCTGGCTCGACGAGCAGCCGGGCGTCGAGTCGGTCGACCACGCGGGCCTCGCGTCGAACCCCCACCACGCGCTCGCCGAGCGCTACCTGCCCGTCGGCCAGGGGTCGGTGTTCTCCTTCACGCTCGCAGGCGGTGCGGATGCCGCGCGCCGGTTCATCGACTCCGTCGCCCTGTTCACGCGCATGACCCACCTCGGCGACGTTCGCTCGCTCATCATCCACCCCGCCTCCACCACGCACGCCTACCGGAGTGCGGAGCAGCTCGCCGAGGCCGGGATCTGGCCGGGGCTCATCCGGCTGTCGATCGGAGTTGAGGACGCGGGCGACCTGCTCGCCGACCTCGCTCAGGCGCTCGAGGCGTCGGGGGCGGCTCTGCCCGCGGCGGCCTCGTCGACCGTCGCATCCGCATCCGGTGCCGAGTCCGCAGCCGCACCCGCCATCGCCGCCCCGGCCGTGGTCTGACCGTGGCGCATCCGCAGCACTTCGGCTGGTTCCTCTCCCGCGGCTTCGGCCCGCACGGCTGGGGCCACCCGTACTACGACTGGAACCACCCCTGGCACCGCCCCGAGCTCTACCAGCAGTCGATCCGCACGCTCGAGCAGGCGGGCTTCGACCTCGTGATCATCGAGGACGCCCTCTCGCTCGGCAACGCCGACACCCTCGACCTGCGCATCCGCAGCGCCTACGGCGGCCCCAAGCACGATCCGCTCCTGCTCGCGCCCTACCTCTTCGACGTCACCGAGCACATCGGCATCGCGCCCACCGTGAACCCGCTGGCCTACTCGCCCTACCAGGCGGCGCGGCAGTTCGCGACGCTGCAGCACCTCAGCGACCACCGCTTCGGCATCAACGTGGTGACCGACGTGGGCTCCTCCCGCCACTTCGGCGTGCCGCCGCTCGATCACGACGGCGCCTACGACCGGGCCGAGGAGTGGCTGGGGGCCGTGCAGCGGCTGTGGCACAGCTGGGGCCCGGATGCTCTGGTGCAGGATGCGACGACCGGTCACTTCGCCGACGGGTCGAAGCTCGATGCGTTCCAGCACCGCGGCGAGCACTTCAGCTTCGACGGCCCCCTCAACGCCCTGCCCTTCGCCGACCCCGGGAGTGAGGGCGGGCACGGGGGCGACCCCATCGTGGTGTCGCCCGGGGGATCGCCGCGAGGACTCGGGTTCGCGGGGGCGAACTCGCAGGTGCAGCTCGCGCTGGCCTCGCTCGACGTGTCGACGATCCGCGACTACCGCGCGAAGGTGCACACCGCCGCTCTCGCCCACGGCCGGAGCCCCGCCGACATCGACGTGCTGTTCGTGTTCAAGCCCATCGTGGTGTCGAGCCCGGAGGAGGCGCAGCGCCTCGTCGACGCCTCCGCGCACCCGGACGACGCGACCCTGCTGCAGATCGCGGCCGGCCAGTCGAGCGATCTCGAGACCGACCTCACGGGGCTCGATCTCGACCGGCCGGTCGATCCGGCGATCTTCGGCGACCACGTCTCGCGCGGCACCATCAAGGGCCTGCTCGGCGGCTTCGACTCGTTCGCCGACGCCTCGCTGCGGGAGCTGCTCACGGCGAAGGCGCGCCTCGGCCGCATCACCGACCGCTCGGGCTACGTGGGCACGGCCGACGAGATCGCCGACTTCATCGAGGAGCTCGGGGCCGAGGCCGACAACGACGGCTTCATCTTCTCGGGCGACCTGCACCCGGTCACGATCCACCGCATGCTCGACGAGCTCGTGCCCATCCTCCGCCGCCGCGGCATCCTCCGCACCGCCTACGGCGCAGGCGGCCTCCGCGCCAACCTCCAAGACTTCTAGCCCCCGCCCCCGTCCTCCCACGAGTGGGCACTTTCTGCGGTGTGCCGCGGCGTGTTGGGGCAGAAACTGCCCACTCGTGGGAAGGGGCGGGCTACTTCTTGGGGGGCTGGGCGGGGGTGGAGCTGGTGTCGGGGAGGATCATGGCGCCCATCTCCTCCGCTGCGAGCGACGCCTGGACTGCGGGGGACACCGCGGGGGAGTCCGCAGGGTTCTGGGTGGGCTCGGCGGCGGCTGCGTCGTCCGCCGCCTCCTCGAGGGCCGACTTCGCGCGGAGCGGAGTGGCCTTGAGGAACCAGCTGAGCACGAAGGCCACCGCGACCACCGCGAGGCAGACCCAGAACACGGTCTGCGTGGCGTTCGCCCACGCGTCGACGAACGGCAGCGTGAGCCGCGAGTCGGCACCCACGAGGAACGAGGTGTCGCCGCTCAGCGCGTCGCCGATCGACGACGGGTCGCTCTGCGCGTTCGTGAGGATCTGCAGGATGGCCGCGTTGGCGGGATCCGCCTGCACCGCGGGGTCGGCCGCGGCCGCCTGAGCACCCGCGACGATGTCGGGGTCGGTGAACGCGGCCGGCAGCGTCGTGCCGAGGCGCGAGAACAGCACCGAGAACACCACGGCGGTGCCGAGCGTGCCGCCGATCGAGCGGAAGAACGTCGACGCCGAGGTGGCCACACCGATGTCGCGCGGGCCCACCGAGTTCTGCGACGCGATCGTGAGGGTCTGCATGAGCTGTCCGAGTCCGAGGCCGATCACGAGCATGCCGATCAGCACGTACCAGACCGGCTTGTCGGCCGAGACGAAGGTGAGGTAGAAGAAGGCGGCCACGAGGAGTCCGGTGCCGAGGATGGGGAACATCCGGTAGCGGCCGGTGCGCGAGATGAGCTGGCCCGAGACGATCGAGGCGATCATGAGGCCGAGCACCATGGGGATCATCATGAGCCCCGCCTCGGTGGGGGTCGCGCCGGTGGCGATCTGCAGGTAGTTCGGCAGCGTCATCATGGCGCCGAACATGCCGAAGCCCACGAGCACGCCGAGGATGGTGGCCATCGAGAACGTCGGGGACCTGAAGAGCTTGAGCGGGATGATCGCGTCGTCACCCAGGCGCCGCTCGACCACGAGGAAGAGGATGAGCCCGATCGGGGCGAGCACGTAGCAGGCGATGGCGCCGGGCGAGCCCCAGCCCCACTCGCGGCCCTGCTCGGCCACGAGCAGCACGGGCACGACGGTGAGGATGACCGCGACCACGCCCCACCAGTCGATCCGCACGGCGCGGCGGGTGTGCGGGATGTGCAGGAACAGGAGCACGATCACCATGGCGACGGCGCCGATCGGCAGGTTGAGCAGGAAGATCCAGCGCCAGCCCGTGATGCCGAGGATCTCGGGGGCTCCCGAGAGCAGTCCGCCGAGCAGCGGGCCGATGACGCTCGAGATGCCGAAGGTGGCGAGGAAGTAGCCCTGGTACTTCGCGCGCTCGCGCGGGGCGAGGATGTCGCCCATCACGGTGAGGGCGAGCGACATGAGTCCGCCGGCTCCGAGGCCCTGGATGGCGCGGAAGATCGCGAGCTCGTACATGTTCGTGGCGATGCCGGCGAGAAGGGATCCGACGAGGAAGATCGCGATGGCGATGATGTAGAGCGGGCGCCGGCCGAAGATGTCGGAGAGCTTGCCGTAGAGCGGCGTCGAGATGGTCGACAGGATGAGGTAGCCGGTGGTCACCCAGGCCTGCAGGCTGATGCCGTCGAGGTCGTCGCCGATCGTGCGCATCGAGGTGCCGACGATCGTCTGGTCGAGCGAGGCGAGGAACATGCCGGCCATGAGCCCGAAGATGATGAAGAGGATCTGCCGGTGCGTCATCCGGCCGCCGGCCTCCTTGAGGGCTGCGGCCCGTGCTTCGGCGGCGCGGGCCGACTTCGAGGGCGCCTTCGGGCCCGTGCCCGAGCCCTTCTCGGTGCGGGAGGACGATTCGGAACGAGACATGGGCATCCTCAAGGCAGCACAGCGGAGTGGGAGTTCGCGCCAAAACTTGCGCAGACTGCAAAGTTACACCCGCTGCACCGACCCCGCCAACCGGCCGGACGCTGGAGCCCTCCGCGACTTGACAGAAGTCGCGCCCAAAACGGGCGACTTGGCACATCTTGTGTCAAGTCGCGGGAGGGGGAGGGGGAGGGGCAGGGGGTCAGCCGCCGAAGAGCTTGCCGAAGAAGCCCTTGCGGGCAGGCTCCCAGCCGGCCGACTCGAGGGCCGCGATGAGCGGCTCCTTCACCTCGTCGGTCGTGAAGGAGTAGCCGTAGGTGTTGCCCTCGTGCGTGCCCTGGCGATCGGTGCTGCTGGCCGCGGTTCCCACGCCGAAGTGGAACGAGGCGCTCTTCTGCCTGCCCTTGAAGCCCGAGCTGCCGAACGAGGCGCTGAAGCCCCCGCCGCCGTCGCTCTGCACGGAGGAGCGGCTCTCGGTGCGGGTCTCGTCGAAGGTCCACGTCGACGACTCGGGGTCGAGCGTGACCCGCAGCTCGTAGTCGCCCGAGATGGTGCCGGCCGCGGTGACGGCCGCCCACTTGACGTCGGCGTACTTCCAGGCGGCGCGGATGCCGTAGGGCGCGGGCTCGTAGACGAACGGCAGCTCGTCGCTGTTGAGCGCGAGCACCCGCGCCTGGGCCTCGGCGAAGGGGAGGGCGGCCATCAGGAGGTCGTCACCGCGCTGTCCTGGATGGCCCGGATCTCGTCCCAGAACTCCGTGGCCTGCCTGCCCGAGGTGGTGGCCGTGACCTGCACGAGGTCGGCGACGGGGCCGTTCTCGACCACGGCGATACGGACGGCCTGCATGAGCGTTCCCACGCGGGCGTCGGGGTAGCTGAACTCGATGCGGAAGCCCTCGCGGCCGACCACCTCGTGGGCATCGCGGCCGAGCTCCTGCACGCCCTCGATCGACTCGACGCGGCCGATGACGGCGTCGATCGCCGTCTGCAGGGAGTAGCCCTGGGCGAAGCGGGAGATCGCCACCACGACGTTGGGGCGGAACTCGCCCTGCTCGACCTTCTTGCCGGCGGCGAGCACGGCGCCGGTCACGGCGAGCGGGCTCCAGTCGTCGGGCACGGTCAGACCGATGGAGGGCAGGGCGGGGGCGGAATCGCCGGGGAAGCTGATGGAGTACGACATGGTTCGAGCCTTTCAGAGATCGAGGAGAAGTGGATCAGAACGGGATCAGAATCCGAGCCAGCCACCGACGGTGTCGATGGTCTCGGAGGGGCTGATCGAGAAGTCGAAGCTCACACCGCCGCCGAGGCCGAAGGCGGCACCGACGTCGAACGAGACATCCACGTTGTCCCAGGTGACCTCGGCGTCGACGTTGGCATGGCCGCCGATGCCGTACATCACCTCGGCGCCACCGCCCACGGAGACGGCGCCGCCGCCCACGTTGAGCTCGCCTTCGACTCCGGCACGGCCGCCCACGAAGCCCTCGACACCGGCGTTGGCACCGATCCCGTCGGGGCCGATGGTGGCTCCCGCATTGGCGTTCGCTTCGGCACCGATCATGACCTCGGCGCTTCCGCTGCCGCCGTACATGCCGTCGGCACCGGAGAACGATCCTCCGGCGTCGGCACGGCCGCCGACGAACCCTCCGGCCGAGGCATCGGCGTAGGCACCGTCATCGAGGTTGAAGCCGGCGCCGGCCTCGGCATCGGAATCGACCCCGAAGAAGGCGTCGGCCGATCCCTCGCCGCCGAAGTTCTCGTCGCCGAAGCTGCCGTTGGCACCGGCTCCGGTGCCCCACTGCCAGCCGGCCTCGGCGCGGGCGTCCGGCATGCCGTTCTCGTCGTAGGTCACGCCCGCGTCGGCGTAGCCCTCGTCTTCGAAGCCGTGGGCGTAGCTGCCGGAGTCGTCGTCGGCTCCTCCGTTGCCGCCCCCGCCGCCGCCACCCCCGCCGCCGCCTGACGATCCACCACCGGTGGATCCGCCGCCGGAACCGCCAGAGCCGGAGCCGCCCGAACCCGAACCGCCTGAGCCGCCGGAGCCCCCGGCCCCGCCGCCTCCGCCGAACGTGCCGCCGTCGGTCGACGACGTGTTCTGATCCTCGGCGTTCTTCACGAGGCTGTCGCTGCCGGCCGTGAGGGCCGCGACCGCGGCCTTCAGCTGCGCGGTGTGCGTGCCGTTCCAGTCGGAGCGGAAGGTCGAGGCATCCGGACCCTGCCACGCCTGCGCCTGGTTGACGCTCGTGGTGAGACTCGATGTCACCGTGTTCAGATTCTCAGCGGCGTTGTCGAACTTCTTCGCCAGTTGTCGGAGCTGTTCGACGTCTGCCCCGTAGAAACCACCAGCCATGACACCCTCTCAAGCGTGCGGATCGGATAGATGAAAGAAAAAGGAGGCGGGAGCCCCGGAGGACTCCCGCCTGGTCCAACTAGGCGTTGGAGGTGGCCTCCTGGTCGGAAGCGTTCTTCGAGGCCTTCTGCGAGGCGTCCTCGAGGGCGGTGATGACCTGCTTCAGAGCGGCGGTGTGGGTGGAGTTCCACTCGTTGCGGAAGTTCTCCGCATCCGGACCGGTCCACTGCACGCTCTGGAGGGCGCTGGTGAGAGTCGTCAGGATCTGCTGGACCTGCTGCGACTGGGTGTTGAGCTGCTTGCTGAGCGAGCGAACCTGCTCGACGTCGAGACCCCAAACGGCCATGATTCTCTCCTTTTCGTTCCGCGGTACCGGGCTGTCCGGTTCCGCTACTTCCTGTGAGTCGTTCTCACAAGGAAGACACTACGGACAGGTGTCGATTCAGGCGATGGGGAGAAGTCCCCATGACCCCTGGTGACACCTGGAGTCAGTCGTCGCGGGTCGCCACCTGCAGCTTCGTGACGCGACCGCCCTGCACGAAGAATCCCCGGCCAGGCGGCAGATCCGCGCGCTTGAAGCGACCGAGCGACGTGCCCAGCAACGAATCCCCGTCGAGCTCTCCCGGCACGAGCAGGAGTCCTCGTTTGGAGTTCTTGAACGAGCCTCCGAGGGTCCACGCCGACGACCAGGTCGACGATTCGCTCTCGCCCACCACGAACACGTCGTCGCGGAGCGCTCGCTTGATCAGCCTGTCGACGTCGGCCTCGGCCGGGGAGCCGTTGAGCTCGCCGATGTTCTCGACGAAGACCGCGAACTGCCCCGGCTTCAGCGTCTCGGCGTCGAGCTGGGCCGTGACGTCGTCGGCGAACGCCGTGATCTGCGCCGGATCGTGCAGCGAGATGCTCCAGATCGGCAGCGGCGTGAGGTTGGTCTTGCGGGGTGAGATGTGCACGAGCCGGATGCGCGGATCGGCACGTCGAAGGGCCGTCGCGATGGTCGCGATGGCGGTCGAGCGCCCACTGCCGGCCGTTCCGGCGAGCAGCATGGCACCCCGGGCCTTGATGGCGAAGGGCGCGAGCGTGTCGTCGCGCACACCGATGACGGGCTGAAGATCGCCCGGCGCGCTCGACGACCCGGATCCGGGCGGCGTCGCGGGCAGCGTGCTGAGCGGCACCGACTCGGCGAGGTGCTCGATCGGCAGCGCCGGTGTCACACCCTGTCGACGCATGGCCTCGGCGAGCTTGGCGATCTCCCTGGCCTGCACGGCCACGTTGGAGTCGGCGCCGAGCACGGCCATCTGCACCTCGTCGCCCTCCATCACGCCGCGGCCGGGGGGCGAGACGGCCGAGAGGGTGTCCTTCGGGGCGTTCACGAGCGCGTAGTCGTCCTCGCTCGCGAGGCGCAGGATGAGGCGCCGCTGGATCGTGGAGCCGAGCGAGGCGGGCACGGAGTTCGGCCGGTCTCCCGTGACCACGATGTGCACGCCCACCTGGCGGCCGTCGGTGGCGATCTGCGAGAAGGTCGTGAACCAGGCGGAGTGCCCGCCGAACTCGTACTGCTCGCGGAACGCGCCGATGCCGTCGACGAGCACGAGGATGCGCGGCTCGGCCGGGGCATCGGCGATGCGCCGGTACTCGCCGATCGACCCGGCCCGCACGGCGGAGTAGCGGATGGAGCGGTCGTCGACGAGGTCGCGGAGCATCCGGAGCAGCCGGATGACGCGCTCCTCGTCGTCGCCGGAGATGATGGCGCCCACGTGGGGCAGCTCCTGCAGCATGCTGAGGCCGCTCGAGCCGAAGTCGAGGCCGTAGACGTGCACGGGGCCGCCGCGGGGCGTCACGGCCGCCGAGACGGCGATCGTGCGGAGTGTGGCGCTCTTGCCCGCGCCACCGGTGCCGTAGATGGCCATGTTGCCGTCGCGGTCGGGCTCGTAGAAGACCGTGGGCTGCGACTGCGACGCCGGGTCGTCGATCACGCCGAGCAGCAGCTGCTCGTCGGTGCGCGGGTTCGGCAGCAGCGAGAAGTCGTAGACGGCCGCGAGCTCGTCGAGCCAGGGCTTCCGCGGCTCGGGGATGTCGGCGAGCTTCGCGGCGTTCCGGATGCTCGTGACGAGCCGGGCGATGTCGGTGGGCCCCGGATCGGCCTGCATCGGCGCCTCGATCTCGGGCACCTCCCACGAGGCACCCGATCCGAAGTCCATCTCGATCATGTCGATGCGGGCGCGCGGCACCTCGCTGGTGGTCCAGCCTCCCGCGTAGCCGGTCTGGAACGAGGCGAGCCGGCCAGGCCCCGTCTTCGCGGCGCCGCGGCCGGGGATCGACTGGTCGAAGTAGGCGGCCATCGGGTCGCCCAGGATGTCGCTGGAGTCGTCGGCGTCGGCCATCCGGAGCGCGATCCGGAGGTTGGTGTTGGCGCGCAGGTTGTCCTTGATGACGCCGGCGGGCCGCTGGGTGGCGAGGATGAGGTGGAGGCCTAGCGAGCGGCCGCGCTGGGCGACATCGACGACGCCGTCGACGAACTCGGGCACCTCCTGCACGAGGGCCGCGAACTCGTCGACCACGATCAGCAGGCTCGGCGGGGTGTCGGGGTCGCCGGTCTTCTCGAGCGAGACGAGGTCTTTCGCCTTCTTGCGGTTGAGCAGGTGCTCGCGGTAGCGCAGCTCCGCCCGGAGGCTCGTGAGCGCGCGGCGCACGAGGTGCGGCGAGAGGTCGGTCACGAGGCCGACGGTGTGCGGCAGGCCCACGCAGTCGGCGAACGCCGCGCCGCCCTTGTAGTCGACGAAGAGGAAGGTGGCCCGGTCGGGGCTGTGCGCCGCGGCCATGCCGAGCACCCACGACTGCAGGAACTCGCTCTTTCCGGCACCGGTCGTGCCGCCCACGAGGGCGTGCGGGCCCTGGTTGCGGATGTCGAGGTAGAACGGCTCGGTGCCGGAGTGGCCCACGAGCGCGCGCAGCGACCCCTCCTTCTTGCGCCGCACGAGCGGTGCGCCCGAGCGGTCGGCGATGGAGTTGCTCTCGCGCCAGCGGTCGATCACGGCCTCGGGCACCTCGGCGAGCTCGGTGCCCACGAGCGAGAGGTAGGAGACCGATCGCGGCAGGTCGGAGTCGTCGTCGATGGGGGCGCCGACGTCGACCACGGGGGCGAGCTGGCGGGCGAGCCGGTGCGCGGTCGCGGCATCGACGGTCTCGCACTCGAGCGGGAAGGTGTGCTCGCCGAGCCGCACCTGACCCGCGGTACCGGACGCACCGCCCGCAGGGGCGGCGGGCGAGGTGGACGCAGCGGGCTCCGGATCGACGCTCACGAAGCTCCGGCACGCCGCCGGCAGGTCGCCGATCGAGGGGGCCGACCACAGCACGTGCACGTTGGCGTCCGCCCCGCGCTCGACCAGGCGGGTGAGCCGGCCGCGGTCGAGCGGCGTGTCGTCCTCGATCACCACGAGCACCGATGGGGTGATCGGGTGGGCGAGCTCCTGCTTGTCCTTGTCGGTGTCGATCGGGCCGCGGGGGCTCGGGGCGCCCGCGGTGCGGGAGTCGATGAGCGCCTCGAGGCGGGAGAGCAGCGCGGCGCCCGAGCCGGGGTTGTCGGCGAGGTGATCGCCGCCGAGCGGGCTGTGCGGGCTCGTGGTGTGGGGGAGCCACTCGAGCCACTCCCAGGTGGTGCGCGAGGTGGGGGAGGCGAGGGCGCAGATGACGAGCTCGGAGGGGGAGTGCAGGCCCGCGAGCTGGGTCACGATGCCGCGGGCGACGCCGTGGCGGCCGTCTCCACCGCCGGCCACGCCGAGGGCACCGGCCTTGCGGAACTCCACCACGATCGGCACGCCGTCGATGCGCGAGAAGCGGTCGGCGACCTCCTCCACCTGCGCCCAGTACTCCGGCAGGGCCTCGTTGGCGTTCGGCATCGAGATCTTGTCGCGGCTCGGGCCGGTGCCGATGCCCAGGCGCGCGGTGAGGAAGGCGGTGTGCTCGGGGCGGTGCGTCCAGAGCAGCTGGCCGAGCCGGTCGACGGCGTCGACGGTGGCGCTCACGGCCGGCGCCTCGGTGAGGCGCACGGCCCGCTGGATGCGCTGCTTCTCGTGCATCGACTTCACGAAGGCGTCGATCTGCTCGTTGAAGAGCTTGATGGCGTCGCGGAGCTGGCGCCTGGTCTGGAGCTTGTGGTCGGCCCAGGTGCCGATCATGATGATCGGGCTGAGCGCGATGAAGATCAGGCTGAGCGCGGATCCGGTGGCCAGGAACAGGATCGGGCCCATGAGCAGCGGCGCCGCGAGCGCCACGAGCGGGAAGCGGATGGGCTGCGGCTGCTTGGGCGGTGACGGCGTGGGGAACTCGTCGCCGGGATAGCGCGCGACGACCCGCGGCGAGCGGTTGAACTCGATCACGGGGGTCGAGGGAGCCGCTCCGCCGAGCCGCTGCAGCGGCACGATGCAGATGGCCGTGTCGCCGAGCATCACGACGTCGGCGGAGGAGAGCGTCGTGCGCGCCACCTGCTCGCCGCCCATCACGAGGCCGTTGGCCGACTTCATGTCGATGATCTCGACGTGCTCGCCGATGTTGATGCGCGCGTGGCGCTTCGAGATGAGCCCGTCGGAGAGCCGCACGTCGATGCCGCGCTCACGGCCGATGTAGCTCGAGCCGAAGGGGAGCGCGAACTCGGCCCCCGCATCCGGACCGCTCAGCACGCGCAGGGTCGCCGCCGCGGGCCCGCTCGGCCCGGCCGAGGTGTAGCCCTCGCTGTGCTGGGCGAGCTCGAGCACGGAGCCCGACCGCACGCCGGACTCGAGCAGGTTCGAGGAGGGGTCGAGCACGCGGGCGGCACCGGACGCGCCGGAGACCTGCAGGGTGAGGTTCGACGGCACGGCGGCCAGCGGATCGGTCCGCTCCGTGCCCGATCGCTGTGGATCTGCACGCTGCGGATCGGCACGGTAGATGGCCTCGGCGATGTCGGAGACGCTCGCGGTGGCGTCGGCGGTGATCTGGAGGTTGTCGCTCGAGCCGCCCGGGCGTCTCAGTGTGGCCTTGATGCGCATCCGGTGCTGCTACCTGTCGTCGTTGTCGTCGCTGGGCTGGTCGAGGAGGGGCAGGTCTGCCTTCGTGACGAGGCGGGAGAGCACCGCGTACTCCACCAGGCGCGCCCGGCGGTTCGTGGCGAGGGCGCCGACCCCGCCACGGAGGCCCTCCACGCCCGTGCGGCTGAGCTTGTCGCACACGTTGTCGAGCTTGCGGTTGAAGCGGCTGAGCGCCCAGCCGAGCCGCTCGGCGGCGAGCTGGGAGGAGGGGATCTCGCTCGTGCCGGTGCCCTCGCGCTTCAGCATGGGCTCGGCGAGGGCCAGGATGAGCAGCTTCTGCGAGGCGGTGAAGGTGACGGCGCCGACCGTGGTGGCGCCGCTGCCGGAGGGCACGGGGGAGGAGTCGAAGAAGGTCGGGGCAGACGTGTGCACCGTGAACTCGTAGCTCGTGGGGCCGGCCGTGAAGACCACCGTGGTGAGGCCGAAGACGATGGGCATGCGGGCGCCGGGGGCGAGCCAGGCCTGCATGGTGCGGCTCGCATCCGAGACCGTGGCGCTGAGGCGCGAGCCCACGTTCGAGAGCCACCACATGCCGTCGACGTTGGAGATCTGCAGGAACCGGCGGTGCAGGTACTGGTTGTCGTCGATGTCGAGGTCGGCCTCGCGACCGATCTCGAACGGCTTGTCGTGGCTGAGTGGGAACCACTCGCCGCAGAACTCCACGCTCGCGTCGGAGCGGGTGGCGGGGGCGCCGGGGGGAGGGGTGGTCGTCTCGTCGATCATGGTCTACTCCGCACAGGCCGTCGTGGGCTGGGAACCGTCGCCGTCGACCTGCACGATGGTGACGTCGATGCAGACCTGTCCCGCGCCGATCTCCTCGGCCGGCACGAGGGCGGTGGTCTCATCGGTCTTGAACATCGGTGACTCGTTGCCGGGCGTGACCACCTGCCAGGCGTAGACGTCACCCGCCTCGGGGTGCGGGTTCGTCCAGGTGAACGTCGCGCCCTCCGGGGAGAGGGTCCCGACCAGCTCCGTGGGGCTTTCGACGGTCGTCTCGCCCACGTCGATCTGGTCGACGGGCTTGTCGGACTCCTCGATGGCCTGCTGGGCGGGGCTGCCGCCCTGGTTGAGGGCGAAGACGAGGCCGCCGATGCCGACGAGCAGCACGAGGGCGGCGGCTCCCAGGATGTAGGGCAGCGCCCGGCGCTTCGAGGGCGCCTCCTCGGCGGCCGCGGGGCCGGTGGTCGGGCGGTGCATGGTGGTCTCGAGGGCGGGCTCGTCGATCACGAAGCCGCGGGAGTCGACCCGCGGGGGAGCGGCGGGGGTGCCGCCCCGCAGCATCGTGTGCTCGACGGGCTCGTGCGAGGCGGCGGGAGCGGGGGCCGACCAGCCCTGCGTGGCCGCCGGAGGGGCGGACGCGGCGGCCGGGCGGTAGGGCGCAGCGGCCGGCGGGGTCGCGGACGGGGATGTGAACCTCGACGTCGCGGTCCCTGACGTCGTGGGCCGCACGGGCCCGGTGGGATCGATCGACACCATGCCGCGGATGCGGGTGTGCCCCTCGTCCTCCTCCTCGACCTCGTCGGTGTCGACCTGCTCGTCGAGCACGTCGGTGGGGGTCACCGACATGCTGAGCTCGAGCTGCACCTTCTGCAGGGCCCTCGCGAACTCGAGGGCGCTGCCGTAGCGCGCGCTCTCGCGCTTGGCCATCGCGGTGGCGAGCACCTCCTCGAGGCTCGGCGGAACATCCGGCCGGCCCGTGCGGGTGAGCGGCGAGCCCTGGATGCGCGCGATGAGGTCGAGCCCCGAGTTCGAGCCGCCCGGCACCTCGAACGGCGACCGGCCGGCGAGGATCGTGTAGACCGTCGCGCCGAGCGAGTAGATGTCGGCCGCGACGCCGCTGGCGGGCGCCGAACCGAAGACCTCCGGGGGAGACCAGGGGATCGACATGCCCACGGACTCCTGCTCGCCGCCGCCCACGAGCGCCACCGAGATGCCGAAGTCGGTCAGGGCGGGGCGGTTGTACTCGGTCACGAGGATGTTGGCGGGCTTGATGTCGCGGTGCAGGATGCCGGCCCGGTGCGAGGTCTCCACCGCACCCGCCACCTGGATGCCGATGCGCAGCGCCTCGGCCACGCTGATCTTCTCGCGCCGGTAGCGGGCGCCGAGGTTGGGCTTCGGGCAGTACTCCATGGCGAGGTACGGCCGGCCGTCGGAGGAGATGTCGGCCTGGTAGATCGTGACGATCGAGGGGTGCGTCGACAGCTGCGCCATCAGGTTCGCCTCGGCGTCGAAGCTCTCGCGCGCGCCCTCGGTGAGCGCCTCGGAGAGCAGCACCTTGATGGCCACGCGGCGCTTGGGCATCCGCTGCTCGTAGAGGAAGACGTCGGCGAAGCCGCCGGAGCCGAGCAGCTGCAGGTAGCTGAAGCCGGGGATCTCGGGAGGCGCGGAGGGGGGCCTGCGCGCGTTCACGGGATCTCCTCGAAGGTGACGGTCACGCCGTCGCCGATGTCGACGATGTCGCGGGAGAGCACGAGCACGGGCTCGTGCGGGCCGAGGCGGAGCGGGGGAGTGCCCTCGCGGTGCAGCACCGAGCCGTTGGTGGTGTCGAGGTCGACCACGAGCACGTGCCGGCCCTCGAGGCGGATCTCGAGGTGGTTGCGCGAGATGTCCTGCTCCGGGCTCGGCACGGTCACGAGCACGGGCACGCGATCGACCTGCACCCGGTTGGCGCGGGGGCGGCGGCCGATGATGACGGGCTTGTCGAGCGGATGCGTCTCGCCGGTCGAGAGCACGATGCGGCCGAGCGCCGAGTCGGGCAGGGCGGCGGGGGCGTCGCCTCCGGCGGCGCCGAGGCGGCGCATGGCCTCGAGCTCGGAGACGGTGACGGTGAGGCCGTCGTGGTCGTCGTCGGCCTGGGCTGCCGGAGCGACCGGGGCGGACTGAGAGGCCGGGGCGGCCGGAGTGACGGGAGCCGGGGTCGCGGCGGGGGCGGCCGGGGGCACCGTGCTGCCGTTGATGCTGGCGCTGCCGGAGGCGGCACCCAGGCCGCCGAAGCCCGGCACGCTGTCGATGAGCCCCGAGGACTGCACGGGCGGCGGCGGTGCGACCGGGGGCGCGACGGGTGCGGGAGGTTCGGGGACGGAGGACGGCGCGGGGGGTTCGACGGGAACGGAGGACGCTCCGACCTCCTCGGACTCGTCGTCCTCCTCGAGCTCGCGCACGGCCGCGTCTTCGACCGACTTGACCACGGTGGCGCCCCACAGGTGGTCGTAGGCGTCGTCGGGCAGCTCGTCGCGCGTGTGCTCGAGCTCGGCCACCTCGTCGGGGCCGGCCTCGCTGACCTCGTCGCCCATGGCCACCTCGACCGGAGTCTCCGGGTCGGCCGCCTCGGGGGCGGCCTCCTCGATCACTCCGTCACCGGTCATGAGCGTCGCTTCGGGCACCTCTGAAGCGACGGGCGCGGGCGCTGAGGCAGCCACAGAGGCAGTGGCCGGTGCGGACACCGCCACCCCTTCGCCGGTCACGTCGAGCTCCACCGCCGACACGAGCACCACGCCGCTGGCGACGCCGAAGCGCTGCGCGGAGGCGCTCTCCGGGGTGCGCAGCGTGAGGTGCCTGGCTTCCGCGACCACGCGCTCGCTCCAGGTCGTCACGTCGGCGCCGGACACGGTCAGCGAGACGGCGGTGCCGGCATCCGATCCCTCCACGACGTCGATGGTGAGCTCACCGCGCACCGCGAGCCGCACCGCGGAGCCCGACACCGTGGCGACGGCGAACGGCGGCAGCGAGCCGAGGCTCGTGCCGAACGTTCCGGTGAGCGCCTCGAGCACTCCGCCGAGGCCCTCGCCGGCCTGCAGCGCCGCCCAGACCTTCTCGAGCAGCTCGGCGTCGGTGCCCGCCGGCAGCACGGCCACGCCCTCGGGCACGACGACCGCGCACCAGGGGCCGGGGGTGTAGTGGAGGGTGGTCATCTCAGTTCCTTCCGCCGACGCCGACCGGCCCGCGGGGGATGGTGTCCTCCCCGTGCCGCCCGTCGTCGTGCTCGTCGTCGCGGCCCTGGGGTGCGCTGCGCACGGAGGACACGGAGTCCCAGGCGTCGACCACCACGGCCGTGAGGTTGTCGCGGCCGCCGCGGGTGAGGCCCTCGTGCACGAGCCGGGTGGCGGCATCCTGAGGCGTGCCCTCGTCGAGGAGCACGCGCGCGATGAGCTCGTCGTCGAGCTCGCCCGAGATGCCGTCGGAGCAGATCAGCATGCGGTCGCCCGACTCCACCGGCACGAGCCAGTAGTCGGCCTCGAACTCGCCGCCCGCGCCGAGCGCGCGGGTGATGACGTTGCGGCCGGGGTGCGTGGCGGCATCCGCCCGGTCGAGCTCGCCCTCGTCGAGCAGCTCCTGCACCACCGAGTGGTCGACGCTGATCTGCTCGAGCTCGCCCGAGGCGAGCCGGTAGGTGCGCGAGTCGCCGAGGTTGAAGACGAGCCAGTAGGCCGTGCCGTCGTTCTCGGCCACGGCCACGCCCGACACCGTGGTGCCGGCGCGGCGACGGCCCGAGGAGGCGAGTGCCGTGATGGTGGTGTGGGCGCGCTTGAAGGCGGTGCGGATGTCGGTGGGGGCGAGCGAGTCGGGCCCCGTGAGCGCCGCGAAGGCCTCGACCGCGAGCGAGCTCGCGACCTCGCCGGCCTCGTGCCCGCCCATGCCGTCGGCCACGAGGAAGACGGGCGAGACGGCGAGCAGGGAGTCCTCGTTGGCCCGGCGCCGGAGCCCCGTGTGCGTCGAGGTGCCCACGTCGAGCTGCAGCGCCGCGAGGGGCACTCCGCTCCCGTGTGCGCCGCGCTGCTGTTCCGGTCGTTCCTCGTCGCTCATGCTCCACTCTCCACCGAGAACAGTCGCGTGCCCACCCGCACCCGGTCGCCCGGCACCACGGTGAGGCGCTCGCCGGCGTCGAGCGGGTACTCCACGCCGTCGGCGCGCACGATCGCGGATCCGTTGGTGGAGCCGCGGTCGCTCACCCAGACGGCACCGGAATCGACGCCGAACTCGAGGTGCGTCTTCGACACCGAGAGCGTGTCGCCGGAGAGCGCGATGAGCACGTCGCTCGGGTCGCCGCCGGGCGCCACGGGGTCGCGGCCCAGGGCGCCGTGGCGGATGATCGGCACGATCTCGCCCGTGTCGAGCCGGAACACGGTGACGCCGGTGGCGAGAGGGGGCCGTGCGGAATCGGAGAGGCGCGTGCTCTCGAAGTCGTCGGCCGCGGCCTCGGCGGGCGTGATCACGGGAGCCGCGGGCGCGAAGCCGGGCACGGAGGCGATCGGCGCCGCGGGAGGAGCGGGCGGCGCGGCCGGAGGAGCCGGCGGGGCGTAGTCGACCGGCGCCAGCGAAGGGGCGGCAGGAGCGCTCGGTGCGGCCGGTGCCGCCGGTGCCCCGTACAGCGCCGGATCCTGCTGCTCGTACGTCCCCTGGTCGAGCAGCAGCTGCCCGGGCAGCGCCTTCAGCGGGTTGGGCCCCGCCTTCACGTCGATCACCCAGGTGCGGCCGACCTTGTCCTGCCAGCCCCGCATGCGCTTCTCGCCGTCCCAGAGCGGCGACAGCAGCACGACGTACTGGCCCACGCCGAAGACGAGGGCTCCCGCGGCCACCACGAGGTTCCGCAGCAGCACCCAGCCGAGCCCCGGCCGGCCGAGCCTCGTCACGTTCACGATCCGGAGGCCCATCACGAGCTTGCCGAGCGAGAAGCCGAGGAACGACTCCAGGAACAGCTTCGCGAGCGGGTAGAGCATCGCGGGCAGGAACAGCAGCACGGCACTGAGGCCAGACACCGAGACCACGGTGCCGTCGGTCACGACCTCGATGACGCCGAGCGCGAGCAGCGGCAGCACGATCACGAGCCACAGCACGGTCGTGACGAGGCCGTCGAGCAGGAACGCCACCACGCGCCGGCCGAAGCCGCTCGGGATGATGTCGCCGTAGCGGATGGGCGGCGCCGCGGGCTCGGGCCGCCAGCCGTCCATGGGCCGGCCGGAGGAGTCGACGAGCGGCACCTGCCCCGCCACCTGGCCGAGGGCGGCCGACTGGCTGCGCACCGCCGCGGGCGTGCCGCAGACCAGGCAGAACTGGGCGCTGCGGGGCACGGGCGAACCGCACTGCACGCAGGGGTACGACGTCGCATCCGTCATCATCGGCCTCCTCGGGTGGTGGTGCGGGGTGTGCTGCCTGCTGCGCGGGCGCTCCGGCGCCGGAAGAACGAGCGCACCGACCAGGCGGCCAGGAACCGCTTCCAGGCCGATCGCGACCGGCGCATCGAGTCGACGATCGAGTCGACCTCGGTCCAGTACTGGTCGACCTCCTGCTCGGTCGGCTCGCCGGGGCCGAAGACGCTGCCGTCGGCCCTCGTCGCGACGGCCAGCACGGGGGCCTCCGGATACGCGGTCGCGAGCGCTGCGGCGTTGTCGCGGCGGGTCGACCCGTACGGCACGGGGGTGCCGAGGTCGCGTGCGCGGTCGACGATCTCGTCCCAGCCGCCGCTCACGCGGTCGACCGGCCGTGCGGCGAGCCGGCGCTTCTTGCGGCGCCGGAGCTTCAGCAGCACGATCACGAGGAGCGGCGTGAAGATGACGATCAGGAGCGCCAGCAGGCTGCCCGCGGCCAGGAACACGGGCAGGAAGTCGAAGCCCTCCTCCTGCACCTCCTCCTGGTCGGTGTCCTGGGTGCGGATGTCCGGCGGCAGCTCCGCGGGCTCCTGCGGCGGGGGCGGCGGCTGCAGCACCTGGGCCTTGGGGTCGGACTTCGGCTTCGGGGCCTCCTCGAGCGGCACCTGGTCCTCGGGCGGCGTGGGGTCGAACCGCACCCAGCCCGCGCCCTCGAACGGCACCTCGACCCAGGCGTGGAGCTGGTCGCCCGTGATCTCGTAGGTCGACTCGGGGCCCGTGTAGTCGTCGGGGTAGAAGCCCATCACCACGCGCGCGGGCATGCCCATCGACCGCACCATGAGGGCCATCGCCACCGCGTACTGCTCGTCGTCGCCGATCATCTGCTCGGCGTCGAGGAGCGACGCGATCCGCTCGGCACCGTGGCCGGCGCGCGAGACGGCCTCGCCCTCGAGCCCATGGCTGAAGAAGCCGTTCTGGCTGAGGTTCGAGGCGATGTTGCGCACCTGCTCGATGGGCGTCTCGGCGTCGCCGAGGTACTCCGAGGCGAGCGAGCCCACGATGTCGGGCACGCCCGTGGCGCGCGGCATCGAGATGTCGTCGACCTTGCGGCTGGAGAGCTGCTCGTCGTTGAAGGTCTCGGGCAGCACGGTGTCGATGGCGTACTCGTCGCCCTCGGTCACGCCCTCGGTGTTGAGCGCCACGCCGGTGGCGGCGTTGTAGTGCAGCGTGCCGCCGAGCTCCTCCGCGCGGTCGCCCGTGAAGCGGAAGGCGTCGAGGTAGCCGGTGTCCGGCAGCCACACGCCGTCGAGCCCGGTCATGGTGAACTCGAGCGAGGCGGGCTCGCCCTCGACGTCGTTGGTGATCTCGCTGCTCACGCGCGTGAAGGTGCCGGAACCGGTGGTCCCGTCTCCGCCGACGTTGTAGACGATGCCGTCGTAGTCGTCGAGGGTGGCGAGGCGGATGCGCGCGTCGTTCGGCAGCCCCTGCACGGTGAAGAGCGACTCCTCCTTGAAGTCGCGCACGTAGCTGCGGAAGCCGACGAGCGGGCTCGCGTAGTCGTGCAGGTCGAGCGGCGGCACGATCTGGTCGCGGATGACCTCGCGGGCCGCGGCTGGCACGAGGATGCCGCCCGTCACGAAGCCGAGGCCGAGCGCGGTCACGACGAGGCCGGCTCCGAGGGCGAGGCGGGTGGTGCGGAGCTTCTTGGCGGTCTCGGGGTCGATGCGGGAGGCGTCGAGACCCGTGGCGCCACCGGCGGCGCCGGCGCCCGACGTGCCGATGGTGGCCGCCGCGCGCCGCTCGTGCCGGCGCCAGGCCGCCCAGGTGAGCGCGAGCCCGGCGAACACGAGCCCCTGCAGGGCCGGGAACGCGGCCTCCCGCGTGCCGAAGGCGATGGCGGTCACGAAGAGCACGGCGGCCGGCAGCAGCGCCCAGGTGGCGTTCTTCAGCCGCAGCGCGAAGCTCGTGGCGAGGACGGCCATGAGGAGCGCGGTGAGGAAGGGCACCACGAGGGTGCCGTCGAACTCGCCCACGGGGGTGACGAGGGTCAGCACGTCCTTCCACGAGAAGACGATGCCGAGCACGATCGTGCGGATCGTCTCGAACGTCGGCACGACGCCGAGGATCGTGGTGCCGGGAGCCGCGAGCGGACCGCCGAAGAGGAGGTAGACCACGATGGTGAGGGCGGCCACGATGACGATGTTCAGCGACAGCCGCCATCCGGCGAACCCGATCAGGATGCCGAGCACGATGCCGCCGATGCCGGCCACGAGGTAGCCGGCCCCGCCGAACGCGGGCCCGAAGCCGAGCACCGAGACGAACAGCAGCAGCGCGATCACGCCGGCGTCGATCGCCATCGCCCAGGGCGCCCTGGCGTTCCGCGGCAGCGGCGGGAAGAGGGGGGTGGAGGCGCGCGGGGTGGACGCGCGGGGGGCGGGAGCCGCGGGAGCGGCGCCGCGGCGCGGCCTCATCGGTTCGCTCATCAGCTGTTGGCCCTCCGGAGTGCGAGCGGGAAGTCGGAGAGGTCGCCCACCGTGAGCAGGCTCGTCTCGCCGATCTCACGGAGCGACAGCTGCGCGCCGGGGCGGCACGACACCGCGAGCACGCGCACGCCGAGCGGCACGTGCACCGTGGCGGCCTGCAGCTGCGAGGGCGTCACGGTGCTGCCGAACACGAAGAACGCGACCGAGGCATCCGGCACCGAGCTGCCGAGGGTCTTCGCGAGCTGGGCGATCGCCTCTCGACGCTCGGTCTGGGCCACCCCGGAGAGCTCGTCGAGCAGGCGGCGGCCGGTCTCGGACTGCAGCTCGGCACGCTGGGTGAGCACGGTGAGGTCGAACTCCTCGCGGAGGGCCTGCACGCCGAGCGAGCCGCAGATGGAGACGGCGAGCTCGAACTCGGCCGAGTAGTCGGCGTCGTCGCCCGGGGTCTCGGCGTAGTCGGAGCGGTTGGTCGAGAGGCCGATCGCGAGGTGCGAGCGGCGGGTCTCCTCGAACTGGCGCACCATGAGCTTGCCGGTGCGGGCCGAGGTCTTCCAGTGGATGTAGCGGCGGTCGTCGCCCGGCACGTACTCGCGGAGGGCGTGGAACGAGACGTCGTTGTCCGAGAGCACGCGGCTCTCGATGCCCTCGAGGTCGCGCAGGAACCCGGACGACGAGCCGCCGAGGGCCACGGTCCTCGGATGCACGAAGAGGTCGCGCGGTTCCGTCCAGCGGATCTCGCGCCGCATCAGGCCGAGCGGATCGCCCCGCACCGAGCGCACCGGGCCGACCTGGATGACGGAGCGGCGGTGGGTGGGGATGCCGAAGAGGTCGTCGTGCTCGGCCTGGGGTGCGAGCCGGGGCAGGTGGAACGCGGCGAACGAGGAGCCCACGGGCAGCTCGATCCGGGCGGGGAGGAGCGATCGCGTGGAGGTGTTGGTCACGGCGATGCGGCCGACGGCCCGCTCGCCCACCACGACGCGGCTGAGGGCGAGGTCGAGCCGCACCGCGTAGGCGGAGCGGCCGATCGCGAAGCCGACGGCGATGAGGAGGGCGGCGAGCAGCACGAACGCCACGATGAGGAGCTCCCGCCAGCCGAACACCGCGCCGGCCACGAGGGCGAGCACGGTCGTGACGAGCACGGCCCAGCCGAACCCGGAGACGGTCGAGAGGGTGGGCCCGACCACCTTCCAGATCGCGCGCAGCACGGGCACGATCCTGCTGCCGATGTGCAGGGTGAACCAGGGCGCCGCCTTCTCGCGCGCCCACACCATCGGCCGCGACCGGCCGATCGCGCCCCTTGCCCGCCTCTCACTCATGCAGCGGGTTGCCTCGACTGCGGTGCGGCCACGTCGGCGAGCACGCGCGCGAGCACGCCCTCGGCGGAGGCGCCGGAGAACTCGGCCTCGGCGTCGAGCACGAAGCGGTGGGTCCAGACCGGCCCCGCGAGCTCCTTGATGTCGTCGGGCAGCACGAAGTGGCGGCCCTGGGCGGCGGCCCACACCTTCGAGGCGCGGATGAGCGCCATGGCGCCACGCACCGAGACGCCGAGGCGCG